>CANFQF010000227.1 GCA_947449025.1 Comamonadaceae bacterium
GCATGCAGCCGGACCACGAGGTCAAGGCCGACACGGTGGGCGTGCCCTGCCGCGGGGTGGAGATCCAGGTGGCCGACAACGGCGAGATCCTGGTGCGCTCCTCTGGCCTGCTGCGCGAGTACTACAAGAACCCCGAGGCGACCGCCGAGGTCAAGACCGCCGACGGCTGGTACCGCACCGGCGACGCCGGCTTCCTGGACGCCCACGGTCACCTCAAGATCATCGACCGCGCCAAGGACGTGGGGGCGCTGGCCAGCGGCGCGATGTTCGCGCCCAAGTACATCGAGAACAAGCTCAAGTTCTTCCCGCACATCAAAGAAGCCGTGGCCCTGGGCGACAAGCGCGACAAGGCCTGCGTCATGATCAACATCGACTTCGAGGCGGTGGGCAACTGGGCCGAAAAGCGCAACCTGCCCTACGCCGGCTACCCCGATCTGGCGGGTAAGCCCGAGGTCTACGAGCTCATTCGCGACTGCGTGGAAAAGGTCAACGCCGACCTGGCGGCCGACGAGCGCCTGGCGGGCTCACAGATTCACCGCTTCCTGGTGCTGCACAAGGAACTCGACGCCGACGACGGCGAGCTGACCCGTACCAACAAGGTCCGGCGTGGCTTCATTGCCGACAAGTACGGCGTGCTGATCGATGCCCTCTATGGCGGCAAGACCGAGCAGTTCATCGAGACCCAGGTCAAGTTCGAGGACGGCCGTACCGGCCAGGTAAGTGCCCACCTGAAGATCACCGACGCCAAGACCTTCCAGCCGATGAAGGCGGCCGCATGAACATGGACCACTCCACTCCCGCCGCCGCCGCTGCGACGGCCAACGCCACGGCCGACCGCCAGATCGGCGATGTGATCCTCGACGTGCAGAACATCTCGCTGTCCTTCGGCGGCGTGAAGGCGCTGACCGACATCAGCTTCAACGTCCGCGAGCACGAGATCCGCGCCATCATCGGCCCCAACGGCGCCGGCAAGTCCTCGATGCTCAATTGCATCAACGGGGTCTACCACCCGCAGCAGGGCACCATCACCTTCCGCGGCGAGCAATTCCGTGACATGAACTCGCGCCAGGTTGCCGAGATGGGCGTGGCCCGCACCTTCCAGAACCTGGCCCTGTTCAAGGGCATGAGCGTTTTGGACAACATCATGTCCGGCCGCAACCTGCGCATCAAGAGCAACCTCTTTCTGCAGGCCCTGCGCATCGGGCCGGCCCTGCGCGAGGAGATTGCGCATCGCGAGCATGTTGAACGCATCATCGACTTTCTCGAGATCCAGGCCTATCGCAAGACGCCGGTCGGCCAACTGCCCTACGGCCTGCAAAAGCGGGTGGATCTGGGCCGCGCCCTGGCGATGGAGCCGCAGGTGCTGCTGCTCGACGAACCGATGGCTGGCATGAACGTGGAAGAAAAGCAGGACATGTGCCGCTTCATCATCGACGTGAACGAAGAGTTCGGCACCACCGTGGTCCTGATCGAGCACGACATGGGCGTGGTGATGGATATTTCCGACCGGGTGGTCGTGCTCGACTACGGCAAGAAGATCGGCGACGGGTCGCCCGAGGAAGTGCGCAACAACGAGGACGTGATTCGTGCGTACCTCGGCACATCGCACTGAGGAACAAGCACCATGGCATTTTTTCTTGAAACCCTGCTCGGCGGCTTGATGGCCGGCATGCTTTATTCGCTGGTGGCCCTGGGCTTTGTCCTGATCTTCAAGGCCTCGGGCGTGTTCAACTTTGCCCAAGGGGCGATGGTGTTGTTTGGCGCGCTCGCAATGGCGCGCTTTGCCGAGTGGATTCCCCAGTGGACCGGTCTGGACAGCAAGGTGCTGGCCAATCTGCTGGCCTTCGTCATCGCCGGGGCCATCATGTTCGTGGTGGCCTGGCTGGTCGAGGCCCTGGTGCTGCGTCACCTGGTGAACCAGGAGGGCGCAACGCTGCTCATGGCCACCCTGGGCATTGCCTATTTTCTCGAGGGCCTGGGCCAGACCCTGTTCGGCTCGAGCATCTACAGCATCGATATCGGCATGCCCAAGGATCCGATGATGGTGCTCGAAGGCGTGTTCGAGGGCGGTGTGATGGTCAACCAGGAAGACCTGATTGCCGCCGCGATTGCTGCGGTGATGGTCGCCTTGCTCACGCTGTTCTTCCAGAAGACCAGCACCGGCCGTGCCTTGCGTGCAGTGGCCGACGACCACCAGGCGGCGCAGTCCATTGGCATTCCGCTCAATCGCATCTGGGTCATCGTCTGGTGCGTGGCCGGCGTGGTGGCTCTCGTGGCCGGCATGATTTGGGGCAGCAAACTCGGTGTGCAGTTCACCCTGGCGACGGTGGCCCTGCGCGCCTTGCCGGTGGTGATTTTGGGTGGCCTCACCTCGGTGCCCGGCGCCATCATCGGCGGCCTGATCATCGGCGTGGGCGAGAAGCTCTCCGAGATTTACATCGGCCCCCTGGTGGGCGGCGGCATCGAGATTTGGTTTGCGTATGTGCTGGCCTTGGGCTTCCTGCTGATTCGTCCGCAGGGTTTGTTCGGCGAAAAGATCATCGACCGGGTCTGAGGGAAACAACCATGCTTTACCGCGAAAACGGCCAGTTCAAGACCTCTTATCAGGCCGACCAGCAGATCTTCGCCATCACCCAGGACCGTGTCCTCGTGCTGGCGCTGGTGCTGGCGGCCTTCCTGTTGCCCGTCATCCCGGGCCTGGTGACCGACTACGTCTTCCGCGCCATCCTGATTCCCTTCCTGATCATGTCGCTGGCGGCCCTGGGGGTGAACATCCTGGTCGGGTACTGCGGCCAGATCTCTCTGGGCTCGGCCGCCTTCATGGCGGTGGGTGCCTATGGCGCCTTCAACTTCTTCGCGCGCATTGACGGCATGCCCCTGATTCCGGCGCTGCTCCTCGGCGGCGTGTGCGCCACCCTGTTTGGCATTCTCTTTGGCCTGCCTTCGCTGCGGGTCAAGGGCCTGTATCTGGCGGTGGCCACGCTGGCGGCGCAGTTCTTCTCCGACTGGATGTTCCTGCGCATCAAGTGGCTCACCAACAACTCCGATTCGGGCTCGGTGTCGGCCGCCGGTCTGCAGGTGTTTGGCATTCCGATCGAGAGCGCCGAGAGCAAATATTGGCTGTGCCTGGCCTTTCTCTCGGTTATGGCCCTTCTGGCCAAGAACCTGGTGCGCGGCGCGGTCGGGCGCGAGTGGATGGCCATTCGCGACATGGACGTGGCCGCTGCCGTGATCGGCATCCGCCCCATGTACGCCAAGCTGTCGGCCTTTGCGGTGAGCTCCTTCATCATCGGCGTGGCCGGTGGCCTGTGGGCCTTTGTCTACCTGGGCACCTGGGAGCCAGCCGCCTTTTCGGTGGACATGTCCTTCCGCCTGCTGTTCATGGTGATCATTGGGGGCATGGGCTCCATCATGGGCAGCTTCTTTGGCGCCGCCTTCATCATCATCCTGCCTATCGTGCTGAGCCAGGTGCTGCCGCTGTTGGCCGGCTTGGTGGGCCTGGAGATTTCCACCGCCGGCCTGTCGCATACCGAGTTCATGGTCTTCGGCGCGCTGATTGCCTGGTTCCTGATCGTCGAGCCGCATGGCCTGGCGCGCCTGTGGGCGACGGGCAAGCAAAAGCTTCGCCTGTGGCCCTTTCCGCACTGATTTCCAACCCGCAACCCACGACCGGATCACCGGCCTTTCATCCACCCTCGAGGAGACAACCATGAAACTTCGCACGCTCGCCACGGCCGCCCTGATGGCCGTCGCTGCCCTGGGCAGCAGCCTGGCCCTGGCTCAGGCCAAGCCCGCCGCTGCCACAGCAGCCAAGGAGCAGTTCTTTCCGCTGCTGTCCTATCGCACCGGCGCCTATGGCCCCAACGGCACGCCCTGGGCCAACGGCAAGCAGGATTACCTGAAGATGGTCAACGCCCGCGATGGCGGCATCAACGGCGTCAAGATCACCTTCGAAGAGTGTGAAACCGGCTACGACACCGCGCGTGGCGTCGAGTGCTACGAGCGCCTCAAGAGCCGTCCCGGCGTGACCCTGTTCGAGCCGCAGTCCACCGGCATCACTTTCGCCCTGACCGACAAGGTCATCAACGACAAGATCCCGCTGATGACCCTGGGCTACGGCCTGTCGGTCGCCCAGGACGGCCTCGCATTCAAGTGGAACTTCCCTTTGATGGGGAGCTACTGGACGGGCGCCGACATCCTGATTCAGCACCTGGCCAAGAAGGAAGGCGGCTGGGACAAGCTCAAGGGCAAAAAGATCGCTCTGGTCTACCACGATTCGCCCTTTGGCAAGGAGCCTATCCCCTTGCTGCAGGAGCGGGCCAAGATGCACGGCTTCGACCTGCCCCTGATTCCGGTGACCGCTCCGGGTCTGGAGCAAAAGGCGGCGTGGCTGCAGGTGCGCCAGGCTCGGCCTGACTATGTGCTGCTGTGGGGCTGGGGTGTGATGAACTCCACTGCCCTCAAGGAGGCCCAAGCCACCGGCTACCCGCGTGACAAGATGTACGGCGTGTGGTGGGCGGGCGCCGAGCCTGATGCCAAGGACGTGGGCGATGGCGCCAAGGGCTACAACGCGCTGGCCCTCAACGGCACCGGCACCAGCTACAAGGCGATTCAGGACGTTCTCACCCTTGTGCACGGCAAGGGTCAGGGCACCGGACCCAAAGACGAAGTGGGCTCCGTGCTTTACAACCGCGGCGCCATGATGGCCATGCTGGGTGTGGAGGCGGTGCGCCGTGCGCAAGAGCGCTTCGGCAAGGGCAAGGTGATGACCCCCGACCAAGTGCGTTGGGGCATGGAGAACCTGAATCTCGACGACAAGCGCCTGGCTGCGCTGGGCTTTACCGGGATGCTGCGGCCGTTGTCAACCAGCTGCGCAGACCACATGGGATCCACCTGGGCCCGTGTCCATGTGTGGGACGGCAGCAAGTGGGGCCAGCTGAGCGACTGGTACCAAGCCGACGACCAGATCATCAAGCCGATGGTCAAGGCCGGCTCCGAAAAGTACCTGGCCGACAAGAAGCTTTCGCGTCGTGACGTGAAGGACTGCCAGTCCTGAGCGTCTGGGGCCGCTTACGCC
>CANFQF010000228.1 GCA_947449025.1 Comamonadaceae bacterium
GACGCCGTCGACCCCGTCGATGCTGGCGATCTCCTCCAGATGCCCGAGCCCCTCGACGGTTTCGATCTGCAGCAGCAGACAGATTTCGTCGGCGCAGCGCTTGGCGTAGTCCTTGATGCGGCCGTAGCCACTGGCCCGCGGCGCGCCTGCGTAACCACGAACACCCAGTGGCGGGTAGCGCGTTGAGGCGACGGCACTACGCGCTTCGTCGGCGTTCTGGATGTAGGGCACGATCAGTGTTTGCGCGCCGATATCGAGCAGGCGCTTGAAGGTGACCATGTCGTTCCAGGGCGGACGCACGACGGGCATCGTGGGACTGTCCTTGAGCGCATGCAGTTGGCTGAGGATATGCGGCAGCTCGTTGGGTGAGTGCTCCATGTCCAGCACCATCCAGTCGAAGCCGCATTGGCCCAGGATTTCGGTGCTGATCGGGCTGCACAAGTGCGACCACAGACCGATCTGGGGCTTGCCCTCCTTGAGGGCACGTTTGAAGTGGTTGATCGGTAGATCCATGGGGTGTCTCCTCGCTCAGTTGGATGCAAACAGAATGTTCAGGTCAGGCCTGTGCCACCTGGAAATTGGCGGCGATCTCCAGGGCCCGCACCAGGCTGGAGTGGTCAAGTTGCGCACCACCGTTGGCCGCGCAGCTGTTCATCAGTTGCAAAGCGCTGGCCGTGTGCGGCAAGGACAGGCCCAGGGCGCTGGCCCCCTCGAGCGCCAACTTCAGGTCTTTCTGGTGCAGCTCGATGCGAAAGCCCGGGTTGAAGGTGCGCTTGATCATGCGCTCGCCGTGCACCTCCAGAATGCGGCTGGCGGCAAAGCCGCCCATGAGCGCCTGCCGCACACGGGCCGGGTCGGCGCCGGCCTTAGCGGCAAACAGCAGGGCCTCGCCCACCGCCTCGATATTGAGCGCGACGATGATCTGATTGGCCACCTTGCAGGTCTGGCCGGCACTGACCTCGCCGACCAGGGTGATGTTTTTGCCCATTAACTCAAACAGCTGCTTAACGCGGGCAAACGCCTCCTCCGACGCTCCCACCATGATGGTGAGGCTCGCTGCCTTGGCGCCCACTTCGCCGCCGGACACCGGCGCGTCGACGTAGTCACATCCCAGCGCCTGAATGCGCTGGGCAAATTGCTTGGTCGCGATGGGGGAGATAGAACTCATGTCCACCACCGTCTTGCCCGGTGACAGGCCCTTAGAGACGCCGTGCTCGCCGAACAGCACCTCCTCCACATGGGGGGTGTCCGGCACCATGATGAAGATCAGGTCGGCACTTTGCGCGACCTGCGTTGCCGTCTTGCAGGCTGTGGCGCCTGCGCCCACCAAGGCTTGCGGCACGCCGCTGCGCGACTGCGCGAAGACCTCATGGCCGGCGGCGATCAGGTGGCCGGCCATGGGCGCGCCCATGATGCCCAGGCCGATGAATCCGAGTTTCATATCGATGGCTTTTCAGTGAATCAGGCCCTGAGCCGGCCGGGGGCGGCCGGCTCAAGGGGTCAATGAGATGTGATCAGAGCGCTCATCGGGAGGCGTGATGCCCTGCACGCAAGACATCATACAACTAGGCCCCTCAGGTCTCGCGATGCGGCCTGCTTTGAGCCAGGCAGCTTGGCGCACGCCGCCCGATGGCGGGCTTGTTCATTGGAGAAAACCCTTGGATCTGGAAAAGGCATCTCGGGAATAATAGGTCGAAGTTGTCGGATGACCAGTGAATTCAAGCTTCGCCACCGGGTCAACGCTTTCCCGACCCACGCCAACGCGTCGTCGATTTTCTTCACCCCACCCCAAGCAGGAGACATCATGAAATTCAGAACTACCCTACTGGCCGCCGCGGTGGCCTTCTTGACGATCGGCGCCCAAGCCGCCGAGTTCCGTTCGGCCGACATCCATAACGCCGACGACTACCCCACCGTGCTGGCGGTCAAGCACATGAGCACCGTCCTGGAAAAAGCCAGTGGCGGCAAGCACAAGATCAAGGTGTTCAACAAGGGGGCTCTGGGCTCCGAAACGGAAACCGTTGACCAGGTGAAGATTGGCGCGCTGGACATGGTCCGCGTGAACGTGGCGCCCATGAACGGCGTGTGCCCGATGACCATGGTGCCCACCATGCCCTTCCTGTTCAGGTCCGTCGACCATATGCGCAAGGCACTCGACGGCGCGGTCGGAGACGAGATCCTCAAGTCCTGTGAATCTGCCGGGTTTGTGGGCCTGGCTTTCTATGACTCGGGCGCCCGCTCCATTTATGCCAAGAAGGCGATTCGCACCGTGGCCGACACCAAGGGCATGAAGATTCGCGTGCAGCAGTCCGACCTGTGGGTGGGCCTGGTCAGTGCCATGGGCGCCAACGCCACGCCGATGGCCTATGGCGAGGTGTACACGGGCCTGAAGACCGGCCTGATCGACGCTGCCGAGAACAACTTCCCTTCGTACGACACGGCCAAGCATTTCGAGGCAGCCACGGTTTACTCCAAGACCGAGCACTCCATGGCCCCCGAGATCTTGCTGTTCTCCAAGGTGGCGTGGGACAAGTTGCCGAAGGCCGAGCAGGACATGATCCGCGCAGCCGCCAAGGACTCGGTGAAGGTGCAGCGCGCCGCCTGGGATGATCAAGAAGGCAAGTCACTCGCGCGCGTCAAGGCCGCAGGCGTGCAGATCATCGACGTGGACAAGCGTTCCTTCCAGGCCGTCATGGCTCCGGTGTATGACAAGTTCATCACCACGCCCGACATGAAGCGACTGGTCAAGGCCATTCAGGACATCAAGTAAAGCGATAAAGCGCTGCTTGACCCCGGCCCGGCGCGCAGACACCCCTGCGCGCCGGGCCTTTTTCCGAAGGTGCCCCCATGCTGACCCGTTTTTGCGCGACCGTCGCCAAGCTGAGCCTGATGGTCGCGGTGACGCTGCTGATCATCCTGATTCTTTGCGTCCAATGGCAGGTGATCGGCCGCTACGTTCTCAACGACACGCCGACCTGGGCAGAAAATCTGGCCCTGCTGCTGGTTCTGTTCGTCACCGCATTCGGGCTGGCCGTGGGCGTGCGCGACGCAGGTCACATTGGCCTGGAGTCGCTGGTGGTCTTGCTGCCCCCTGCCTGGCAGCGTCGGATCGAATTCCTGATTCACCTGCTGGTGGGCGGCTTCGGCGTGCTGATGGTCAAGTCCGGCTGGCTCTGGGCCTCGGTCAAATGGGGCTCTAAAAAACCCATGCTGCCCTTGCCCGACGGCATTGATTACGTGCCCATCATCATTGCCGGGGCACTCATCGTCTTGTTTTCATTTGAGCATGCAGTGGCCATCGTCCGAGGCCAGGAAGTGGAGCCGGCATGGAACTGACCATCTTGGCGGTGAGCTTCACCGTCCTGCTGATTCTGGGTGTGCCGGTGGCCTTTGCGATTGGCCTGTCGTCGGTCGCCACCATCGTGGCCGCGGGTTTGCCGATTGCGGTGGTGTTTCAGAAGATGGTCGGCGGGATGCAGGTGTTTTCCTTCCTGGCCATTCCGTTTTTCATTTTTGCCGGTGAGCTGATGCTCTATGGCGGGATCGCCGAGCGCATCATCCGCTTTGCCAACAGCTTGGTCGGCCATGTGCGTGGCGGCCTGGGCATGAGCAATGTGCTGGGCTGCACCATCTTCGGCGGTGTGGCTGGCTCACCGATGGCCGATGTGTCGGCCATCGGCTCGGTGATGATTCCCCTCATGAAGAAGGAGGGCTACGACACCGACTATGCGGTGAACGTCACCACCCACGCGTCGTTGGTCGGGGCGATCATGCCGACCTCGCACAACATGATCATCTTCACGCTGGCCACGGCCGGCATTGCGTCGGTGAGCGTGCTGGGGCTCATCTTGGCGGGGCTGGTGCCCGCCATCATCCTCACGGTGTGCAATATGGCCGCCGCCTACTACGTGGCGGTCAAGCGCGGCTACCCGACGCATGGCAACTTCCCAGGCTGGGCCATGGTGTTGTCGGCGTTCCTGGCGGCCTTACCCGGGCTCATGGTGGTCGTGATCATTTTGGGCGGCATCTTGTCGGGCGCCTTTACCGCTACCGAATCGGCCTCCATCGCAGTGGCGTGGGCGGTGCTGATCACCACGGTGGTCTACCGCAGCCTGACCTGGGACAACTTCATTCGCGCCTGCGCCAAGGCCTGCAAAACCACCGGCGTAGTGCTTTTGCTCATTGGTATTTCAAGCGCGTTCGGCTACTTCCTGGCGCTCTATGAAGTGCCGCAGAAGACCGGCGAGCTGATGAAGCTGGTGAGCGACAACCCGTGGGTCATTTTTCTCATGATCAACGTGCTGCTGTTCATCTTGGGGACCTTCCTCGATATGGCAGCCACCATCCTGATCTGCACGCCCATCTTCATGCCCATTGCCATGCAGTACGGCATGGACCCCTTGCAGTTTGGCATCGTGATGCTGATCAACTGCGCGCTGGGCCTGAACACCCCGCCGGTCGGGACAGTGCAGTTCGTGGGCTGCGCGATCGGCGGAATTTCAGTGGGCCAGGTGATGCGCACCATCTTGCCCTTCTACAGCGCGCTGGGCATGACCTTGGTGGCGGTCACCTATGTGCCAGCGTTTTCGCTTTGGCTGCCTAATTTGCTCAAGTAAGTTTGCGCGGCGCGATGATGGACCGCGGACGCTACCAAAGTTGCCGGCCAAAAAGATAGGTGACGTTGATGCGCCGGGCCTCGTAGCGATCGACAAACTCCAGCCGGTCGGTCTCATGGAATAGCGTCGAATTGAACAGTACCGCGCGGTTGCAGCGGTAAGGCACGGTGAGGCAGTCTGACCGCTCCTGCTCCAGATAGCGGTAGATGCGCGACACATCGTTGTTGTATTCGTGGAAGGTCCAGTCGCGCGGTGCGGGCGCATGGTAGACCTTGAGGCCTCCGGCCTCCGGCGCCAAGTTGTACTCGTCGGGCGTGATCCAGAAATTGAGGTTCACGGCGGCGAAATCGGCGTGCACGCCGATCCCGGTGCCCAGCCTTGCGTCGTACTTGAATCCCCAGAGTTGGTTGAGCGGGTGTTCACCGAACACCCGGGGCATGCGCTCACGCAGC
>CANFQF010000229.1 GCA_947449025.1 Comamonadaceae bacterium
GCCGCAGCTCTTGCCCACCGTCGCCGCACTGGCCTCACTGCCGGCGAGCGAGCCGGTATTTCGCGCAGGCTGGATCCTGGTTCAGCGGCCATTCGTCTCTGCACCCTGGTATCTGATCTATTCCGTGCCCCAGGCAGCAGTCTGGCGCAAGCTGATTCTGGAGCGGGTGCCAGGCATGGCTGCCGCGCTGCTGGCGCTGGCGCTCATCATGGCGATCAGCTACGCCTTGACCCGCCGCGAGTTCGTGGGTCCAGCTGCCCGTCTGGTCGAGTACGTAGCGGCGGCCAGTGCCCTGCGTGCCAGCGCTGTACCCAAGGTGCCGCAAGCGTGGCTACCTTGGTTCCAGGCGGTTGGCCGGGCCTTTGGAGAGTCGCTGCAACTGGGCAGCCTGCGCAAGGAGTTGGACATCGCCGCCCGCCTGCAGCAGGCCATCCTGCCGCGGCAGTGGCCACAAGACCCCCGCTACTCGGTCTGGGGTGCGATGCAGCCGGCCAAGGATATCGGCGGTGATTTCTACGACCACTTTCCGCTCGGCGATGGCCGGCGGGGCATGGTGGTGGCCGACGTGAGCGGCAAGGGGGTCTCTGCCGGCCTGTTCGGCATGGTGTCCAAGACACAGCTGCGGTCACTGGCCACCCATCGCCTGCTCGGGCCGGCGACAACCCTGGCCGAGGTCAACGAGGCCCTGTGTGTCGACAACGATGCGGCCATGTTCGTGACCGCCTTCTATGCCCAGTATGACCCAGTCGACGGAACCCTGAGTTACACCAATGCCGGTCACCCGCCGCCCCTGCTGGTGCGCAAAGATGGCGCCCAGGCCTGGCTGGGCCGAGCCGACGGGCCGGCCCTCGGAGTGGTCGAGGGCGCGCACTACGGCGAACGCTCTGTCACCTTGGCGCCTGGCGACATGCTGGTGATCTTCACCGATGGCGTGAGCGAAGCCATGGACCGCCAGGGCCGCGAATTCGGCCTGGCCCCTATTGGCGCCCGGTTCGAGCAGACCGAGCTGAACTCGGCCCGCGAGGCGGTGGAGCACCTGCAGGCCGCAGTCGCCGCCTTCTCCGAGGGGGCCGAGCAGGCCGACGACATCACCTGCTTGGTTCTGTTTTGTCACGGGCTCGGACTGAACGAGGAGGCGGCATGAAAGCGCATCACGGGTGGGCCTGGATTTTCTACCTCGGCGTGCTGCTGGCCGCGACCCTCGCCGCCTGGCTGGGTGCGGGCTTTTGGGCGGCGGCTCATGCCCAGGGGCATCCGGACCGTCTGGCCGAGATCCGACAGCGCGGAGTCCTGATCGTGGGCGTGAAGAAGGATGTACCGCTGTGGGGGCAGCTTGACCCGCGAAGCGGACGGATTGTCGGTCTTGAGCCTGACCTCGCGGCCAGTCTGGCCGAGCGCATGGGCGTACGGCTGGAAATGGTGCCCTTGCTGACCGCCGAACGCCTGCCCGCGATCGAGCAGCGGCGGGTCGACCTGGTTCTGGCGACCCTGTCGGACACCCCCGAGCGCAGGCAGCGCATGACCATGGTGCTGCCCCATTACTACGCCTCCGGAGTGAATGTGCTGGCTCGCAAGAGCGCGGGCTTTCGTGCTTGGGCCGATATGCGCAATCGCCGCATTTGCGGGCGGCAGGGTGCCTTCTACAACCGGGCGATCACCGTCAACTCCGGGGTGGATGTGGTTGCGCTCTACGACAACCACCTGGCGATCACGGCCTTGCGCGAGGGGCGCTGCGAGGGCTTGCTGTATGACGACACCAACATCGTGGCGATGCTGCAGGAGCCGGCTTGGTCACGCGAGTTCGAGATGCCCCTGCCAACCCTGTTCATCACTCCCTGGTCGATCGGTATCCACCGGGACGACGCCGGCAGTCCGCTCGCCGATTTTCTTTCTCAGACCGTGGTCGAGTGGCATCGCGGCGGGCTGGTCGCCGACCTCGAGCGTCGCTGGGGCATTCCGGTCTCCGCATACACCGCGCGCATGCGCAGCCTATGGCGCCAGCGCAGCGACCAGGGTTGGTATTGCGGCGCCCGGGTCACCTCGGCGACCCCAGGTGAATGCCTGTGAACGGCAGCCAGCCAGTCTGCACAGAGCAGGATGCGCCGGACGCTGATCTGGCCGCGACCTATGACCTGTACTTCGCTACCCGCCATTACGACCACCGCTACCCGGTTCCCAACCCGGCCACGCTGGCCTTCCTTCGCGCTCACGGCCTGCACCACGCTCAATCCATGCTCGACTTGGGCTGCGGCAATGGACGCTACGCGCTGCCCCTGCTCGGTCCCGAATGCGCTTCGCTTACCGGCTGTGACCCCTCTGAAGGCGCGCTCGCGCTGTTCCGCCGCCGTATGCAGGCGCACCCGCTACGCTCGCGGGTACGCCTGGTGCAAGGCGGCGTGGAGGCCCTGGCGCCCAGTGACCGCTTTGATGTCGTGCTCCTGCTGTTCGGCGTACTCGGCCTGATGGGCGGGCGTGAATGCCGGGTCCGGAACCTCCAGGCCTTGCGTGGGCACTGCCTGCCAGGGGCGCGCATGGCGCTCACTGTCGCCAATGCCTGGCGTCGCTTGCCAGGTGCGCAGCTGCGGGCCTGGTGGGACGCGATGCGGCAGCCGGGGCCAGCGCAAGGCTCGGGGGATGTCCGGTTTTGGCGTCGCATCGCGGGCCGTGCCCATGTCTTCCGATACCACCTATTCACGCCAGCGGAGTTGTGCGAGGAACTTGCCGAGGCCGGGTGGACGGTGGTCTTGCTCGAGGCCGAAGGTGTCCTGCCCGAGTCTCCGGTGTGCCGCTGGGCCTGGCTCGCCACCCTCGACGGCTGGCTGCGCCGCGTTACCCCGGCCCGGCTCGGCTACGGTATCCGGGTGCTGGCGGTCCCGGCACAGGACCAACCGTCGGAGAAAGGTAAGGCCTGCCCATAGAATATTTGGCATGGAATTGCTTGACCTCCATTTCTTCCCCGCGCCTCCCAGTCCCTCGCAAGGCGAGCCGAGCACTCTGCCGGAGGGCGGGTGATGGACCGTATCGACGCTTTGGTTGTGGGCGCGGGAGCGGTGGGTCTGGCGGTAGCCCGGGCTCTGGCTCGGGCGGGGTACGAGACCCTGGTCGCGGAGGCTGGCGAGGCGATTGGGCAAGGCGTGAGCTCGCGCAACAGCGAGGTGATTCACGCCGGGCTCTACTACCCTCCTGGTTCCCTCAAAGCCCGCTTGTGCGTCCGAGGACGAGAGCTCCTGTATGCCTTCTGCGCCGAGCAGGGCGTCGACCATCGGCGCTGCGGCAAGTTGGTTGTGGCCAATGACGCCAGCGAAGTTTTGGCCCTGCGCGCGCTGCAGGCGAGGGCGCAGGACAACGGCGTCGCGGTCGAGTGGCTGGACGGCCATGCGGCGCGGGCGCTGGAGCCCGCTCTGCGCTGCGAGGCCGCGCTTCACTCGCCCACCACCGGCATCGTCGACAGCCACGGGTTCATGCAGGCCCTGCAGACGGACCTGGAGCGCCATGGCGGCCTGGTTGCCCTGGGCTCGCCGGTGGCGGGGGCCACTCTGGCGCAGGACGGTGGCGACCACGTCGTTCACCTGGTCGATGGCCACACATTTCAGGTCGGCTGGCTGATCAACGCGGCGTCCTTGGACGCCTGCCAGCTGGCGCGGCGCTTCGAGGGGCTGGACCCGGCGCATGTGCCCGAGCCTTGGCTGGCCAAGGGCAACTACTTTTCGCTCGCCGGCAAAGCGCCTTTTTCGCGCCTGATTTACCCAGCGCCCGCAGACGCCTGGCTGGGCGTGCACCTGACCCTGGATCTGGGCGGGCAGGCCCGATTCGGCCCCGACCTCGAGTGGCTGCCGGGGGAGGATCCCGCCGCCATTGACTATGCGGTGGACCCCGCCCGCTCTGAAGGCTTCTACGCCGAGGTTCGTCGCTACTGGCCGCAGTTGCCCGACGGGGCACTGCAACCAGCCTACAGCGGGGTACGACCCAAGATCCACGGCCCGCAGGAAGCTGCGCCGGACTTCCGGCTCGATGGCCCGGCCCGCCATGGCATTGCCGGCCTCGTCAACCTGTTTGGCGTGGAGTCGCCGGGGCTGACCAGCGCGCTGGCTATCGGCGAGTGGGTCGCCGGTCTCGCAGGGCCTGCGCAGCCTCGGTAACCAGTTCCGGGCCCCGGTAGATCAGGCCGGTATAGACCTGCACCAGGTCGGCGCCGGCCTCGATTTTGGACACTGCGTCGTCGCCGCTCATGACGCCGCCCACCCCGATGATCGGAAACTGCGGGCCCAGTACGGCGCGCAATTGCGTGATCACCCGATTGCTGGCGGCCAGCACCGGTGCGCCCGACAAACCGCCGGTCTCCTCGGCATGCGCCAGACCCTGCACCGCGTCGCGGGCGATCGTGGTGTTGGTGGCGATCACACCGTCCATGCTGTGCCGAAGCAGAGTGGCGGCGATGACCTGCACCTGGCCCTCGTCCAGGTCGGGCGCGATCTTGACGAAGAGGGGCACGCGGCGCCCCTGTGCTGCTGCCAGTGCCTCGCGACGCTGGGCCAGTGCGCCCAGCAGGCTGTCGAGCGCCTCGTCCGACTGCAGGGCCCGCAGGTTCTTGGTGTTGGGGCTGGAAATGTTCACGGTCACATAGTCCGCGTGGGGGTAGACGCCCTCCAGGCCAATCAGGTAGTCATCGGTCGCCCGCTCGATCGGGGTGGCGGCGTTCTTGCCGATATTGAGGCCCAGTATCAGACTGGGCGCCGGCCCCCCCGCGCGCTGGCGTACAGCCGAGCGGCGTACGTTGGCGACGAAGGCTTCCAGCCCCTCGTTATTGAAGCCGAGGCGGTTGATCAGGGCCTGCCTTTGCGGAATGCGGAACATGCGGGGCTTGGGGTTGCCGGGTTGGGGCAAGGGGGTGACGGTACCCACCTCGACGAAGCCGAAGCCCATGGCGGCGAAGCCGTCGATGCAGCGCGCGTTCTTGTCCAGCCCGGCGGCCAAACCTACCCGGTTCGGAAAGCGCAGGCCGGCGATCTCCACCGGGTCCTCC
>CANFQF010000230.1 GCA_947449025.1 Comamonadaceae bacterium
GAGACCGCCGGCCGTCTGGCGCACCCGGGCATCGTCACCATCCATGACGCGGGCGAAGAGCAGGACTTGGCCTATATCGCCATGGAGTACGTGCCCGGGCATGACCTGTCGGCGCACACCCGGCCGGGGGAGCTGCTGCCGGCCCGCCAGGTGGTCGGCTTCGGCCTACGGGTGGCGCAGGCGCTCGCCCACGCGCACCGGCTGGGCGTGGTCCACCGCGACATCAAGCCAGCCAACCTGCTGTGGGTGCCCGCAGAGGACCTGCTCAAGGTCGCCGACTTCGGTATTGCGCGCTTGACGGATCAGTCCCGGACCCGCACCGGGACCTTGCTGGGGACGCCGGGCTATATGGCGCCCGAGCAGCTCGCAGGCCAACCGGCCGATGGTCGAAGTGACCTCTACGCGCTGGGCGCCACGCTGTTTCAGCTGTTGACTGGGCGACTCCCCTTCGAGGCCGAGAGCCTCCCCGAGCTGATGTTCCAGATCACCAACCAGGAAGCGCCTGACCTGCGCCAGCTGCGCCCGGACCTGCCGCCAGCCCTCGCCGAGACCCTGGCCCGGCTGCTGCGCAAGTCGCCGGCCGAGCGCTACCCCGACGGTACGGCCCTGGCGGAGGCGTTTGCGTCCTGCCTGGATCACTGGCCCCTGCCGGGCGATGCGAGCGCCCCATCCATCGACCACCACCCGAACGCTGGAACGGTCATCAGCGCAACGTGACCTACCCAGCCAGCAAGGACTTCGCCAATGCATTACGCCTTCAGCAGCCGCACGGACACCGGGCGTGTGCGAACGAACAACGAGGACGCGCTCCTGATCGATGAAGCGCAGCGCCTCGCAATCCTGGCCGACGGCATGGGGGGGTACAACGCGGGCGAGGTGGCCGCTGGCATGGCGGTCGCAAGTCTGGGTACCGCGCTCGGCGACTGGCTGGGTCAGGCCGGCCCGGATACCTCGCCCGCAGCGGTCCGCCAGGCGATGGCTGCGGCCGTGTCCGAAGCCAACCAACGTATCCTCGCAGCCGCCCAGGCCCACCCGGCGTACCAAGGCATGGGAACCACGCTCGTGCTCGCGGTGTTTCGCGCCGACTGCCTTTTCCTCGGCCATGTCGGTGACTCCCGTGCCTACCGCTGGCGCAACCAACGGCTTGAGCGCCTGACCCGCGACCACTCCCTGCTGCAGGCGCAGCTCGACGCCGGCCTGATCACTGAAGCCCAAGCCGCGGTCTCAACCCAACGCAATCTTGTCACCCGCGCCTTGGGCGCGGAGTCCCAGGTGGAGTTGGAGACCCATGAACACCGTGTCGCCGCCGGAGACTGCTACTTGCTGTGCTCCGACGGCCTCACTGACATGCTGTCCGATGAGGACATTGCAGACATCCTGGGACGCCAGACCACAGGGGCCCGGCGCGGTGCAGACCTGGTGGCCGCCGCCAATGCGGCCGGCGGCCGGGACAACATCACAGTGCTGCTGGTCGAGGCCCTTCCCGGGGCCCCCTCCAGCGCGCAGCAGGCCAACGCAGCAAAGGGAGAACCCCGACCATGCCCCGACTGATCGTCACTCTTGACGGCATCACCCTCCGCGACATGCAGCTCAGTCGCGAGCGCACGACCATTGGGCGCCGACCCTATAACGACCTGGTCATCGACAACCTCGCGGTCAGCGGCGACCACGCGGTCATCCTGCGCGGGCCCGGCGGCACCCTCCTTGAGGACCTGGGCAGCACCAATGGCACGCGACTCAATGGCCGCGCGATCGAGCGCGCACCCCTGCAGCATCAGGACCAGATCGACATTGGCAAGTACCGCCTGCGCTATATCGACGAGATCCCCACCGCCAACTTCGAGCGGACCATGGTGGTCCGACCCGGCACCCCGCTCGCGGGTGATCCGAGCGTTCTCCCGCCTGTCTCACCCGCGGCGTCGGCGGGTGCCCAGCCTCGCGTGCCGATGCCCGCGCTCCGGAGCGGCGCTGACGTTCCGGCTTCCATCCGGTCCCCGTCCAATCGCGATGCGCCGCCGGCCCGGGTCAAGGTCGTGTCGGGAGGGGCCGTTGGCCGCGAGCTTCCGTTGGTGAAGGTCGTGACCACCATCGGCCGGCCCGGTGGCGCGATTGCCGCCATCACCCGGCGCGGCGAGGGCTACACCATCGCCCATGTCGAAGGCAGCCCGCCGACCCGCCTCAACGGCAACGAGTTGGAGCGCCAGGCGATGTCGTTGCGCAGTGGCGACCGGCTCGATCTGGCGGGCGTGCACATGGAATTCCTGCTGGATTGAGGGGCCTGCCGATGCTTCGCGGCGCCAGGCGTGCAGCCCGGGTCTCCCTGCCCTGGCCGGCCTTCGCACGTCGGCTCGCGCTGCTCCTGCCTGTCCTGCTGGCCCTGGCCCACTTGGGCGGCTGGCTTCCCATGCCGGTGCTCGGCCGGCTCGACGACTCAATCTATGACATTCGTCTGCGGCTGGCGCGCGCAGACGCACTCGACCCGCGCATCGTCATTGTCGACATTGACGAGAAGAGCCTGTCCGAGCAGGGGCGCTGGCCCTGGAGCCGGGACCGCCTGGCCCGCCTCGTCGACGAGCTCTTCACGAACCAGCAGATCGCTCTCCTGGGGTTCGACGTCGTCTTTGCCGAACCGGACACCAGCTCGGGCCTTGCCCGGCTTCGGCAACTGGCCGCTGGCGAACTGGCCGACCAACCGGCCTTTTTGCGGCGCTTGCAGGCGCTCGCACCCGAGCTGGACCTCGACAGCCGCTTCGCCCGCGCCATCGCCAACCGCCCGGTGGTCCTGGGCTACTACTTCAACCAGGACCCGCTGGGCCAAAGCAGTGGTCAGCTGCCCGCGGCCGTCATGGGCGCGGACACCCTGCAGGGCCGGCGCCATCGCTTTACCGTCTGGCGCGGCTTTGGCGCCAGCCTGCCGGCGCTGGCCCAGGCGGCGCCCCAGGCCGGCTTTTTCAACCCGCTGATCGACGCCGACGGCAAGGTGCGCGCGGTGCCCCTGCTGGCGGAGTACCAGGGCCAGCTCTATGAGTCGCTGGTCCTGTCCATGTTTCGCGAGCTCCAGGGGCGTCCGGCTGTCGAACCGGTCTTCGCCGACGGCTTGGGTCTGGCTGGTGGCGCGGCCGCCCTTCGCGCCTTGCGGCTGCGGCCTGCATCTGGGGTCGCGCTGGAGCTTCCGGTCGCCGACGGGGCCACCGCCCTGGTGCCCTATCGCGGCCAGCCCGGCGCCCAGGGCGGCTCGTTTCGCTATGTCTCGGCCAGTGACCTGATCGAGGGCCGGCTGGCCCGTGGCCACCTCCAGGGCCGCATCGTTCTGGTGGGCTCTTCGGCGCCAGGACTTCAAGACTTGCGACCGACGCCGGTGAGCGAGGCCTTCCCCGGCGTAGAGATCCACGCCCACCTGCTGTCCGGGATGCTCGAGGGACGGTTGCCGGTCCGCCCCGATTACGCGGTCGGCTACGAGGCCCTGCTGGTCCTGCTTGTCGGTATTGGCTTGGCGCTGACCCTCCCGGTCCTGCCAGTCGTGCCGGGCTTGCTCGCGGTGGCAGGCGCCATCTTGTTGCCGCTGCTGGCGAACCTGGCGCTGTATCGGTGGGCGGGGCTGGCCCTGCCCCTGGCCACGACCCTGGTGACGGGGCTCACCATCCTGATGCTGCATCTGGGCGGGCTCTGGGTTTTCGAGAGCCGCAGCCGGCGTGCGCTGGTCGGGCTGTTCGGCTCCTATGTGCCGCCCGAGCTGGTGGAGGAGATGGTGCGCGACCCCGGCCGCTACTCCATGCGGGCGGACAGTCGGGAGCTCACCGTGATGTTCTGCGACATGCATGGCTTCACCCGCCTGGCCGAAAGCCTGCCGCCGGAGCAGCTGCAGGCCCTGCTCCAGAACGTGTTCGACCGGCTCGGCACGGTGGTGCGGGCCCATCGGGGCACCATCGACAAGTTCATGGGCGACTGCCTCATGGCCTTCTGGGGCGCACCCCTGCCGGCTGCCGACCATGCTGCATTGGCGGTTCGCGCCGCATTGGAGATCGCCGAGGAGGTTGGGCGCATCAACGCCGACCATCAGGCCCGCGGCCTGCCGGCCGTGGGCTTCGGGATTGGGCTGAGCACGGGCCGGATGTGCGTGGGCGACATGGGCTCCCGTTTGCGACGGGCCTACACCGTAATCGGCGACGCGGTGAATCTGGGCGCCCGGCTGCAGGCGCTCACCACGGTTTATGGGGTCGACATCGTTGCCAGTGACGCCACCCGGCAGCAGGCCGGCGGCGCCGACTGGCAGGCCCTGGA
Source organism: Comamonadaceae bacterium (assembly GCA_947449025.1). Lineage (GTDB taxonomy): Bacteria > Pseudomonadota > Gammaproteobacteria > Burkholderiales > Burkholderiaceae_C > Ramlibacter. Next base: position 4,282 of record CANFQF010000230.1, read on the forward strand.
CACGGTGCGCCTGCGTGGTCGGCAAGATGCGGTCACCCTGTGGCGCCCGCTGCCGCCCGGCGCGGCCGCCGCCAGCGGCGCGCGGGCCCAGGAGCTGCGTGGGTGGGAGGCTTTCCTGGCGGCGTGGCGGCGGCAAGACTGGGCCACTGCCACGCCTTTGCTTCAGAACCTGATGCGCCAGGGGAGCTGCCCGCGCCTGTACGCCCTCTACGAGCGCCGCCTGGCGCTACGCCGGCATCAGCCACCGGACCCGGCCTGGGATGGTGTGGCCGATTTGGCGGCGGGGTGAGGCCCAAGCGCCAGCGGGTACCGGCTGTCCATGCCGCCATCCTCACCCCACCGAAAAATTTTTCAGATGCTTACCAAAAAGGCAACAAAACGCGTCAGCCAAGTGCTCGAATAATTAATACTGCAGGGCTAATTGAAACGAATTTGAAACGTATAAATGCCGACAAGACAGCCACTTCTGTTTACCTGCTTCCTCTTTCAACCTGGAGCTTTCATGAAACGCCAAATCCAACGTGGTTTTACCCTGATCGAACTGATGATCGTTGTCGCGATCATCGGCATCCTGGCCGCCGTCGCCCTACCGGCTTATCAGGACTACACCGCCCGGGCCAAGATGAGCGAAGTGGTCATGGCTGCCTCCGGCTGCCGCACCACCATCTCCGAGGTCTACCAGACCACCACGACTGGCCCTGGTGCCGGCGCTTGGGGTTGCGAGAGCACGACCGGGAC
>CANFQF010000231.1 GCA_947449025.1 Comamonadaceae bacterium
AAGGGGAGGGCCGCGCGTTGGAAGCTGCCTTGTGCGGTCTGCAGCACCTGGTCGCCGAGTTTGCGTGGCAGGGGCTTGCCGTGGCCGAAGCGATCCGGCCGCTCGGCGGCCACCCGGCGGATTTCGTCGGCGATGCCATCGAACCAGGGCACGCATTCGCCCAGCACCTGTTGCAAGAGGGGCTCCAGTGTGGGTGGGACTTCGTCGTCCGGATAGAGTGGGCCCATGCGGCGGTCGGCCGGGTTGGCCATGCGGTCGATCCAGGCCCGCAGGTGCGGGTAGCGGGACACCATCTCGCGCTGCGGCCAGGGGTCGCGCCCCAGGTGGCCGTACATGGTGCCCACCAAGCCAAAGTCGGCCAAAGTCGGGCGCCCACCCAGCAGGTAAGAGTGGGCGGCGAAGTGCGTGTCCAAGAGGGCCATCGTCGCGTGAGCCCAGGCCTCCAGCACCGCGTTCTGCTCGGGCCGGATGCCGACCGCTGGCAGCATGGCGCGCAGGTGGCGGGCGACAGGGTCGACCGCTTTGTTCTGGATGAAGCGCGGAAAGCCGGGCAGCAGCGCCCGGCCCGCATCGTGCTGGAACAGGGCGAAGTTCTCCGGGTAGCTCCAGCGCGTGTGCATGGCGACAGGCATCCACCACTCGTCGGCCCAGGCCTCGAGCAGGTAGGCCAGCCAGCGCTGCCAGGGCGTGTCTGGGATGACCGAGCGCTCGCGAATCTCGGCCTCGATCCGTTCGATGATGAGGTGGGTGTCCTGGATCCACTCATTGCCCGGTGTGCGCAGCACCGGCATCACCCGGACCCCGGTCTTGCGCGGGATGCGCCACATCAGGGTGGGCAGGTTCACTTCCTGGTCGATGAAGGGCAGACCTTTGTACTTGAGGTAGCAGCGGGCCTTGCCCGCGAAGTAGGACAGGTGCCAGCCATAGAGGATGTGGGTGCGGGGCATGGTCAATTCTTCACGCGCACGAATTCGGCCAGCGCCTGTGCCACCTCCGGCCCACAGTCCTCTTGCAGGAAGTGGCCGCCGCCCTCGATCTTGCGATGGGCCTGGCCCTGGGCGCCGGGCACCCGGGCCTGGAACACGCGCCAGATGCCGCGGGTGATCGGGTCGCGATTGCTAAAGAGGGTGAGAAAGGGCTTGTGCCAGTTCGCCAGCACTTGCCAGGCGGCTTCGTTGGCGGGGCGCTCGGGGTTGTCGGGCGTGATCGGTACGAGGGATGGAAAGGCACGCGCCCCCGCCTTGTGACGGCGGGTAGGAAAGGGCGCGTCATAGGCGCGCCGTGCGTCGGGTGACAAGCCCTTTGCGCAGCCAGCGGCGACGATACGGCCGATGGGGAAAAGCGGGCTGTAGCGAGAGAAGGCGCGCCAGAGGTGGAAGGCGCGCGGAATTTTTTCGGTGCCAGTGGGCAGACCGCCGTTGCCCAGGGCGATGCGGGCAAAGCGCTCGGGCGCGGCGCAGGCCATGCGCAGACCAATGAGAGACCCCCAGTCCTGGCAGAACAGAGTGATGTCCCGCAGGTCCATGGCCTCCAGCCAGGCGTTCATCCAGGCCACGTGGTGGGCATAGGTGTAGTCCTCGCGGCGCACCGGCTTGTCCGAGCGCCCCAGGCCCACCAGGTCGGGCGCGACCACCCGGCAGCCGGCCGCCACCAGCGTCGGGATCATCGTGCGATAGAGGTAGCCCCAGGTCGGCTCGCCGTGCATCAGCAGCACCACCGGGCCCTCACGCGGTCCCTCGTCAATGGCGGCAATGCGCAGGCCGCCGACTGTCTGGTAGTGGGGAGCGTAGGGGAAGTCCGCCAGGTGATCGAAGCGGGAATCGGGCGTGCGCAGGACCGGCCCGCTCAGGTGGGGCAGCGGCGGGTGGAGCAGGGGTGCATCGGGCACCGACAGAGAAGCAGTCATGATGAGTGCTCAGAACCGGCGGGTGACCCGGATCTCCTGCGAGCCCGCGGGCAGGGACAGGAAGTCGCCGTCCTTGGCAACCCGTATCGGGCCGCCAAACACCTTCGGTGCCTCGCCCAGAAAGTAGCCCTCCAGCCCCGGCAGCGGCGGAAGGGTGGGCACGATGTGGTTGAGGAGCAGGTAGCGCACGCCGGCGTCGCGCGCGGTCTCGGCGGCCTCGACCGGCGAGGCGTGGTAGTCCTTGATGTCTTCGAACAGCTTGCCCAATCGGTCGCGGCCGCTGGCCTTGGCACCGTCGCGCAGCACGTCCACCAGCGGCGCCGACAGCGCCTCGTGCACCAGCAGGTCGGTGCCGCGGGCGGCGGCCAATACTGTGGGCGACTTGCGGGTGTCACCGCTGATGACCACGCTGCGGTCCTTGTAGCGGATCTTGTAGCCCACCGCCGGGTGCACCGGGGCGTGTTGCACCGGGAAGGCGCTGATCTCCAAATCCCCTTCCTTCAGCAGCACCGTGGTCTCGCCGCCCTTGAAGGCCCGGGCTGTGGCACCGAAGCCGCTGGCCGGCACCGTGGCGTCACCGTGGTGCTCGACCCGGTAGCCGCGGTCCGGGGTGTAGGCCTGCACAAAACCGGCCACCACCTGCTCCACGCCTTCGGGGCCGGTCACCACCGGCGGGCGGGTTTGGCCGCCCTGGATCCAGCGCTGGAGCAGCAGCTCGCCCAGGCCGTCGATGTGGTCGGAGTGGAAGTGGGTGAGAAAGACGGCCTCGACCTGGCCGGCGAGAAAGCCCATCTTGCCGATGTGGCGCGCCGAGCCGCTGCCGGCGTCGAAGATGAACAATCGCTGGCCCGCCAACACCGCAGTGCAGGGCCCCAGCCGCAGTTCGTCGGGGAAGGGCGAGCCGGCGCCGCACACGCCCACATGCAGTCCGTCGGGCAACTGGGTGGCCAGGTCTGCGCCGAGATGGGCGCGCACCACCCGCGCGGCGATGGCCAGCGAGATCTGGGTGCGGGCCAGCCAGGCGCCGACGGCGGCCAGACCCAGAAGCAGAAGGGCGATGAGGAGCGAGCGTCGGAGTGTCATGTGGGGAGTTTCATTGATCGGTGAGATGCAGACGGGCGAGGCGATCCATGGAGCACCAGTACAGGTCGCGGTTCCAGCCCGGGCAGGGGAACACCACGCCCTGCATGCGGCCGCCGGTAGCGACTCGGGCCTTCTCGCGGCCGGTGCTGATGTCGATCACCACCACCTGTTCAGAGAGGCCCTGGTGGTCATTGGTCACCACCTCGCCGCTGCCCTCATAGAGCAGCATATGGCTGGCGCAGCCCAGACCGGGGCGCTCCCAGCGCGGGCGCAGCTGGCCGCCGGGCAACAGGTCCCAGGCCCGCAGAAAAGCGTTGCCGGAGTCGTAGCCCAGCACGATGCCGCGGTGAACATCCACCAGCGGCGGATTGGTCACGCAGCCTCCGGGCAATCCGCTCACCTCCCAGGCGCCGTGGTCACGGGCATCGCGCAGCGACACCCGCAGCAGGCGATTGGCGCTGAAGCGCCGACCAGCGCCGCGCATCGTCCAGAGGTAGCCGTGGTCGCCGTTGTCCATGAACCAGGCGTCGTTCTCGGTCAGCACCATGTCCCAAGCGAAGCTGTTGCGGGTACCGGCCAGGTAGTCCCAGCGCCAGCCGGTGTCGGGCCGCAGGCGGGCGCTGGCGGCGTCCCAGTGGTAGCGCATCACGCTGTGCATGCCGGCGACATACACGGTGTCGCCCTGGGCACTGAGTCGGGCGACGCTGGGCTCGGGGCAGAGCACCGGTGGCCCCATCGCCTGCAGCGTTCGCGGGTGCAGCACCGTGAGGCGTGCGGCTTGGGTGCGTGAGAGGTTCTTGGTCACCAGCGCGCCGCCGGGCAGGGTGACGAAGCCGTTGTAGGGGTCCTGCCCCGCCAGCTGCCGTCTGCCCACGGGCTGGCAGTGACGGTCCAGCCGGTGCATATGGTTGCCATAAACGATGTGCAAATCGCCGCTCGGATGCAGGGCCATGCCGCCCGGCCACATCGGGCCGCCCGCCAGACGGGGCGAGTGCTCCAGCGTTTTGAGGGTGATCGGGTCGATGCGCTCGACCCGGGCCGTGGTGGCCAGCCCGAGGCGCGCTCGCAAGGCCGAGTGGGTGAGGAGGTAGACCTCACCCGGGGCGCCCAGCACCACCATCGTCGAGAGCCAGGTGCGGCGCGCGTGCACCTGTAGGCGCGGCGCGCCCGACGCGCCTGCCCCTCCGAGGTCGCCGAGGAGGCGGCCTGGCACCTGCTGGCGACGCGTGGGCCCGCCGTCTTCCGCGTGCCAGAAGGCGGCGGCCGTGTTCATTTCCGGCGCCGCCACCAGAGCCAGCCACCTGCCAGCAGGAGCGCCAAAAGGCCCAGCACCGGCCAGCGAAAGCGTGGGATGTAGACATTGAACAGGGCGTTCATCTCGACCTGCCGAACCGGGTCATAGCCTGCAGGCATGGGCAGGACGCCATGGCTGCGGGCGTAGCTTTGGTAGTCGGCCTGCATGGCCTGGAACAGGTCGGGCATTTCGGCGCTGAGGTCGCGCGTTTCGCCGGGGTCGCGGACGATGTCGAACAGGCGCCACTGCTGGTCACCCATGGGTGGCAAATTGCGCACCAGTTTGAAGTTGCCCTTGAACAGCGCGGCGTTGCCCGAGAGCTCATAGCCCACCGGCTCCTCGGGCGTACGGACCCGGTCGGTTTGGCCGAGCAGCACCGGCAGCAGGCTGCGCCCCGCCATCGGCTCGACCGGCTGGCCGCGGTAGCTTCGGCCCGGGTGTCGCACGCCCGCGAGCGCGAGCAGGGTGGGCGCAATATCGGTGGCGTGGGCGAACTCAGGGTGGATGCGGCCCGTCTGCATGCCAGGCACGCCCGAGATGACCAGCGGCACACGGATGCCGCCCTCGGTGGCGTAGAACTTGTAGCCCGCCAGCGGCGCGGCTGCGGTGCTGGCCCAGTGCGGTCCAATGACGCCGTAGGTGTCGGGTCCGCCGAGATGGGCGATGTCGCCCCGGTACTGCCACCGCAGCCACAGCCGACCACTTAGCACGCTGTAGGG
>CANFQF010000232.1 GCA_947449025.1 Comamonadaceae bacterium
CCAGAGCCACATGAGGCTTGGTGGACTCTGGACTGAGCGCGGATGAATCGCGTTGCCTTTAGCCATTGGTGTGCGGGTGGCGGCGCCTCGGAGAAGCTCTTGCTGGCTGCATGTCACCGTTTGTGGAGCGTATCCAGTACCCGCTATTGAGCATCGACGACGCATGGGGTTTTGTAGCGGCCTCCGGCGACCAAAAGTACTCCGGCCTACCTGCTAGTCCATAGGGCTTTGGGGTGAGGAGTCGGTCACTAGCCCCTTTTCGTACTCCACATACAAGGGCACGACCCGTTCCTCCAGCAAGTCCAGCGCTTGCCGAACAAAGGGTGACGCAGCCTGTTGCCTGGCCGTAGCAATGACCAAGCGGCAGTGCATCGTCGGGTCGGTGATGCGTGTGACCGAGACCTGGCGCTTGCGGTCGTCGCGGGCGAGCGCGTTGAGGGGCAGGAGGGCGTGGCCGTAGCCCTCTTGCACCAGGTCGAGCGCGGAGCTGACCGCGTCGACCTCCAGGGCTACGTTGAGCTTGACCCGATGCCGCGCGGCCTGCGCCTCCACCACTTCGCGAATGGCGTGCATGCGGCTCGAGAGAATAAGCGGGTAGGCGCTGATGTCTTTGAAGCGGATGCTTTTGAGGGCGCGCAGGGGCGCTGTGTCCGGTCCGATGAAGTACAACTCCTCGCGCAGCAGGTCGCGCTTGACGATCAACTCGGAGCGCGGGGTCTCATACATCACGGCGGCGTCAATACGGTCCATCAGCAGCGACTCGAGGAGGGTGGTGGAGGTTCCCTCCACCACGGTCACCGCCGCCTGCGGAAACTCCTGCCGCAATTGGCGCACCAGCGACAAGATGGCGAACTTGGCGATGTGCGGCACCAGCCCCAGGGTGAATTTCTGCCGTGGTTCGGTTTGCAGCTTGCGCATGGCTTGCTCGGCGCGTTGCACCTGCGCGAGCACCTCCCTGCCATGGGCCAAAAACACCTCGCCGGCTGCGGTGGGCGCGGCACCGCGCCCATTGCGTGTGAGGAGGGGCTGCTGCAGCCGCTCCTCGAGCCGGCGCACCAACCGGCTGAGGGCGGGCTGGTTGCTGCCCAAGACGTCGGCGGCGCGGCTGAAGCTCCCCTGGTCCGCCACGTGGACGAAGGCCTCGATCTCCCTTATCTCCATGCGCGCCCCGGTATGTGAAAGTCACATATTAGCTAGCCGGGCGGGGCGGTTGATCTTGCGCAAAATGCCCATAACAATCGGTCTGCCATGGACACCCTGCTGCGTAATGCCTTTATCTACACCGGTGACGCGCAGCATCGCTGCTTTGCCAATGGCGCAGCGCTGATTCGCCAGGGCCGCCTGCAGTGGGTGGGTGATGAGGCAGATTGCCCCGAGGCCCCCGACCACACCGCCGCCCGCGTGGTGGACCTCGGCGGCCGGGTGGTGATGCCGGGGCTGGTCAACACACACACCCACGGCGGGCTGAGCCTGCACCGGGGCTGCTGCGACAGCGGCAACCTGTTCCAGTGGGCGCAGACATTGGCGCCCCACACCTCGCCTCTGACATTGGAGGACAACCGCTGGGGCTGCTACCAGGCGGTGCTCGAGATGGTGCGCGGCGGCATCACCACCGCCTGCGACTGCACCCGCTACGGCGCCGGCCTGTTCGCGTCGGTGGCCGCAGAGGTGGGCATGCGCGCATTTGGCGGAGCGATGGCCAACTCGCCCGCGCTGCGGCCCAACGGCCGGCCCAACTGGCCCTTGGCATTGGACGAGACGCAGCAAGCCATGGCCGACCACGCAGGTGACGGCCGTGTCCGCTTTTACCTGGGCGCGCACTCCCCCTACAGCTGCACGCCGGAGTTGCTGGTGGAGGTCAAGCACGCCGCCAATCAGTTGGGCCTGCCCTTCGTGATTCACGCCGCCGAGAGCCGCGAAGAGGTGGAGATGGTGCAAAGCCGTTATGGCCGGCGCCCCGTCGAGCACCTGCACCACCTGGGCGTTCTCGACGCGCACACCCTGCTTGCCCACTGCGTGTGGCTGGACGAGGGTGAGATGGAGCTTCTGGCCGCGAGCGGAGCGGCCGTCTCGCACAACCCGATCAGCAACGCCAAGCTGGCCAGCGGCGTGGCCCCGGTGATGGCCCTGCGCGCGCGCGGTGTGCCGGTGGGCCTGGGCACCGATAGCATGCTCAGTAACAACGCATTGAACCTGTTCCAGGAGATGAAGTTCGCGGTGCTGCTGCAGCGCGCGCACCACCTCGACGGCCACGCGCTCTCGGCCGGCGACGTGCTGGCCATGGGCACGCGTGAAGGCGCACAGGCTCTGGGCTGGCAAGACGAAATCGGCAGCCTGGAGGCCGGCAAGGAAGCCGACCTCGTGGTGCTGGACATCGACCACCCCCTGGGCCTGACCCCCGAGCGAGTGCTGTCTGACCTGGTGTTTGCCGCCGGTCCGCAGCATGTGCAGGCGGTCATGGTGCACGGCGAGATGATTTTTGAGGATGGTCGGTTCACCCGTGTGGACGAGGCGCAGATCAAGGCCGGCTTGCGTGAGCACGGCCTGAGTCTGTCCAAGGCCTGATCCCAGCCTACATACCAGCCCACATCCAGGCCCTAAGCAAGTTTCCCCCTGAAGAAAGAGCCCTTTGTCATGACCGCACCCCACACCACACCAGCCCCCGTCGGGCTGATTTCAAGCGCCGCCTCGCAGCGGCTGTTGAGTGACCGCCGTGAGGTGCAGGTACCCACCCCCTGGGGCGCGGCCTCGGTGCTGACAGGCCGTATCGGCGAACGCGAGGCGGCGGTGGTCTTGCGCTACGGCCCCAAGCTCACCATCCCCAGCCACAAGATCAACTACCGCGCCAACATCTGGGCGCTGCGCGAACTGGGGGTGGAGCGCATCATTTCGCAAAACGCCATTGGTTCTATTAACCCGCTCGTGCGGCCTGGCGACATCATCATCTCGAGCGACTTCCTGGACCGCACCAAGGGCCGGCCGCTATCGCTCTTTGACGACACCGAGGCCTGGGTTCGGGTCGACATGACCGAGCCCTTCTGCCCCGAGGTGCGCAAGACCCTGCTGATTGCCACGGCCAGCATGCCTGACCGGGTGATCGACCGCGGCGTGTTTGCCTGCACCGAGGGTCCGCGCTTCGAGACACCGGCCGAGATTCGCGCCTTGCAGCGTGACGGCGCCGACATTGTGGGCACCCCGCTGGTGCCCGAGGTGACCATGGCGCGTGAGGCGGAAATGTGTTTTGCCTCCATCGCACCGGTGATCAACTTCGGCGCGGGCATGGCGCCGGCGGTGATTCACGTGGGCCCGGGCAGCATGAACGACGAGTACTACGCCGGCGGGCTGCACGACCGGATCGAGCAGGCCTTGATCGACGCGGTGGCCCAGTTGCCCGCACACCGGGGTTGCCAGTGCGGTCACGCCTTGCGCAGCGGCTTCCACGGTCAGCGCCCCGGGTGGCTTAAAAATTGCAGCATTGACCACCAGACGGGTTCGACCCTGCCGGCGGCCCTCGAAGACGCCTGAGCGCCCCTGGGCTCTTCGCAGAGACGCCTCGCAGACCCGTGGCTAAGGCCCCGAATCAAAGCCGAAAATTAAGTTTCAGATCGCTAGTTCCGAATCTCAAGTTCCGAATCGCAACGCAGTACCGCACTTCATAAGGAGCCCCCCTCATGCGCAAGCCTCTTCTCGCTTTATGGGTCGCCCTGGCGGCCAGTACCTTGTCACCCTGGGCGCAGGCTCAGACGGCGACAGCCTGGCCCACCAGCAAGCCCATCTCCGTGGTGGTGCCCTTCGCGGCGGGCGGTGCGGTGGACTACGCCGCGCGCATGGTGGTCACTAAGCTGGGCGAGCGGCTGGGGCAGTCGGTGGTCGTGGACAACGTGGCCGGCGCCGGCGGCATTGTGGGTACCACCAAGGTGGCGCGTGCTACGCCCGACGGCTACACCCTGCTGGTGGCCCCGGACAGCACCATCGTGATCGCACCGCTGGTCACGCCGGACGCGGTGAAATACGACCCGCTCAAAGACCTGGTTCCGGTGGGTCTGATCAACATCACCCCCCTCATCTTGACGGCCAGCCCGAGCTTGCCGGTGAACAACTTCGCCGACCTGGTGCGCTATGCCCGTGCCAACCCGGGCAAGCTCAATTACGCCAGCCCGGGCGCCGGCAACCTGCTGCATGTGGCCATGGAGGCGCTGCGCCAGCAGGCTGGCATCAACATGGTGCATGTGCCCTACAAGGCCACCCCCCAAATGGTGAGCGACCTGATCGGTGGTCAGGTCGACCTCGCCTTGTTGGTGCCCTCGACCGGCCTGCCGCAAATTAAGACCGGCAAGCTCAAGGCGCTGGGCCTCACCGTGGACGAGCGTCTCACCGCCGCGCCGGAGATCGCGCCCTTGTCGGATTCGCCGGAGCTCAAGGGCTATTTCGTCACCACCTCGATCGGCCTGTTTGTGCCCGCCCGCACGCCCCAGGCCATCATCGACCGCCTGAACCGGGAACTCAACGCCATCCTCGCCTCGCCCGAGGTGCGCAAGCCCTTCGAGGAGCAGGCGGCCACTATCGGCAAGGGCTCGGGTGCTGACTATGCCGAGTTCCTGCGCAAGGAACTGGCGCGCAACGCGGTGGTGGTCAAGGCGGCCAACATCAAGGGCGAGTGAGCGTGGCGCAGGCGCAGGCCGGCCTGAACTTTGTCGCGCATGCCGGGGCCCGCATCGCCTGGCAGGCGCAGGGGCCAGCTGACCGGCCCGCCCTGCTTTTGGCCAATTCGCTGGGTTCCGACATGGGCTCATGGGACGCAGTGGTGGGCTTGCTGGCAGACCAGTTCAGAGTGATTCGCTACGACGCGCGTGGCCACGGCGCGTCCACGCTCGAAGCGTCTGCGCGTGGAGTGGATTACGCGATGGAGTTGCTGGCCCGTGACGCGCTGGCAGTCGCTGACGCCGCCGGTGC
>CANFQF010000233.1 GCA_947449025.1 Comamonadaceae bacterium
ATCCAGGACCTGGCCGAGCGAATGCCCCTGTATGAGCGGCTGATCGCGCAACTGGATGTGCCGACCCCATTGATCGAGATTGAGGCGCTGATCATCGACGTCAACAGCCAGCGGGTGCGCGAGCTGGGCATCAACTGGGCGATCAACGGCGACAACTTCTCCCTGGGCTTCGGGCCCACGTCCTCGCAGCCAGCGCAGGGCACGTTCGGCCTGGCCTTGGCAGGAGGGGCGAGCACACTCTCGGCCGCCGCCGGCAGCCGGCTGCTTGCACAGGTGCGGCTGCTGGAAACACAGGGGGACGCCCGCATCCAAAGCCGGCCCTCCGTGCTCACCCTCGACAACCTGGGGGCCTTGCTGGACCTGTCCGAGACCTTCTACATCCGTGTGATGGGCGAGCGTTATGCCAGCGTGTCGCCGGTGACCGCAGGCACCAGCCTGCGGGTCACTCCCCGGTTGATCGAGGGCGAATTGACCGCCATCCAGATGGCCATCGACATTGAAGATGGACAGATCCAGGACCGGCAGATCGATACCCTGCCGACCGTGCGTCGCAGCACGGTCAGCACCCAGGCCATCGTGCGCCACACCGAGAGTTTGCTCATTGCGGGCTACAGCACCGACCAGGCCATCAACGCGGTGCAGAAGGTGCCTTTGCTCGGCAACCTGCCCGTGGTGGGCTCTTTGTTCTCGACCCGTTCGGTCACCTCCCAGAAGCGGGAGCGACTGTTCCTCATCAGGCCCCGGCTGGTGGGGCTTGGCATGGCACCGCCATCTGTGGTGCCCGGTGCGGTTTCGGATGTGGTGCCGGGTGCCGTACCTGGTGCATTCCCTGGTTCGCTCTCTGGTGCGACATACGCTCCGAACCTTGCCCCGAACGCGGTCCCTTCTGCAACCGGGCCTGGCGCGGTGGGCGCGTCGCCCTTGGCTGTGCCCGCTCGTGGCCCCAAGCCCTAGCGAGAGGCCTGGGCGTCTGCCGCTCAGGTCATCCGGGGAAGTCGATGTGCTGGCCTGCCAGTCGCTTGCGCAGTGTGGCGCGGGCGCGTGAGACGCGGCTGCGGACGGTGCCCACCGGGATGGACATCATGATGGCCGCGTCTTCGTAGCTCAGCTCCTCATAGGCGACCAGCAGCAGCACGTCACGCATTTCCGGCGGCAGGTCGTCGAGCGCCGCTTGCAGCGCGCGCACCGCCTGGGTGTTTTGGAGTTGTCTGCTGGGGTCGGGGTTGTGCGAGGCGGTTTCGTTCAGGACCTCGTCGTCCTCGAACGTGTAGCGGCGGTGCGGTGCGCGCGAGAGGTAATTGCGCACCAGATTCATCGCGATGCCGTAAAGCCAGGTGGAGAGCTCGGATTCGCCCTTGAAGGTCGCGAAGCTGTGGGCGGCTTCGACGAAGGCCTGCTGGGTGATGTCTTCGGCGTCGCTGCTCCAGCCGATGTGCTTGACGACGAAGCGGTAGAGGCGGTGCCGGTGGTCTTGGACCAGCTTGCGAAAGATGGCCTCATCTGCCGCGCGAAAGCGCGCGGGGGTGGGCTCATGGTCGACAGCGTGAGGGAAAGCCGTTGTATCCGAGGTGGATAGTACTGCCGTATTCATACTCAGTGAGGACGCGGCATCGCTTGTAGATGAAAGATGGCTTAGGGCGCTCACATCAACTCCAAAGGATTAATTCAGGCCCTAAGGTGCATCAAAGTAATTATTTAGTCAATAGGTATCAAATCCAGTCGGGAATTTCGGCCCAAGTGGGTCGCAGGCGACCGGGGCCGGTCGCGCCGGCGAGTGAGGGGGTGTGGCGCAGCAGCGGGAGTGCCGCCGGGCGCTGCGCACAGAGGAAATCCGCCAGGCAGAGCGCTTGGGGCGGGGTCGTCATGGCGTGCGTGGCGCAGAGGCACGACGGAGAGCCTGGCGGACAGGCTCTCCGGAGCCGCTCCGTGGCGACGGAGCCGCACGGAGCCGCACGGAGCGGCTGCAATGGATGACGGGGCTAGGCCCACGCCGGATGGTGCTGCGTCCCTGAGACGCGGTGTGGCTCAGCCGAACAGCTTGGCCATGAAGCGGTCCGCTTCCTGGAAAGTTTCGAGGTCTTTCCTAGAGCCCTCGATCAGTTCGGCCTGGCCCTGGCCCAGCTGGTAGGGCTGCCCTTGGGCGGCTCCCATGTACTCGGCCAGCTTGCGCGCGAGCGCGGGCGGCAGATTGAGTTCGGTTCCCGCACCCGCCGGTCCATTCGGATGGGCCTGGACCGCCTCCCCGTTCAGCGTGCCAGCGGCCGCGCGAAGGTCTGATTGCCCGACACTGGACAGGGGGAGATCGGATGGCTGGACATGGGCCACCTCCACCGTGCCGGTGGCCAACTGCATGGATCCGCTCGCCACCACGCGAAGCGCACTGCCGTCAAAGACGACGATGTCACCCGCGCCCAGGGAATGCGAGGCCGGTTCGGCCTGATCGGGGTTGAACAAGACGCCCTGATGGGCTGCTTGATGTGAGATGTTGTTCATGAAAGCTCGGGGGCAGGGACTGCGCGTGTGCCGGCTGGAAGCGAAGATGCCCCGTGGGTGACCGGGTCCAGACGATGGTTCCTGTGGAACGGGACGCTGTCCGTGTCGCGGGATCTGCGCCTACGCGCGTGTCAGACGCAACTGCATTGCCAACCCTGCGGCGTTAACACGGCCGTACTAATTTGGCTGTGCTGAGCATGCCGTCCTGATGCTGCCCCGCCCATGCTGCTGTTTCTCCCCCGCGGTGGTGCCCGAGGCCGGAATCGAACCGGCACGCCTTGCGGCGGGGGATTTTGAGTCCCCTGCGTCTACCAATTTCACCACTCGGGCTGAGGGAGAGCGAACTTAAAAATTATGGCACAGTGTCGCAATGATGTACCCCACGATCGAAGACGCCGTCGGCCGCACGCCCCTGGTGGCGCTGCAGCGAATCGGCGCAGAGGGCAATCGCATGCGTGGCAACGTGGTGCTGGGCAAGCTCGAAGGCAACAATCCGGCTGGTTCGGTGAAAGACCGGCCGGCGCTCTCCATGATCCGGCGCGCCGAGGAGCGTGGTGACATCCGGCCTGGCGACACGCTGATCGAGGCCACCTCGGGCAATACCGGCATCGCCCTGGCCATGGCAGCCGCTATCAAGGGCTACCGCATGATTCTCATCATGCCGGAGGACCTCTCCATCGAGCGCGCCCAAACCATGAAAGCGTTCGGCGCCGAACTTCTGCTCACCCCCAAGAGCGGCGGCATGGAGTACGCCCGCGACCTGGCCGACAACATGCAGCGCGAGGGCAAGGGACGTGTACTTGACCAGTTCGGTAACGAGGACAACCCACGCATCCATTACGAGACCACCGGCCCCGAAATCTGGGAGCAGACCGGCGGGCGCGTCACCCATTTCGTGAGTGCCATGGGCACCACCGGAACGATCACCGGCGTGTCGCGCTTACTCAAGGAAAAGAATCCGCAGGTGCGCATCATTGGCGCGCAGCCCAGCGAGGGTTCGCGCATTCCGGGCATTCGTAAGTGGCCGCAGGAATACCTGCCGCGCATCTACGACGCCCGCAATGTCGATGAGCTGGTGTACGTGAGCCAGGACGAGGCAGAAGAGATGTGCCGGCGCCTGGCACGGGAAGAGGGCATCTTCGCCGGCATCTCGGCTGCGGGTGCCTGCTGGGTGGCCCAGCAGATTGCGGCCCAGGTTGAGAACGCCACCATCGCTTTCATCGTCTGTGACCGCGGTGACCGCTATTTGTCCACGGGTGTGTTTCCCGCCTGAGCCGCCCCAGCCACCTGCCCGCCATGTCTGCGCCCCCCGCTCCCCGCTTTTGCCCCCAGTGCGCCACGCCACTGGCTCTTATCGCTCTCGAGGAGGACGGCGGCCTGTGCGAACGGCTCCGTTGCTCCGCCTGCGGATGGACGCACTGGAACAACCCCACGCCGGTGCTGGCTGCGATCGTCGAGTACGAAGGCGGCGTGCTGCTGGCGCGTAACGCGGCGTGGCCAGGCCGGATGTTCGCGCTCATCACCGGGTTCATGGAGGCCGGCGAGTCACCCGAAGCCGGCATCGTGCGTGAAATCCGCGAGGAAACCGCGCTCGAGGTGAGTCACCTGGACCTGGTCGGCGTCTACGACTTCCAGCGCATGAATCAGGTCATCGTGGCCTACCACGCAGTGGCCCACGGTGAGGTTCGGCTCTCGCCCGAGTTGGCCGAGTGGCAGCGCTTTGAACTGGACGAGGTGCGCTGCTGGCGCGCGGGGACCGGGCAGGCGCTGGCCGAATGGCTGCGCAGCCGCGGTCATGAGCCTCAGTTCATCGATTTCCCTCGCGCTTGAGCAAACGGGAGACAATGGAGCCATGGACATCGCCAAGGAAATCGACACCCGCGGGTTGAACTGCCCGCTGCCCATCCTCAAGGCCAAGAAGGCCTTGGCCGAGCTTGAGTCGGGCCAACTGCTCAAGGTGGTGGCCACCGACCCGGGCTCCTTGCGGGACTTTCAGGCCTTCACCCGACAGACGGGGCATGAGCTGGTCGAGCAGCAGACGCTCGGCAGCGAGTTCATCCACCTGCTGCGGCACCGTTGAAGGGGCGGGCCACACGGCCCACTTCGTCCGGCGGCCGGCTTCGGATCGGCTCTATTGGCCTCTGGTGACCTCAGCCGACATAGACCGACCTCGACCCACCTCGAGATTGGCGCGAGGCCTTCAGCAGACCGTACGCCGCAGGTACTGGCTGAATTCCGCGCCCACTTCCGGGTGCTTGAGCGCAAGCTCCACCGTCGCTTCCAGAAAGCCCTGCTTGCTGCCGCAGTCGTAGCACTTGCCCGCGTACTGGTAGGCGTGCACGCCCTCG
>CANFQF010000234.1 GCA_947449025.1 Comamonadaceae bacterium
GAGACCGGCGTCGCTCTGGTGCAGTCCGGTGCCGCGCCGGTGCCGCAATTGCTCGCGCACGCTCTGCACAGTCAAATTGAAATGCACCAGGCCTATGGCGGCGTGGTGCCTGAGCTGGCCAGCCGCGACCATATTCGCCGGGTGCTGCCGCTGGCCCGCCAGGTCATGGCCGAGGCCGGCCGCAGCCTCGCCGAGGTCGACGTGGTGGCCTACACCCGTGGGCCGGGGCTGGCCGGCGCGCTGCTGGTGGGCGCGGGCGTGGCCTGCGCCCTCGGGGCAGCCTTGAACAAACCCGTGCTGGGCGTGCACCACCTCGAGGGCCACCTGCTCTCGCCCTTTCTCAGCGCCGATCCGCCCGAATTTCCCTTCGTCGCCCTCTTGGTCTCAGGCGGCCACACCCAGCTGATGCGGGTCGACGGCGTGGGGCGCTATGCGCTCCTGGGCGAAACGATTGACGACGCTGCGGGCGAGGCCTTCGACAAATCCGCCAAGCTCCTCGGCCTGGGCTACCCCGGCGGGCCTGCGCTCTCGCGTCTGGCGCAGCAGGGCGACCCGCTGTCCTTCAAGCTGCCGCGCCCGCTCTTGCACAGTGGCGACCTCGACTTTTCTTTTGCCGGTCTCAAGACGGCCGTGCTCACCCAGGTGCGCAAGCTGCAGGCGGGGGAGGGCGGGGGGCTCGATGCGCGCCGCGCGGACCTGTCGGCTTCCACCGAGGCGGCCATCGTCGATGTGCTGGTGAAAAAATCCCTCGCCGCCTTGCAGCAGACGGCCCTCACCCGGCTGGTAGTGGCCGGCGGCGTGGGCGCCAACCGCCTGCTGCGCGAGCAGCTCAATGCCGCCTGCGCCAAGCGCCAGGTGCGGGTGCATTACCCCGAGCTGCACCTGTGCACCGACAACGGCGCCATGATCGCCCTGGCTGCGGCCATGCGCCTGGACTCGGGGGCACAGTCGCCCACCACCGCCTATGCCTTTGACGTGAAGCCCCGCTGGCCGCTGCACGAATTAGCAGCCTGAAGGCTGCGAGCCCAGGCCAGGCGCTTACACTGCGCCCGCTTTTTGTGGAAACCCCATGACCGACACCCTGAACCGCCGCCGTTGGTTGGCCACCAGCACCGCCACCTTGGCTGCCTTGACCGCCTGGGGCGGCACCCTCGCCAGTGCGCAGGTCAATGCGCAGGTCAACGCGCAGCCTACCGCCTCAGGCACACCCGGCAGCGCGATGGGCGCCGCCATCTCCGTCGCCATGATCGAAGGCCTCTCCGGGCCGTTTGCCAACACGGGCGAGGCCGTGATCCGCAATCTGGCCTTTGCCATCGAGCGTATCAACCAGCGCGGAGGGGTTCGCATCCGCGAGGGGGGTCGTGATGTGCAGCGCCCGTTGCAGCTGACCCGCTACGACAACAAGGGCCAGACCGAGGAGGCGCTGTCTACCCTGCGCGCGGCCATCGACGACGGCGCGCGCATCATCGTCCAAGGCAACTCCTCGGCGGTGGCAGCGGCCCTCATCGACGCCATCAACAAACACAACGAGCGCGAACCGGGCAAGCGGGTCGTCTTCCTCAACTACGCCGCGGTCGAGCCCTCGCTCACCAATGAGCGCTGCAGCTTCTGGCATTTCCGTTTTGATGCCCATGCCGACATGCGCGTCGCCGCCCTCATGCAGGTGATTCGCGAAGACAAAGCCTTGCGCGGTGCCTATCTGATCGGGCAGGACTACAGCTTTGGCCAGGCGGTGCTGCGCGAAGCGCGCCGCCAGCTGGCCGCGCAGCGGCCCGACGTGCAGGTGCTGGCCGAGGAGTTGCACCCGCTGGGCCGCATCAAAGACTTTTTGCCTTATGCCGCCAAGATCAAGGCCAGCGGCGCGCAGGCCGTCATCACTGGCAACTGGGGCAATGACCTCACCCTGCTGATCAAGGCCGCCCGCGAAGTGGGCTACGAGGGCAAGTTCTACACCTTCTACGGCAACGCCTTGGGCGCTCCGGCCGCCATTGGCGAGGCCGGCATCGGCAAGGTGGTGGCGGTGGCCGAGTGGCTGCCGAATGCCGCAGGGGCCGCAGGGGCGTCAGGGGCGCCGGGCGCACCGGGCCTGTCGGCCGCAGCGGGTGCGGCCAGCGACGCGTTCTACCAGGCCTTCCGCCAGCGCTTCCCCAAGCCGCAGGACGACTATGTGCATCTGCGCATGTTCATGATGATGGAGTCGCTGGCCCAGGCGATGAGCCGCGCCGGCAGCGCCGAGGCCGGCGCCATTGCCCGTGAGCTCGAGAAAGCCCAGGTCGACCTCGGCGGCCAGCGCGGCACCATGCGCGCGGCCGACCACCAGTTTCAGCAGCCCCTGATGGTGGGCGTGATGGACCGCCAGGGAGCGCCTGGCGTGAAGTTCGACGTCGAGGGCTCGGGCTACGGCTTTCGCGTCATTCGGGTGCTCGCGCCGGCTGAGGCGGAGATGCCAACGAGCTGCCGGATGCCCCGGCCGGTGTAACGCGGCCTGCTGCGAACGGGCCGACGGCGGCCAGGAAGTCCGGCAAGAGGGCAGGGAGCAGTCTCGACTGCACATCGTTCAGAGACGCGCCGCCCTCCCGATAGGCGCGCACCCCCCAGTGAAGTCTGTCCCAGGGTTTGAAATCCAGGGCGCGGCGCGGGTCCTGCTGCAGCAGTTTTTCGATCCAGGTGCGATTCAATTCATCGAGCCCGGTGTCCCCAGGTTCTTGAATGTTCATTTCATCGATCACCGCGTCGATGGCTGTGGGGTGGTAGGCGCATTCTGGGAGCTCCCCCAGCGCCTCCAAGAAGGAAGGTGAATCGCGAATGTGTGGGGGTACCAGTCCAGGCAAAATCCCCGCTTCCACCATGGCGCTCAGGGCGATCGGCTCGGTGACCTCATCTTCCGGAAGTCCCAGCAGTAGCCCGGGTTCGGTCCGCAAGGCAATCAACAACAGCGGCAAGTTTCTCAGCCTGGGTGGCAACTCAAGGTAACCCCTCCCGGAGGCTTTGATGAGGGGCTCGCACATCTCTAGCGTCCATGTGTCTTGGTGCAATTTCTCAAGGTCTTTCCAGCTGAAGGAATGTGGATACGAGGGGCGCGCCGCACGCCACGCGTTCAAGGCTGCGCGTGTGTCGTCGGTCAGTAAGTCGGCGACATCGTCCGCATAAACGTCGATCATCCTGTCGCTCGGGTACTCCGCGACAAGCTTCTGGAGGGTTTCATTGATCCAGCTTTCGCCCATGTGGTGCAGGTGGAGCATGGGTGACCGGGAGAAGCCATCCGGGCCAGCCTGAAAGATGCGCTGTGCCACCAGGTCGGCGTGGCGCCTCAGAAATTCGGGCGGAAAGTGTTTCAATTCAAAAATCCCAGACTGGCGCAGCACGGCCAAGAGGATGGATTCGTATTGCCACAGGTCGTCGGGTATGTGGTGAAACCAGAAGTCGCAACCAAAACGCTCGATCGCCCAGAGGTAGACCTCTCTGCGACTGAAGTGCCGCGGAAAAAGACCCTCCTTCCATCGACCCCTCGGTAGCTCGTCATCGACTGACAAGCCCTCCAAGGCGGCCGACTGCATGAGGACGTTTACCAGCGAACTGAGCGAGCCGCGAAAGCGGAACTCACCCCCCTGCGCCTGGAGCACATCCCCCAGAACGTTCAAGGGAATCGGTTGCGTGAACACCTGCTTGCTCACAATCTCCTGCGGATAGGCCATCAGGTAGTCGCGCATGAAGTCCGGCGTGAGCGCCTCTTCGAGGTGCCACGCTCTTTCAGGAAATTTGAAGCCACGATCCAGCTTGGGCAATGGCAGCAGCAGCCTGGCCATTCGCTCGTCACGCAGCCGCCTTGGGATGACGCTGATGTCTGGCGTGAACGCCTCCGGCAGGTAGTCGAGCCACGCCTCGCACATTCGGAGGGTGATGACGTCCGGGTGAACATCCGCCAGGTCCAGCGGTGCCCATTGCAGCGAGCGGATGCATCGCGCCTCGGTCTGCAAATCATGCGGCACATGTTTGATCCGCGGCGGTCG
The DNA here is from genome assembly GCA_947449025.1 of Comamonadaceae bacterium. Lineage (GTDB taxonomy): Bacteria > Pseudomonadota > Gammaproteobacteria > Burkholderiales > Burkholderiaceae_C > Ramlibacter. The sequence continues at coordinate 4,011 of CANFQF010000234.1, forward strand.
CGGGCTGTCGTAGGCGCGCGCCACCAGCTTTTCTCGATGTTCCGAGCCTGGGGCCAAGAGGGGCCGGGGCACGAATTCGAGCGCATACCCATCCCGGCTCACTGCAGCCTCGCACAGGTCCAGGCTACGGTGCACGATGAACTTCAAGTCGAGGGGATGAATGTCGATGGCCATCTGCCGAATCGCTGGACGGAGAGGGCTGGAGACCAGCTTTTCCAGCGACCCGCCCGCTTCAAAGTAACGGCGGTAATCGTCCTCCGAGCGAAAGCTCGGATGCACCTCCAGCAGCGCCTCGGGGCGCTCTCGCATCAGGGTGTTGCGTGCTTTTCCGTCCACATCCGGTTGGCCCTGCAAGACCTGGCGCAAGCCCGACAGGTAGGCCAGCGGCTGCTCGCGGGCGGCATAGGCGGCCACGATCGCCAGGATGGGTGAATCGGAAAACGCGTCTTGGCCTGCGCCCTCGGGCGGCTGGCCCGCAGCGCTTTGCGCGGGGGCCGGCGGAGTGGCCCCCGCCCTTCGGGTGCCGAGTGGGGTTGCCGCCGCGAAGGCCGGCGTGCTGCGGTAGCTGGCGCGGGGGTCGCTGGGCCACAAGGGCGTGGTCAAGGCCGTGGTCAAGGGCTGAGCGCGTCGTGCCAGGGGGCTGGCGCCGGGCTCGGGCGATGCCGAGCGCGCACGCTTGCCGGCATTTCCGCCTTTGCGGTCTGCGCTGCCCAGGAGGGAGGCTGGCTCTGGAAGGGGCGCGGCGGCCGGCGCAGAGGCCGTGCGCCATGGGGAGGTCGCCCGCGAGAAGAGTGAGGGTCGGTCCATGGGGA
>CANFQF010000235.1 GCA_947449025.1 Comamonadaceae bacterium
ATGGCCTCGATCTGTTCGGGCACGAGTTGATGCTGGGCAATCAACTGGCGCAGCCCGTGGATGGCCGCCAGCGCCTGCTTGGCCGAAGCGTGGGGCTTGATGCTGAGGCCCTGGGTGAGTCGGCCGGTGGGCGTCAGTTGGTCAGGTGCGGCCAGGTCGCCGCCCACACTTTTCAACCAATCAGCGCTGAGCAATTCTGGGTCGCCGTCGATGCCATCGGCTGCCGCCAGAGCAGCCATGCAACCGCTGCGCACCGCCTCGCCAAACAGGAACCAGCGGCCCGGGCGCGTGCCCTGGAAACGCCCGGGTTGCCGCGGCGCTTGTGACAAGGCGAGGGCCAAGGCCTGGCGCATGCGCGCAGGCGATAGTCCAAGCAGGCGGCCGGCCGTGGCGGCCGCGCCAAAGGGCGCGACGATCAGGCTGGGCCACTGGCCACGGGTCAACAGGCGTGCGCCGCCCGCGGCCAGCGCGAGCCGCAGCGCGAGTTCATGACCGACGTAAAGCGCGTCGAAGAACTGGGCGGGTGAGGTGGCGTCGGTGGCGAACGCCACCGCCACAGGCACCGTGAGTGCTCCTACGGTGACGCAGGACGCGCGATGGATGTCATCGATCTCGGTCAGGCGCATGACCGAGGCGTTGGCCACCACGCGGCCCAGCGGGCTGGCATCCGCACCCGCGACAAAACGCAGCAGCGATTGGCCTTCCACCGTGGCAGCGCCGGCCCGCAGGGCCACCAGGGCGTCGGCCGTGTGAAGCGCCAGATGTGGCATGCAATCGGCTGCCGACGCGGTGGCAGCGAACTGCGCCAGAGCGTCTATGGCCGGGGCCGCCGGGGGATTCGCCATCGTGCCTCAGGCGGCTGCCGAAGCCGCTTGCGCGGGTGCCAGTGCACCGGCGCCCAGTCGCAGCGCAGCGCTCCGTTGCCAGGCGCCGTCCTCCAACGCCAGTTGCACCGAGAACACCACCAGGCTGTTCTTTGGCAGCGCCTGCGCAGCGGGCTGGTCATGGCTTGCCACCACGGACAGCGGCGCCGGCCCGGTGCTGGCTTCCAGCGTCCAGCCAGTGAGTTGGCCCGGCGCTGTGGCAGCGAGGTCGGCCACCGCTTGCGGACCGCCGATTTGCTGCAGGGTGCGGTCAAACCAGGCATCGGCCGCCGCCCATGAAGCCGGCGGCGCGGCGTTCGTGACGTTGCGCCCCACGCGCACCCACACGCCCTTGTAGGCCACAGAGCATTCGATCGCGTACCGGGCGCCCAGGTCGGGGTCACCTTCCATGCGCAGCAGCGTGGCGTCTCGCGCCAGGTCGGGTGCCATGCGCAGCAACACTTCCTCGGCACCGGCCAGACGCGCCGCGCCATCGATCGCCGCAAGCACCTCGGACACCTTGCGCGCAGCGGCCGGCACACCGGCGATCGCACGTTCGGCAATGCCCTGCGCCGTAATGGCCATGCCGTGTTCGGCGTCGTCACCGGGGTGCCGCGCGGAAACATACAAGGCGGTGGCATCGACCAAACGCGGGCCCCACCCGGCTGACAGCAATGGCTCGGCCACAGTCCAGGGCAGCGCATCGAGGGCGATCACGCCGACACGCGCGTCGGCCGGCAGCACCTTGCCCAGCTGCTCGGCCGCCTGCGCGCCAGGCTTGGGCGCCGCCACCAGTTCACCCATGTGCGACACCGAGCGAATCCAGCTGTGCGTGCGCGGCGTGCCGGCCACGAACATCGTGGGCGCGGACTCAGGCCAGACCACGAGCAGCGCCTCGCTCCAATAGGGGACGTAGTTGCACAGCCACTGCAGCGGCGCCGGTTGCGCGAACGAGGCGTAGACCAGCACTGCCCCCAAACCTTCGGCACGCATGCCTGCTTGCAAGCGCGCCACGCGCGCGTCGAGCGCGGCGGCGGGCAATTCTTCTAAAGACCAATGGATGAGTCCGCGACGCATAAGCAATGTTCCTGTTCAGTTATTCAAAGCCAGGGCCGCTGGGTACGGCCGCTGCGGGGGCATTCACATCCTGGCGAACAATTCGCGCGGCGTGCGCGTCAGCACTTCGCATCCGGTCTGGGTGACGCGCACCGCATCCCCCAGCACGATGTAGCCCACTTCCGGGTGGTAGGTGTTGGGATGCACGATCAGCGTCATGTCGGGTTCGAGCACGAGGTCCACGTTCTCCAGCACATGCGGGCCATCGACATACAGGCCCAGGCCGTGCCCACGCACGCGGGTGTAGGCGCTGGTGATGTATTCGCCCAGGCCATGACGGCGGAACACGTCATTGAGGGCCTTGGCCACCTCGCCCTGTGTGACGCCAGGCCGCACCTTGGCGATGCCGGCTTCCATGGCTTCCACATAGACCGCGTGGGCCTTGAGCTGGGTCGGCGTCGGCTGACCCAGCACCAGCGTGCGGCAGATCTGCGCGTAATAACCGTCGATGCAGGGGGTGAGCTCGGTGGTCACCAAGTCGCCGGCCTGCAGCACGCGCTCGCCGGGCGGATGCATGGTGCGAACTTCCTGCCCGCCAGAGCCCATGATCATGAAGTTTTCAGGGCAGCCATGCGCGCGAAACCAGGCCTCCAAATCGGCCACCACTTCAAATTCGCGCCGGCCTACGCGTGCGGCTTCCCGGAAGGCGGCATAGCCTTCGTCGGCCAGCACGACGGCGCGCGCCACCGCATCGGCCTCCTCCGGGCTTTTGCGCACCATCAGCTTGTCGAGCATGGCTGTGGCGGCGGCGATGCCGCCAGCGCCGGGGCCTTGCGCCAGGCGCAGCGGCAGCAGGTGCGAGGGCGCCAAGCTCAGGCGCTGGGGTGCACACAAGGACAGCGCGGCCTCGGCTTGCGCAATCGGTGCAGGTCCCCACGACACTTCCAAGGTCGGCTGTTCGGCCGCGATCCGGCTGGCTTCCGCCGGGCTTTCAACGAACACCTGGGTGGTGCCGCTGCGATGAATGACGGCCAGCGCCAAGCCCTCCATCGGCGTCACATCAATGGCAAAGCGGATGTAGTCGCTGCGCCACGCGTCACCTGCGACCAGCAGGGTGTCGAGCCCAGCCTGGGCCATCGCGTCGCGAAGACGAGCGGCCCGTTGGTTTTGAATTGCGGCACTCATTGGGAAACCTTCGTATTTTGGACTGCGGTACAAGCCCGCTTCGGGGCACCCCTTCGGGGGGTCATGCGGGGAGTCATGCGGGGGATCATGCTTCTTCCTTCGCAGGGACGGCAACGCCGTAGTCACGCGCCAGGCTTTCAGCCGACACGTAGCCCTCGGCCAGGTCTTTCTGAATGCTCTGCGGATCGCGCCGTACAGGATCGCCGTAACCACCGCCGCCTGCGGTCCAGAAGCTCACGGCGTCACCTGCAGAAACCGCAATATTGGTTTCCTTCTTCACGTAGCGCTGCTCGCCGCCGGCGCTTTGAATCAGCGCCAGGTTTCCCTGCCCCGGCTTGCCGCCTTCCATGCCCCACGGCGGCTCGAAGGTGCGCTCCAGATTGACGTTGATCGTACTCTTGCCCAGCGCCCGGTAGCGCATTTCCAGGCCCAGCCCGCCGCGGAACTCGCCAGCGCCGCCACTGTCCTCGCGCAGTTTGAGGCACTCGATGAGGAAGGGGTAATGGATCTCCTGCAGTTCCACCGGCGTGTTGCGTACGTCACCCTGGCAGATCGACACCGAGCAAGACGCCCCGTCCTGCGTGGACCGGCCGCCCCAGCCACCACCGTAGATGTTGATCAGCACATAACGCGCGCCCGTGTCCTCGCGCACGCCGTAGAACGAGAAGCCCCCCATGTCACCCTTGTGCGCGGCCGGCACGAAGCCCGGCAGGGCCGGCGCCAGCGCCCGCAAGATGGTGTCGATGACGGTGGGCAGCGCCACGCTCCACTGGCCCAGCGCCGCACCCTTGCGCGCGTTGACCATGGTGCCTTCAGGCGAGATCAGCTTGAGCGAGCGAAAGCAGCCTTCGTTGACCGGGGCGTGCGGCATGGTGAGGCACTTGAACGCCACACGCGCCGCCGACAGGCCGCCCGAGAAGCCGGAATTGAGCGGGCTGTTGACCTGCGGCTGCATCTCGGAAAAGTCGATGGTCAGATCCGAGCCCTTCACCTCGACGGTCACCTTCACGCGCAGCGGTACGTCCAACCGGCGGCCGTCGCTGTCAAGCCAGCTCTCGGCGCTGTAACGGCCATCGGGAATCTTCTCGATCACGGCACGCGCTTCGTTCTCCGCCTGGTCCCAGGAGGCCTTGATGCAGTCGTTGACAGACTGCACGGAGAACCGCGACAGCAGCTCCGTCATTCGGCGCTCGCCGATGTGGCAGGCCGCGATCTGCGCCCGCAGGTCACCCAGCGAGGACTCTGGGAAGCGGATGTTGTCGGTGATCATCTGCCAGACACCGTCGTTGCGCTTGCCGGCCTCATAGACCTTGACGGAACGCATCTGCAGGCCTTCGTGGTAGATCTCGTAGGTCTGCGAGTTTCCGAAGCCGGTGCGCATGCCCCCCACGTCGACCCAATGCGCGCGGTTGGCGGCAAAGGCTACCACCTTGCCCTGATGGAAACACGGTGTGTAGACCACCACGTTGTTCAGGTGCTGGCCACACACGCCACCGTGGTTCATGATGATCACGTCGCCGGGCGAGAAGCCGTCCAGCCCATAGCGGTCGATGCCGTCCTTCACGGCGATGCCGAGATCGGCCAGGAAAATCGGCAAGCCGCCGGTGTTCTGGCAGATCATCAGGCCGTCGGTGTCAATGAGGCCGCAGCAGAAGTCGCGCACCTCGTAG
>CANFQF010000236.1 GCA_947449025.1 Comamonadaceae bacterium
AGACCGCGACTGAGACCGCCACTGAGGTCGCCGCTGAGATCTCCTCTGAGACTTCGGCAACTGAATACCCCCGTATGACACCGGCGGTCGGGCGATTTGTTCTATTGACAGAACAATTGCCCGGACGCAAGATCCCCGGCAGGACAAACTAGCCCTCGCCTGCCGTATGGAACTCTCTGACAAATCCGCCCGCCAGCTCTATGCCGAGATCAAGGCCAACCCGACGCGCAAGCGCTTCGGCTTTGGCAAGGTGCCGGCCCTGATCAACATCGATCTGCAAAAGGCCTACACCTGCGTCGGCGAGTTCGCCACCGCTTACGAGACCGATCCCAAGCAGCTCGATTACGTGAACCAGCTCGCCGAGGTGTTTCGGACCAAGGGCTTCCCCGTCATCTGGACCTATGTGGCCTACATGGACTCGGGCGAGGACTGCGGCATCTGGGGCACCCGCAGCAACACGCCCGACTCGCTGCAAAACATCAAGGTCGGCAGCCGCCGCTCCGAGTTCGACGACCGGCTGCACATCGACCGCAAGCGCGACATCATCATCAACAAGCGCATGGCCTCGGCTTTCTTCGAGACCAATCTGGGCTCGATCTTCACCTTCCACGGCGTCGACACCTGCGTGGTGACCGGCGGCTCCACCTCGGGCTGCGTGCGCGCCACTGCGCTCGACAGCCTGCAGCGCAGCTTCCGCACCATCGTCCCCGAGGAGTGCGTGGCCGACAAGCACGAGTCGCCGCACTTCGCCAACCTCTACGACATGGCGATCAAGTACGCCGACGTGATCTCTGTGAAAGAGACGCTTGAGGCCGTAGCCAAGCTGCCTGAGAAAGTGAAGGCATGAGCGCGACGACTGCCAGCAGTTCCGCGGCGGCACCGCCCTCCACTGCCCTGCGCGACCCGGGTCTCTACGACTACCTGCCCTGGAACGACCGCCCCACCATCCGCTGGCCCAATGGGGCCCGGGTGGCCTTCTGGGTGGCGCCCAACATCGAGTTCTACGAAATCGACCCGCCGCGCAACCCGGCGCGCGCGGCCTGGGGCCGACCTGCGCCCGACGTGCAGAACTACGCCTACCGCGACTACGGCAACCGCGCCGGCTTCGCCCGCATGTTCGACGTGATGAACCAGTTGGGGGTGCGCGGCAGCGTTTCCCTCAACGTGGCGATGTGCGAGCACCACCCCGAAATCATCAAGACCTGCGCCGACGCCAACTGGGAGTTCTACTCCCACGGCACCTACAACACCCGCTACCTCATGGGCATGAACGAGGCCCAGGAACGCGCGGTGATCCAGGACTCGATCGACACCATCAAGAAGCACACCGGCCAGAAGCTCGACGGCTGGCTGGCACCGGCCCTCACCTACACCGACCGCACTATGGACCTGGTGGCCGAGATGGGCCTGAGCTACGTCTGCGACCTGTTCCACGACGACCAGCCCGGGCCGGTCAAGGTGAAGCAGGGCAAGCTGACCAGCATGCCCTACTCGCTGGAGATGAACGACGTCATCGTCTACAACGTGAACCTGGTGCAGCCGCGCCGCTACGCCGACATCCTTAAACGCCAGTTCGACCGCCTCTACGCCGAGGGCGAGCAGTCGGGCACCGTGATGTGCATTCCCCTGCACCCTTACCTGGTGGGTCAGCCCTATCGCCTGGCCGCTTTCCAAGAGGCGCTCGAATACATCACCGGCCATGACAAGGTCTGGGTGGCCACCGGCCGCGAGATCGCAAAGTACTACGCCGACCACTACCACGAGGCCTTCACCCGGGCTGCGCACCCGGTGGGAGAAGCGCCATGAACAGCTCCGTCAACACCTCCGCCGGCGGACTGCCGGACGAGCACATGCACTACGCCAAGCGCGGCTACGGCATGGACCAGGACCGCTACCCCTGGTCGATGCTGGGCGAGCGCAAGCCCGTCCACTGGCCGGGAGACGCCCGCATCGCCCTGTGGATCATCCCGGCGCTGGAGTGGTTTCCGCTGAACATGAAGGGCGTGCCCTTCAAGCCGCCGGGCGCGATGCAGACCTCCTACCCCGACCTGCGTCACTACACCTTGCGTGACTACGGCAACCGGGTCGGCATCCACCGCATCATGCAGGTGCTGGACACGCGCGGGCTCAAGGCCTCGGTCGCGGTCAATGCCGCAGTGGCCCGCCGCTACCCGGCCCTGATCAAGGAATGCACCCGCCGTGGCTGGGAGGTCATTGCCAATGGCCTGGACATGGACCATCTGCATCACAGCGGCCTGTCGCTGGAAGCCGAGAAACAACTGATCGAGCAGACCCTGTCCATCCTGCGCGATGCCAGCGCCCAGCCGGTGCGCGGCTGGCTCTCGCCGGCCAAGTCGGAGTCTTTCCACACGCCCGATCTGGTGGCCGAGGCCGGTATCGACTACCTGTGCGACTGGGTCAACGACGACCTGCCCTACGCGTTCAAGACGGCCAGCCGGGCTATCCATGCAATGCCGCATCCGATCGACATCGACGACCACACCATCCTGGTCCAGAACCACCACAGTGAGGACGACTTCCGCGACGCCCTGATCGACCAGTTCAACTGGCTCTATCGCGAAGCGGGCCAGTCAGGCGGACGGGTGATGGCGATCTCGCTACACCCTTGGATCATCGGCCAGCCCTATCGCATTCGTGCGCTGGAAGAGGCCCTGGACCACATGCTGCGGCATGCGGGCGTGTGGTCCGCGACCGGCGCCGAGATCCTCGACGCCTGGAAGCGCCAGCAGGGCTGAGGCTCCTCTGTGGCAGGCGGCGTGGACACTGGCCAGCGCGTGAACCCGCTAAGCGCGCGGGGCCACCTCGGCCAGGTCGTTCCAGACGTCCTGGCGGCGGATGCGGCCGTCTGCGACCTCGAAGCGGTCGATAAAGCGAATCCCGGAAAACGCGCGGCCGTCGAGCCACACGCCCTCGAGCGTGCCAGTGCAATAGACCACCGTAGCGTCCTCGCCCCAGACCTCGTCAAAGCGTTCGAAATGCTTGCCCACGCGGGTGTAGCGGGTCTTGGCCCACTCGAGCAACTCGCTGAACTCCTTCATCGGCTTGCCGCCGGGGAAGACCATTTCGAAGCCGGGCGCCAGCAGCGCGCGGGCCTCATCGAGTTGCCGCCCCTGCATCAGTTCGAGGAACTGCCGCACCAGGCCGCTGGCATCGGGCAGTTCCGGCCCCCCCTGGGAGAACACCTTGCCATCGCGCTGGTAGGTGGCCGCCTCGTTGACGAAGACGGTGGTGCCTGCGTTGGCGGCGGCAATCACCGAGCGCACGCTGCGCGCCACCCGGCCCACGAGACGCGTGTGCGCCTCCTGGCTGTAGCCCGGCAAGAGGGTGATCGAGACGACAGGCATGCGGTGGCTCCTTTTCAAATACGGCCCACGCATTGTGCCGGCCACGCATTAGGCCTGCGCAGGTGCTCGGCAAAAAGACAAGAGGGCGCAGGGGCATGAATTCGGTCAACACCCCTGGAGCCCCTGACGGCATTGCCGGCGTTACCGCCATTACCGCCATCCCTGGCGCCGATCGCATCGCGCACAGCCCGCTGCCCGCACGTCCCCCCCTGCGCTGGCCCGGTGGCGCGCGCGTGGCGCTGTGGGTGGCGCCCAATATCGAACACTACGAGTACCTGCCGGAAAAAATCCGGGTGCGCAATCCCTGGCCACGGGTGCCGCACCCCGACATCCTGGGCTATGGCCTGCGTGACTACGGCAACCGGGTCGGCGTGTGGCGCTTGATGGAAGTCTTCGACCGCTTTCGGTTGCCGGTGACCGTGTCGCTGTCTATGGCGGTGCTGGACATGTACCCCGAGCTCGCCGAGGCGATGATGAAGCGCCAGTGGGAGTTCATGTCTCACGGCCTGTACAACACCCGCTACCACTGGAACCTCAGCGAGGCCGAGGAGCGCGAGGCCATCGAGGAATGCCAGGCCATCCACCAGCGCCACACCGGGACGCGGCTGCCCGGCTGGTTCTCGCCGGCAGCGTCTAACACCCATCTCACCCCCGACCTGGTGGCCGAGAGCGGCATTCGCTACCTGTGTGACCTGTATCACGACGACCAGCCCACCCCCATTCGGGTGCGCCGAGGCACGCTGACCTCCCTGCCCTATTCGATGGAGATCAACGACAGCATCGCCTGGCGCCGCGGCCAGGAGGCCGAGGCCTTTGCCCGCAAGATCCGCGACGAGTTCGACACCCTCTACGCCGAAGGCGAGGTGCACGGCCGGGTGATGAACATCGCCGTGCACCCCTTCATCATGGGCCAGCCACACCGCATCGAGGCGCTGGCCCAGGCCCTGGAATACATCCTGGGCCATGACGGCGTGTGGTGCGCCACCGGCGCCCAGATCGTCGACTGGTACCGACAACAAGCCCATACCCCCTACCCGGAACCTCTATGAACGCCCCAGCCAAGGACTACATCCGCGACTTCATGACCGAGCCGGTCGTCGACCCGGCGCAAGCCGCCCTCATCATCATCGACATGCAGTACGCCACCGGCTCGCGCCAGGGCGCACTCGGCCGCCGGATGAAGGCCGAGGGCTCCAACGTCACCGACTACCGATTCGACCGCATCGAGCAACTGCTGGTGCCCAACATCCTGCGCCTGCGCCAACAGTTTCGTGACCAGGGCCGGCCTGTCGTCCACGTCACGCTGGGCGCCGCCCTGCCCGACGCCAGCGACGCGCCGCCGCACATGCGCAAGCTGCTTTCGAGCTG
>CANFQF010000237.1 GCA_947449025.1 Comamonadaceae bacterium
CACCCGCGCCTGCGCCAGGTCCACGCCCAGCACTTCGAGCTGGGCCGGGTCGATCAACTGCTGGCGCAGGGAGATCACCGCCACCTGCACCCCGCCGATTTGGAGCAAGGCGCAGGGCCCCATGTCGCGCTGCCTTCCCTGCACCAAGCCACGCCGACCCAGGAACTGGCCATCACCCAGAGCCAGTACCTGGGCGCGGTGACGCCAGGGCTGCGCGAAGTCTCCAGTACGCACCTGATTAAAACGCGCCTCGAAATGGCCGCCTACACCCACCGCATGGGCGTGTCGGGCGAGCGAAGGGTCGGTGAACACCCCCAGCACCGTACGCTCAACCCCGGCCTCGACCAGCGCTTGGAGCAGGCCGACGGTGTTGCCGCTGCCACCGCCTCCCGGGTTATCGCCAACGTCGGCCAGCATCACCGGAGGACCCTCGCCCCGACCTGCGGCCAGGGCCGCCGCCACCGCCTCGGGCAGAGGGGTCAGGCGAGAGGTGAAGCGCTCCCGCGCAGCCCAAACATGCGCTGCCAGCCCCAAGGCAAGCTGCTTCGCTGCCTCGCGTTGGCCAGCCCGCGCCGTCACCGAGACCGTCATACCGCACTTGGCTGCATCCGCCAGCGCGAACCCGCCGCAGATCGAAACATTGAGGATGTCGCCACCCACCGCCTGCTGGCCCTGGGCCACCAGGTCGGCGTAGACCGTGCCGGGTGCGATCAGCTGGGAGGTTGCCGAAGGAACCAGGGGCAGCTGAACCCGCTCTACGAGGCCCGGGCCGTCAATCAACATGCCACGCAGGAGTCGCGCCGCCTCCTGCCCGCGCTCGAACAGATCGACATGCGGATTGGTGCGGTAGGCCACCAGCGCCGACAGCGAGTCACTCATGCGGGCCGACACATTGGCGTGCAGATCCATCACCGCGACGATCGGCACAGAGGGCCCCAGGCGGGCGCGCAGACGCGCCAGCAGCGCACCATCGGGGTCGTCCTCGCGGGTCGTGAGCGCCGCCCCGTGCAGGGACAGGAACACGCCATCCACAAGGCCGGCCAGCTTGAGCCGGGCTTCGAGGTTGGCGCAGAAGGACTCGAAATACGCATGGTCGGCGGGCCCGCCAGGTTCAGCCCCGGCCATGCGCAGGGGGACCAGCTCCCAGGGACCGCTCTGGTCCATGGCGGCGGCGAAGCCGAGACTGTCGCCCTGAAGTCGGTTGGCAGGCGAGCGAAGCTCGGCCAGCAGCGCATCACCGCCAATGTCAAAGCCCTGGCGAAAGCGCTCGGCGGTGGTGCTGGGAGACCAGCGGTTGCATTCGATGAAAAACCCGCCCAGGGCAATGCGGGGGGGCCTGGGGCCAGCACGCGAAAGATCACTCAGACCACTCATGCCGCAAATGCTAACGCGTCCCCCAAACGCTCCGGGCCGGGGCAAGGCGCACCAGACCCCAAAGACCCGCCTGATCAGCCAGCCTGGGCTGCCAGCGCAGCGAAGGCTGCCACCACCTCAGGAGGCGCCTGCACCAGTTCGATCAGCACGCCCTCACCGCCGATCGGTGAGTCCTCGTTGCCCTTGGGGTGGATGAAGGTAATGTCAAAGCCGGCCGCGCCCTTGCGGATGCCGCCCGGTGCGAAGCGCACGCCTTGCGCACTCAGCCAGTCGACCGCGAGGGGCAGGTCGTCGATCCACAGGCCGACGTGATTGAGCGGCGTGGTGTGGACTGCCGGCTTCTTCTCGGGGTCCAGCGGCTGCATCAAGTCCACCTCCACCTTGAACGGGCCCGCGCCCAGGGCGCAGATGTCCTCGTCCACATTTTCACGGTCCGAGCGATAGCTGCCGGTCACCTCCAGACCAAACATATCGACCCAGAGTTTTTGCAGGGCCCGCTTGCTCGGGCCGCCGATGGCGATCTGCTGGATGCCCAGCACCTTGAAGGGACGTGAGGTCGAATGACTCATTGAAACTCCAGAATGGCCTGATCAACCGCCAGGGACTCGCCCTTGGCGGCCAGGAGCTTGCCCACCACGCCGTCGGAGACGGCAAACAGCACGTTTTCCATCTTCATGGCTTCGATGACCGCCAGGCGCTCGCCGGCCTGAACCTTCTGGCCCGGTTGCACCGCAACGTCCACCAAAAGCCCGGGCATGGGCGAGAGCAGAAAGCGGCTCATGTCCGGTGGCGCCTTGAAGGGCATGAGGGCATGCAGTTCGGCAGCACGTGGGGAAAGAACCAGGGCCTCCAGCCGGGTGCCGTTGTGGCTGACCGCCACCGCCAGCGGATTGCGTGGCAGACCGCGCTCGACTTGGGCCGAGAAGGCCTGGCCGTTGCAAGTCCCGCGGATACGCGCGCCACCCAGGTGCCATTGGCTGGCGAAGTCGTAGCGCTGTGCGCCGACCTGCACCGTGCAGTTTCCCGTCTGCAAGTCGAAGGCGCCGATGCTCAGCGGATGGTGCTGGTGTTGGCCACCTTCGCCGAGTTGCACCACCACGAAGGCTTCGCCCACCTTGAACTCGTGCCCTGGCATCTGGCCGCTGATACCAGCCGAGCGCTCCAGGGCGCGGCGGTTCACGTAGGCGGCTAGCGCCACCAGGAAGTCGGGGTCTTCATGCGCAACATCCTCGGCACGGAATCCCTTGGCGTAGTGCTCGGCGATGAAGCCGGTGTTGAAGTCACCGGACTGGAATTTGGGGTGGGCCAGTAGCGCCGCCTGGAACGGCACGTTGCTGGAGACACCGCGAATCACGAAGCCATTGAGCGCCTCACGCATCTTGGCGATGGCATCGGCCCGGTCCTTCCCGTGGACGATCAGCTTGGCGATCATCGAGTCGTAATACATCGGGATCTCGCCGCCTTCGGTCACACCGGTGTCCACGCGCACACCCTGGGTGAGGCTGGGATCGGCGGCGACCATGGTCTCCGCCGGCGGCTGGAAGCGCACCAGGCGGCCGGTGGACGGCAGGAAGTTCCGGAAGGGGTCTTCCGCGTTGATGCGGCACTCCATGGCCCAGCCCTCGCGCTTGACGTCGGCCTGCGTGAGAGGGAGCTTTTCGCCTGCGGCGACGCGGATCATCAACTCGACCAGGTCCAGGCCGGTGATGCACTCGGTGACCGGGTGTTCCACCTGCAGACGGGTGTTCATCTCTAGAAAGTAAAAGCTCTGGTCCTTGCCGACCACGAACTCCACCGTACCCGCACTCTGGTACTTCACCGCCTTGGCCAGGGCCACCGCCTGCTCGCCCATGGCAATGCGCGTGGCGTCTGAAATGAAGGGCGACGGTGCCTCCTCGATCACCTTTTGGTGGCGCCGCTGGATGGAGCACTCGCGTTCATTGAGGTAGACCACGTTGCCGTGGCCATCACCCACCACCTGAATTTCAATGTGGCGCGGCTCCTCGACGAATTTTTCGATGAAGACCCGGTCGTCGCCGAAGCTGTTGCGGGCCTCGTTGCGGCAAGAGGTGAAGCCCTCGAAGGCCTCCTTGTCATTGAATGCAACCCGCAGCCCCTTGCCGCCGCCACCGGCGGAGGCCTTGATCATCACCGGGTAACCAATGTCCTTGGCAATTTCTACTGCGCGTTCGGCTGATTCAATGGCGTCATTCCAGCCCGGAATGGTGTTCACTTTGGCATCATTGGCCAACTTCTTGGAAGCGATCTTGTCGCCCATCGCGGCAATGGAGTAGTGCTTGGGGCCAATGAAGGTGATGCCCTCCTCCTCCACCCGCTTGGAGAACGCCTCGTTCTCCGACAGGAAGCCGTAGCCGGGGTGCACCGCTTCGGCGCCCGTCTCCTTGCAGGCGGCAATGATGCGGTCGGCCAGCAGATAGCTCTCGCGGCTGGGCGCGGCGCCAATGTGCACGGCCTCGTCGGCCAGTTGCACATGACGGGCGTCGCGGTCGGCATCGGAATAGACGGCGACGGTGGCGATGCCCATCTTCTTCGCGGTCTTGATGACGCGGCAGGCGATTTCACCGCGGTTGGCAATCAGGATCTTCTTGAACATCGTTACTCCTGTCCGGATACGTTTTTGTCTTGAATTTGTTCTGGGGACGCGGTCTTTCGCGCTTGGGTTTCTCCTGAGCCCGCAAGGGTCACGGCGTACCCGCCTCCGCTCATGTCCCCCGCCCTTCGGGCTCCTCCTTTACTTCGCTGCGGCGGGCACACCGTGCCCCTTGCTGCGAAGTGAGAGTGGTGGAACACCGAGCGAGTACGATCAGACGCCGGAGGACGAGGCCCAGATTGAGAGGCGTGATGGCCTGCCGAACGCCGACCACCCGGGAGCGGGCTGTCTGGGCGTTTTGCGCAGGTAAAGGAGGAGCGCGAAGCGCGGGGGACACGGAGCAAAACGCCCAGGCAGTCCGATCCCGCGCGCGCCAATGACTCCCCGCGCGCCAATAAACCAGCGCGCACCAACGACTCCGCGCAGGCCAGGTCAGCGAGCAAAGGACTCACAGCGGAATGTTCCCGTGCTTGCGCCACGGGTTCTCGAGCTTCTTATCTCGCAACATGACGAGTGACCGGCAGATGCGCTTGCGAGTCTCATGCGGCAGGATCACGTCGTCGATGAAACCGCGCGCTCCTGCCACGAAGGGATTGGCAAAGCGCGCCTTGTACTCGGCCTCGCGGGCGGCGAGTTTCTCCGGGTTGCCCTTGTCCTCACGGAAGATGATCTCCACCGCGCCCTTGGCAC
>CANFQF010000238.1 GCA_947449025.1 Comamonadaceae bacterium
TCTTCGAAGCCGGACTCGGTGTCGATGGTGAACATGACGCCGGCGGCGCCCAGGTCGGAGCGCACCATGCGCTGCACGCCCGCCGACAGGGCGACATCGGCATGGGCAAAGCCCTTGTGCACACGGTAGCTGATCGCGCGGTCGTTGTAGAGGGAGGCAAAGACCTCCTTCATCTTGTGCAGCACCTGCTCGATGCCCACCACATTGAGGAAGGTCTCCTGCTGACCCGCAAAGGAAGCGTCGGGCAGGTCTTCGGCCGTCGCCGACGATCGCACCGCAAAGCTGGCCTGGGCGTTGCTGCCACACAGGGTGGCAAACGCCACGCGGATCGCGGCCTCGAGGTCAGCCGGGAAGGGCTGGGCCTCGACCCAGCCGCGGATCTCGGCGCCGGCGGCGGCCAGGGCCCGCACGTCCTCGGTGTCGAGGGCATTGAGACGGGCCTGGATACGGGCGGCCAGCCCCCCTTCGAAGAGGAACTGCCGGAAGGCATGGGCGGTGGTGGCAAAGCCCGTCGGGACCTTCACACCGCCGGGCAGCTGGGAAATCATCTCGCCGAGGCTGGCGTTTTTGCCGCCGACCGCCTCGACATCGCTCATTCTCAGATTTTCAAAGGGCACGACCAATGCGGTCGCCTCGAAACGTGCAGACATGGGAGAGCTCCGGAGTTTGTAAACCAGGGGTTGCCGGGCGTGAGCGAATCAGACCTCTGAATGAGGGCGCTCACGGGGCGAAGGCCTGCGGCCAATGTGGGACGCACGGCCAGCCGGTCTTGTGCTTGTACTTGTGGGCGGCTGAGGTGCATCGAACGGGCTTGGGCTGGCGAAGTTCGGATAATGGGAAGGATTGTAGGGGCCGATCCGCCCTTGGCTGCCCGGTTTTTGCTCACCCTGCCCATCGCCATTTTCGAAACCTGCCTTCACGCATCCCTGCCCACCCCCATGGCCCAGCGCACCGTTTTTTTCATCTCCGACGGCACCGGCATCACTGCCGAGACCTTTGGCAATGCCATCCTGGCCCAGTTCGAGGTCCAGGCCCGCCATGTGCGCTTGCCCTTCGTGGACTCGGTAGACAAGGCGCACCAGGCGGTACGCCAGGTCAATCACACGGCGGAGGTCGAAGGCAGCCGCCCCATCGTCTTCACCACTCTGGTGAACATGGAAGTGCTGCGGGTGATCGAGGCGGGCTGCAAGGCCATGCTGCTGGACATGTTCGGCACCTTTGTGCGGCCCCTGGAGATCGAGCTGGGCATCAAGTCCAACCATCGGGTGGGGCGCTTTTCGGACGCCAGCAAGAGCCAGGCCTACCATGACCGGATCGAGGCCATCAACTTCAGCCTGGCCCATGACGACGGCCAGAGCAACCGTGACCTGGCTGGCGCGGATGTGATCCTCGTGGGGGTGAGCCGCAGCGGCAAGACGCCCACTTCGCTTTACCTGGCGATGCAGTACGGGCTCAAGGCCGCCAACTACCCGCTGATTCCAGAGGACTTCGAGCGCCAGCAACTGCCCCAGGCGCTGGTGCCGTTCAAGCGCAAGATCTTCGGCCTGACCATCCAGCCCGAGCGGCTCTCGGAAATCCGCAACGAGCGGCGGCCCAATTCACGCTATGCGGCGCTGGACAACTGCCGCATGGAGGTGGCCGAAGCCGAGGCGATGATGCGCCGCGCCGGCATCCGCTGGCTGTCGACAACCACCAAGTCGATCGAGGAAATTGCGACCACGATCTTGCAAGAAGTGCGGCCGGAGCGGCTGGAGTACTGAGGGCGGCTGAGGGGACAAAAGGTAAGGGGGCCGGGCGACCCACTCGCCCCGGCACGACCTGCCACGCGCCGAAGTACAGGCGCCGTCTCCGAGCGATCAGGATCAAAGCTTGGCGGGCGTGGGGCCGTTCAACGCACCCGTTAGAGCGGTCCCCCACTCCGGAGGGAGCTTGTCTCCATGTTCCGCGTTGGAGATCATATTCATCACAGAGTCGCGAATCGAAACCTCCTGGGATCGGGCCAGACCACCCTTGCTATCTGAGACCGGCGCATCGCCACCCACTGACGCGGTCTCAGCGCTACCCAACCCGGCGAAGACCGCGACCAACCAGGGCGCCGGCGCTGCGGTGCCATGGAGGCTGGCGCTTTGGGCGGCCTGCATGGCATAGCCGGCCACCAGATCAGGGCCGAAGGCATCGCACAAGCCAGCGGTCATGGCCTGGACCTGGGCAGCAAGTTGCTGGCGCCCCTCGGCGCTTTTTGCGAGGGCGTCATCCCCTGCGTTGAAGCGATTGAAAGCCGCCTGAACAACGTTGCGTTTGACCACCTGGTCGTCCAGCCCGCTGCCTTCGAGGCTTTGAGTCAGTCCCATGCTCATGGTTTCATCGCGGAGCGACTGGAGGTCTTGCGGGCCAGACAGGCCGCCGTTCCAGACTGTGGCGACGGCATCCCGGACCCCTTGGGGCAAGGCCCTGTCCTGGGCCTCTTTTGTCGCCTCACCCTGGAGCTGGGCCGCGGTGGGCGCGACTCGCGCTTTCGCAAATGATGCGTCGTAGGCCGTCCTGAACGCTGCGTTCTGACCCGTTGGCCAGTCCCCCAGCCAACCCGGACGATAGATACCGCCTCCCTGACCCGGGGACGAGCCAAGAATCGCCAAGTGCAGAGGCGCTTCGGCGGGGCGCGCCGATGCCCCCACCACGGTCCCGAGATGAGAGGCCAGCACCTCCATTTCCTTCCGCTCGAAGTTCCCTTTCCGAAGCAGGTCCACCAGGCAAGCGGCCTTTTCTTCCGACATGGCCGCGCCGCCCTGCGCTTTGATGAGGCCGGCGAGCGCGTTGACTCGGTCCAGGGCACCGGCTGGGGGTGCAACGCTGAGGGCTTCGATTTTCTGGAAGACATGGCTGAGATCGTCGGTGTCCATTCCATTGGGCCAGGTTTTTTCGCACCAAGCCTCGATGGCACGGGCGAGCGACGGTTTATCGTGATGCTGGTACGCAGCCACAAAGAGACCGGCATGGCGATTCGACTGCGCTTTGAGCGCCGGGTCTAGCGGCTCCTCTTGAGAGGCCTCGCCCGAAGCGGCTTGCTTGCCATCCCGGGGTACGCCGGCCGCCTGGGTGAGACTGCGCCCAAGCGCCAGCTTTAAAGCCTGAGTCGCATGGACACGCAGCCCCTCGTCAGGATGCAGGGCGCGCTGGAGGATGGTCAGCATCAATTGGACACGGTCGTCTTGCATAGCAGGGCCCCCCTCGGCCTGCACAAAGGCCATGACGACACTCGCCACATCGGCCGCCGATGCAGCGCGGTCCCCCTCCCTCTGCGGCTGCAAGGCGGCAAGGGCCGACGCGAGCCCAGTCCCCGACCCATCGGAGAGCCTCCCCGGGCCGCTGGCATAGGCCAGCTTTAACGAAATGTGAAACAGATCGTCCTTCATCCGCGCCTGGCCCGCATCAGCGCCCCCGCCCTCACGGGCCGCCCGTTTCAGATCCGCCAAGCCCGAGCGTGCCCTGCCCGCATCCTGGCGTTGGATGTCTTTGAGTGATTCGAAACCTGCGTCTTGGGGGACTGTCTGTGCGCGCCGGCCGGCAAGTCCCGGCTGAAACGGGTCGTCCTCCACAGCCTGTTGAAGTAACGCACCGGCACTGGGCAAGCCAGGAGCACCTGGCGAACCGACCGTCACCCGGGGGCTGGGGATTTCTCCTCGTGCAATCGAGGCTGCCTGCCTGGACAGCGGCGTTACCGGGTTGAAGCTGCCTGATACGGCAGGCCCAAGGGAATTCATAGACCTATCTCCTCTCGAGGAAGCGAACCCACCTTCGCGCCCGAGTGGCCGAAACCCGAACACCGGGCTGGCCCGCACTGGGCCTGGGAGGCTCTGAAGTAGCCCATCAGTAGCGGAACGGTCTGGCGGGTTCATCCGGCGGGGAGTGACACACTCATGAATAGAAAAAACAAATCGCGGGTATTACATCAATCGAATTCCCAAATATCAGGTGTAACCCTAATATTTCTTCTGTCCCGAAACCAACCCTTCCACACAGAGGAAACCCAGCAATGTCCGTCATCAACACCCAGATCAAGCCCTTCAAGAACATGGCCCTCAAGAACGGCAAGTTCATCGAAGTGACCGAGGCCGCCGTCAAAGGCAAGTGGGCCGTCTTCTTCTTCTACCCCGCCGACTTCACCTTCGTCTGCCCCACCGAGCTGGGCGACGTGGCCGACAAGTACGCCGAGCTGCAGAAGATGGGCGTAGAGGTCTACTCCGTGTCCACCGACACCCACTTCGTGCACAAGGCCTGGCAAGACGCCTCGGAGACCATCCGCAAGATCCAGTACACGATGATCGGCGACCCCACCGGCGCCCTGACCCGTGCCTTCGACTGCATGCGCGAAGACCAGGGCCTGGCCGACCGCGGCACCTTCATCGTCGACCCCCAGGGCGTGATCCAGGCCGTGGAAATCACGGCAGAGGGCATTGGCCGCAACGCCGAAGACCTGCTGCGCAAGGTCAAGGCCGCCCAGTACGTCGCCAGCCACCCCGGTGAAGTCTGCCCCGCCAAGTGGGAAGAAGGCGCCGCCACCCTCAAGCCCTCGCTGGACCTGGTCGGCAAGATCTGAGTCCCAGGCAAAGCGCCACGCCAGCCCCCACA
>CANFQF010000239.1 GCA_947449025.1 Comamonadaceae bacterium
CCTGAAGGAACCATTCCGCCGATGCGTCCTGTTCCGACCCTGTCGCGCGCTCTGAGCGCAATGCGCCCCTTGCCCCCTCTGGGCCCCTTGCGCCGTGTGCCGCCGTTGTGCGCGCAGCCTGCGTCATCCGCGCCACGCCTGCGGCGCGGCCAGCCCTGGCTGACGCGGATGGCCAGCCTGACCTTGGGCGCTACCTTGGCGGCGGTCCTTGCCGCTTGCAGCACGGCCTCGCACACGCCAGCACCCGTCGAAGAGCGCACGATGGCTGGCCGGCCACGGCCGGCGAACAACCCCTCATCGAACCCCTCATCTGTCCCCGCCGATGCGCGTGCATCGGCAGGCGCCGAGAACGCCGGCAAGCCCGGCTACTACACCGTGCGGGCCGGTGACACGCTCGTGCGTATCGGCCTCGACTCGGGCCAGAACTGGCGCGATCTGGCGCGCTGGAACCGGCTGGACAACCCCAACCTCATCGAGGTGGGGCAGGTGATTCGCGTCGCCCCGCCGGTGGGCGAACTGGTGACGCCGCGCGCCGCACAGTCGGCTCCGGCGCCTGCCCAGGCGACCGCCGCCTCGGCGCAGGCAGCAGCGCCCTCGGTCGCCACCACCGCACCGGTTATCGCCAGCAATGTCCAGGCCCAGGCAATGGGGCCAGTAGGCTCGGCGTCCGGGCCCGTGGCGCCGCTACCGGCTGGCTCCCCTGCGCAAGTCCCCCAGGCGCCCCCCGTCCCCGAGGCGGCCGGTCACACGCCCACGGAGGACGAGGTCGCCTGGTCGTGGCCCATCCCCGGCGCGGGCAATCTCCTGGCCGGTTTCGATGAGGTTCGCAACAAGGGCCTGGACATCGGCGGCAAGGCCGGCGACCCGGTGCTGGCGGCGGCCGATGGACGGGTGGTCTACGCGGGCTCCGGCCTGCGCGGCTATGGCAACCTGGTGATCCTCAAGCACAACAACACCTACCTCACCGCCTACGCCCATAACCAGAACCTGCTGGTGAAGGAAGAACAGGTGGTGCGCAAGGGGCAGCGAATCGCCGACATGGGGTCAACCGACGCTGACCGCGTCAAGCTGCATTTCGAGATTCGCCGGCAAGGTAAGCCGGTCGATCCGGCGAAGCTGCTGCCTCCGCGCTGATTCCGGCTGGCTCCGCGGATCCTTCGGGTTCGCTGGGCGCGCCGGATCCGACAGAGGGCGGCCCCTGTGGCCGTGACCGCTGCAGCCGCAAATGCGCGGCCAGCCCGCCGCCCGGCGCATTGGCCAGCGCAAAAACCCCTCCCATTCTCTGCACCGTCTTGTTGACGATGGCCAGCCCCAGGCCGGCGCCGGTGGCTTCGGTGCGCGCCGCGTCGCCGCGGAAGAAGGGCTTCATCAGGTTGGGGAGGGCGTCCGCGGACACGCCCGGGCCGTGGTCCCGCACCTTGAGCATCACCCAGTCGGCGCGAGCCCACGCGGATATCTCGACCCGGGCCATACCGGTGCCGGGGCTGCGCCCGTAGCGGCGGGCGTTCTCCAGCAAATTGGCCACTACGCGGGACAGGTCGACCTCGTCGGCCTTCACCTCCAGCGTGGGTGGTACATCCAGCGACACCAGCAGGTCATGCTGCTCGCGCACGGCCGCCACGCAGGCGCCCAGAACTGCCGACAGCCGCACCGGCCGCATGAAGCCGGTGTAGGGGCGGGCGTAGTCGAGGAACTTGTCGATGATGGCGTCGAGTTGGTCGATATCGGCGGCCATCATCTCCCGGGCCTCGGGTTCGGCCACGCTCATTTCCGTTTCCAGCCGCAGGCGCGCCAGAGGCGTGCGCAGATCGTGTGAGATGCCCGCCAGCATGACCGCCCGGTCCTGCTCGATTTTGGCCAGTTGGGCCGCCATCCGGTTGAAGCCGATATTGACCTCCCGGATTTCGCTGGTCACCGCGCGTTCGTCGAGCCGGCTGGCGTCGAAGTCCCCGTCGCGCACCCGGCTGGTGGCGAAAGATAACTGCTTGAGCGGGCGATTGATCAGCCGCGCGATCAACGCCGCGCCGGCCAGTGACAGGCCTGCAGCGGTCACCAGCCAGATCAGCCAGGTACGGCCGCCCACATGGGAAAAGCGTTCACGGTCCACGCGAAGCCAGTAGGCGTCTTCGTCGATGTGAAATCCCACCCACAGGCCCTCCTCGCCGTTCACGCTGGCCGCCAGGAGGGTGCCTGGGCCCAGGTGTTCGAGAAGCCGGTCGGCAATGCTGCGGTCCATCAGCCCGGAATCGAGAGGCACCTGCTGGTCGCCTGGCTTGCGGGGACGGATTTGCGCCCCTTCCTCGTCGTCGAGCGCCTTGATCAGGTAGATCCGGGCAATCGGGTCTGCCTGACGAAGTGCGGCGCGGCTGAAGTTAACCAGCGAGGCGATTTGCTGCGCAGTCTGCATCGCGCGTGGCTCGAATTCGAGCGAGCGGAAGGTCTGCAGCCACGCGATGATCGAGCCGACCAGGAGCAGCGCCAGCAGGAAAAAAGTGCGCCAGAACAGCGACAGCCCCAGCCTCGGCGGCGGCGGCGGCGCCTCGCTGTGCAGGGGGGTGTCCATGGACATGGCGTCCGCGCAGAGGCCGGCTCGGGGCGTCTCAGCCCGCACCGTCTGGCACGAAGACATAGCCCACGCCCCAGACGGTCTGGATGAAGCGCGGCGTGGCCGGGTCTGTCTCGATCAGCTTGCGCAGGCGCGAGACCTGCACATCGAGGCTGCGGTCGAAAGGCTCGAACTCCCGTCCGCGCGCCAGTTGGGCGAGCTTCTCCCGCGACAGCGGCTGGCGTGGATGCCGCACCAAGGCCTTGAGCATGGCAAATTCGCCGGTGGTCAGAGGCAGCTCGTGGTCGTTTTTGCGCAGGGTGCGCGCGCCCAGGTCGAAAGAGAAGGGACCGAACTGCACCAGCTCGTTCTCCGAGGAGGGCGCACCCGGTGCCTCAATCGCCGGACGGCGCCGCAGTACCGCATGGACCCGGGCCAGCAACTCGCGCGGGTTGAAGGGCTTGCCCAGGTAATCGTCTGCGCCGACCTCGAGGCCGACGATGCGGTCGACGTCCTCCCCCTTGGCGGTGAGCATGATGATCGGGGTGCGGTCATTGGCTGCCCGCAGCCGCCGGCAGATCGACAGGCCGTCCTCCCCGGGCATCATGAGATCGAGCACGATCAGGTCGGCCGATTCGCGCAGCATGAGCCGGTTGAGGGCCTTGCTGTCCTCGGCAACGATGACCTCAAAACCCTCTTGGCTCAGGTAGCGCCGCAGCAGGTCGCGGATGCGGGCGTCGTCGTCGACGACCAGGATCTTGTCGGTGTGAGAGTGGGCAGTGCTCATGGCTTCCACCGGAGTTGTAACAACGCCGATTCTTAGCCAGATGTTGCAGCAAATACGAGCTTAGGACCTCTCTCTCACCTGTGCTTACATTCTTTTCGACTCGTCTTTGGATGGCCTATTGGGCTGCCCATCCGCCATCCATGTTCCAGGCAACGCCGCGCACATTGCCCCCCGCGGGCGAGCAGAAGAACACCGCCAGCTCGCCCAATTCTTCAGGGGTCGTGAACTGCATGGAGGGCTCTTTCTCGCCCAGCAGTTGGCGGGTGGCTTCTTCGTTGGTCCAGCCGTTGGCGGCGGCCTTGGCGTCGACCTGTTTTTGCACCAGTGGGGTGAGCACCCAGCCCGGGCAGATCGCATTGCAGGTGACGCCGGAGGTGGCGTTTTCCAGGGCGACCACCTTGGTCAGACCGACGATGCCGTGCTTGGCCGCGACATAGGCGGCTTTCTCGGCGGAGCCCACCAGTCCATGGACCGAGGCCACGTTGATGATGCGGCCCCAGTTGGCCGCGCGCATGGCCGGTACCGCCAGGCGGGTGGTGTGGAAGGCGCTGGAGAGGTTGATTGCGATGACCGCGTCCCAGCGCTCGGGCGGAAAGTCCTGCACCGGCGCGACATATTGAATGCCGGCGTTGTTGACCAGAATGTCGACCTGGCCAAATTTTTCGGCGGCAAACTTCATCATGGCCTCGATCTCGGCCGGCTTGCTCATGTCGGCACCATGAAAGGCCACCTTCACGCCTTGCGCGGCGCCTGCCGCCTCGATCTCGGCCTGCGGGCCGGCAGGGTCACCAAAGCCATTGAGAACGATATGGGCGCCTTGCCGGGCGAGGGACTTGGCGATACCCAAGCCGATGCCGCTGGTGGAACCGGTGACGAGTGCTGTTTTGCCTTTGAGCATTTGGGAGCGCCTTTCCAGTACGATGCCGTGAACGTTCCGATCGCGACGCGCCTGCTGTGGCCACCAGGTCCACTGTGCCTGCTGGGCCCACTGCCGCCGCGCTTCGCGGTCATTTCAAACAATGATGCGGCAAGTATCGCCGCTTTGCCACCGCCATCCGATGCTCGAACCTCAGCTCCGCGACATCCTCTGCGACGGCCCGGCCGGCCCACACCGCATGGCCTGGTGGCAGTGGGGCGCTGCCGATGCCGCCGACCTTGTCATTTGTGCGCATGGCCTGGGCAGGCAGGGGCGTGACTTCGATGTGCTGGCCCAGGCCCTGGTCGAAGCTGGCGCCGCGCGGGGCCGCCCGGTGCGGGTGGTCTGCCCCGACTTCGCGGGTCGTGGCCGCAGCC
>CANFQF010000240.1 GCA_947449025.1 Comamonadaceae bacterium
ACATAGTCGCGGGGAACCACTTGCCGCTCGCCGACTTTGCCGTCTTGCGCCATCAGCAGGCCCAGGCGAGCCCAGTCACGCAGCGTGGCGTTGAAGCAGTGGTAGGCGGCCTCCTGGCCAGCCTGATCGGTGCACCAGAAGGCGTCTTGCTCGGCGCCCAGGGGCTCCCAGAGCCACTCGCGGGTGAGGTCGGCCATGCTGCGTCCGGTGGCGGCAGTGAGCACCCGGCCCAGCACCTCGGTTTCGGCGCTGGCGTAGACGAATTTTTCGCCGGGCGGTGAGTGGCGCTGGGTGATCGAGTGCAGTACCTGCTGCACGGTAGGCCTGCCGGTGATGCCAGCCTGGCTGAGGCGCGCTACGTCGTCCTTACCGTCGTAGCGCTCGGTGAAGGTCAGGCCCGAAGACATTCGCAGCAGGTGGCGGATCGAGGTGGCGCCATAGGGGCTGCCCGCCAGATCGCGCGCGTAGCGCTCGGCGGCGTCGTCAAGCGAGGCGATCTGGCCTTTGGCCTGGGCCACACCGACCAGGAGCGATGTCACGCTCTTGGCCATGGAGGCCGAGCGGAAGCGATGGTTGTCATTGCGGTCGTAGCGGTAATGCTCGGCCACGATCTCGCCGTTTTTCAGCACCAGCAGGCCGGTGACCCGCTGCCGTTGGAGGTAGTCCTCGAGCGTCAACTGAAAGCCGTCGGTGCGGTAGCGGATTGGCGGCGGTGCCGAGGCGCGCGGCAGGGGCTGTGCCTGGGCTGGCCGGTCGACCCAGGTGCTGCGAATGCCGGGCACCTTGTCCAGCGCCGACCAGGAGCCCACCAGATAGGCCGGCGCCGAAATGCGGAACGGGCTGGGCGCAACCGGATAGCCGGCGGCGCGGCCCAGAAGATCCGCGTCGGGTCCATCAGAAGGCTGCGAAGGCGTGGGATGCGCGCACGCCAACAGCAAGGAGGTGCAGGCACCGAGGCTGGCCAGGAGCAGGGCGCGGCGAAGGTGTGGGACTGCTTGTGGGGTGACGTGCGGGATCACGTACGGATTCAGGCGGGGCATGGGCGAGTCTCCATCGGATTCATCGGTGTGCGTTCAAGCATTTGGTTTGATGCGAGCCTATTCATGCGCTCGGATTCAGCGGCGTCTCGGGTGTTGGCGCTGCCACGCCTCCAGCGCCAAAGGCCCAAGTCCGAACCGGACCGAGTTGCCCGCGTGCAGGGATTGGAACTCGGTCTGAACCAGATCGATGAAGCGGTTGCGATCGGCCTTCGGCACAGCGTCAGGCAGGTGGCGCGCAATATTGCGTCGGGTGAGCGCTTCATCGCTGCGCACGATGACGGCCACCACTTCGCGCAGCGACTTCCAGTGACGCAGGCGAAATACGTCCGGTTTGCCTACGTTCTGCTGCACCGCCACGTACTGCTGGCAGGAGCGCTCGTAGGCCGAGACGAAAACGTCGCGCAGCAGCGCCACCTGATTGAGCTCGTAAACCCCGAGCATGGCGTCGGTGTAGGCCTGCGCGGGCAGGTCCAGGAAGGACAGCGGGCACAGGTTGTGGCGAATCAGCGGGATGTTGGCGGCCAGTCGCGAGACCCGCTTGTTGACGTCCTCGAAGGGCTGCAGATAGGGCAGGTGCACCATGAGAAAAAAGGCCTGCTCGAACGGGTCGGTGATATCGGCCGCCATTTGCACCACGACCCCAAACACTTCATCGACGACCTGGGGTTGTGAGAGGGGCAAGTAGACGCTGCCGCCGATGCCCACCGCGCGCGTTCGCAGGCAGCCCACCGCCGCAGGGTCGGCCATCAGACCGTTGGACAGAAAGGCATGCAGGGCGATCAGTGTCTGCCTGTCGACCCCGGTGGTCTCGGCGCCCAGGACCAGGAACTCGATGGCCTCCTTGTGATTGAGGATCATCTGGGTCTCGAGGGTGTTCTTGCCCTCTGCGGCCTGGCCGAACTCGATGAGGCGCTCGGTATCGAGTTGGCTGTAGGTATTGCCTTCGAGCTGGGACGAGGCCCAGGAGAGATCGATCAGCAAGCGGTTCAGGATGTCGCGGGCAAAGGTGCCTGCCGCTGCCTGGTCCACGGGCGAGCGGCCCATGCTGTGCAACTGGCGGCGAAGCGCCTCGGGCAGGTAGGGCGTGTGGTTCGGTTGGTAGGACTCCAGAAAAGCGAGGCGGTAGCCCACCGGGCGGCGCAGCGAGCGGGGCTGGCCGACATAGGCGCGGATCTGGGCCCCCTCCGGGCTGGTGGGCACGTAGTCTGGCGCTGGGGGCGGTTCCAGGGCGCGCAGGCGCGTGGCCGGGGAGGCGCCTCGCTCGTGGGTCCAGTGAGCTGATGAGGCAGACGGGTCTGGCATGGCCGATACAGCCGATTGCGCCCGCGCATTCGAGGGCACCTCTGTGACCCCCGGGAGGTAGCGGACGCCGCGCCCCGCCCCGCGCGCCAGGACCCGCCCCTGCGCCACCAGCAGTGCCAGCCTGCGTTGCAGTGTGCGTCGATGCAGCCCACCACCTAGCTGCCGGGACAACGCGTCAATGCTCAGGCCGTCTGCAGTGGTGCCGACAAGCTGGGCGAGGTGATCCAGTTCCTGGGAGGGCGTGACGCGAGGCATGGGCCGTCTCTTTGTGTCGCAAGAGACGGAGTATTGCGACAATTAAAGTGTCGCGCAAGCGGTGCGCGGGTGGTTTGCGCGACAGATTAACTGTCGCGCAAACCGGGGCGTCACCCCTGCGGCATCAGCCCTTCTTGGCCAGCCCGACGTCGTTCACGACCCTGTACATGAGGTCGCGGTCCTTGAGAAATTCCCGTTGGAAGGCGTCCACCGAGAGCGGGCTCGGGTCCAGGCCGAGGCCGATCAGGCGCTCTTGCACCGCCTTGGTGGCGGCCAGCTTGTTGATCGCTGCGTTGAGCTTGTCGACCGTGGCGCGGGGGATGCCTGCCGGTCCGATGAGGCCGAACCAGGACTCGAACTCGAAGCCGGGAAGACCCGATTCGGCAATCGTGGGCACATTGGGCAGCGTCGAGCTGCGCTTTTTGCCGGTGATGCCCAGGACGCGATAGCGCGGGTCATTGCGGAAGGCTGCCGAGCCCGCGGTGGGCACGATAACCGCCTGTGCCCGGTTGCCACCCACGTCGGTCACCGCCTCGGCCGTGCCCTTGTAGGGAATGTGCACCACGTCAATGCCGGCGGCTTTGACGAAGTAGGCCATGGCCAGGTGGGTGGAGCTACCGATACCGGCCGAGCCGTAGTTCATGGCCCCGGGCTTGGATTTGGCTAGGGCGATGAACTCGGCCACCGTTCGCACCGGCAACTCGCCGCTGACCAGCAGGATGTAGTTCTGGTCGCCCAGATTGGCCACCACCTGGAAGTCCTTCACCGGGTCGTAGTTGGGCGTGGCGCCCATGGCCGCAGTGACGAAGTGGCTCGACGCTGCCATTAGCAAGGTGCGGCCATCGGGCTCGGCCTTGGCCACCGCCACCGTGCCGATGGCGCCGCCGGCACCGGGCTTGGCCTCGATGATCCAGGTCTGGCCGGTCTCGGCCCCCAACTCCTGCTGGATGGCCCGTGCCGGCGCCTCACGCGCGCCGCCGGCGGCAAAGGGGACGATGATGCGGCTCACGTTGCCGCTGGCTTGTGCCAGGGCGCTGCCTGGCAACCCAAGGGCCAGCCCGCCACTGAGGCCGCCACTGAGGCTACCAAGGGCGGCCAGGAGGTCTCGTCGATTCATCTGCATCTCCTTTGCGTGTCGATTTCAAAAAGGGGCGGGTCAGCCCATGATCCGGTGGAAGTCCTCGAACAATTCGTCGACCGAGAAGCGCCGGGGGATCAGCCGCTGCTCGTGCGAGTAGCGGATCAGGATCTCCAGCGCCCGCCGGTTCGGCTCCACGCCGAAGGGGGTGAGGTCGGGCTCGCCGGCAGGACGGCCCGCGTCTGCCTGTGCCTTGCTAGCCAAGAGCGCTTGGTAAAGCGCCCGTACCAACTCCGGCCGCTCGCGGCACAGATCTTCGCGCACCGCCACCATGTGGTTGATCGGGACCAAGCCGTGCCGCTCGGCCCAGGCCTGGGCGGCCTGCTGCGGCTCGGGCAGCACCGACACCAGGCGAGGGTCGTCGGGCAGGTCGGTGCCGATGATGGCCGCGTCGAGGTCGCCACCAACCAGGCATTCGAAGGCGTTGCGCCCCGAGTTGTCGCGGCTCACCCCTGCCGGGTCGGGAAACTCGGCCAGGTGACCCTCTTCGGAGGTGACCCAATGCACGCCATCCAGGTTGACGCCGTAGTCGTCGGAGATGATGCCGCGCACCCAGGTCACCGTCGTTTGCGCGTAGGCGCGTATGCCCACGCGCTTGCCTTGCAACTGGTCAGCCCGCAGAGGGCGGTCAATGTGACTGACCAGGCAGTGGTGCTGGTGGCGCCCCGCCCCCACCACCGCCGGCAGCAGCACCAAAGGCTTGCCGTAGGCCCGCGCCTGGAGAAAGGTGACCAGTGCGAGTTCGGCAACGTCGAAGGACAGCTCGCGCACCACCCGTTTGAAGGCGCGGTTGGGCGTCTTGACCGGGTCGTAGTCCAGATCGAAAAGATCCTGGGGCAGGCGGCCCTCACGCAGTGCGCGTGTGTTGGGGTAGTCG
>CANFQF010000241.1 GCA_947449025.1 Comamonadaceae bacterium
AGCTCAGGTGGTTGCTGCCCAGATCGCCATCGAACAGGTGCGCCACCAGCCAGTCAGCGCCTGCGCGCCAGTGAACCCGCCGCAGGTGCACCACGTAACTGGCCAGCCACATGCGGGCGTGGTTGTGGAGGGTGCCGGTGGCATAGAGCGTGCGCACCGCCATGTCGATGACTGGCACTCCAGTGCGCGCCTCGCGGATATCGGCTGGCAGCACCGTCGCATAGGCGTCGTCGGGCAAGGGGCCGGTGTGCAGCGACTGCAGGATGCCGTCCCCCTCGTGGTACCAGACATGCCGGAAGTACTCGCGCCAGCCCAGTTCGAACACCAGCTTGTGCTGCACCGGCAGTGGACCTCGCTCCAGAACGCCGGCCAGTACCTCTGGCAGCGTCAACAAGCCGTGGGTCGTGAAAGGGGAGAGCCCCGTCACCTGCCCGTCCAGATGGTTGCGGGTGCGGGCGTAGTCGGCAGCTTGCACCTGCGCGATACGCGCCATTGCTGCGCCGCGGGTGGGGGGCAGGTGTGAAAAAGGAGCCGAGTTGACCATCCGAGCAGCCTGCCTCAAAGAAAAAGGCCTCGGGGTACCGAGGCCTTCTTGGGTGTGTGGTGGAGAGGAGGAGGATCGAACTCCCGACCTTCGCATTGCGAACGCGACGCTCTCCCAGCTGAGCTACCCCCCCACGTGTCGAAAATTCTAACCGAAGCGTGGGGGGCGCCCAATGCCTCACCGTAGTCACCGTATAGAGGCAAAAACTGTAGTACTTCAGGGTGGGGCAGGATGCTGGACTTTGGGAAGAGGGCACGCCACTACGCGGTGTACGGTCGCTTTTCACACTGCGGCGCTCTGAATCTTGGCCACCACCATCTTCCCATGCAGGCGGTCAGAATGTCGTTTTTCCCGTCGCTAGTCTTTGGGCCGGAAGCTGATCAGAAGGCTTTGAGGCACCTTCCCATCAAGGTCGCGTGGCAAGACTTCAGTCCGATCGACAGCTCGCAGTACCGCTTCGTCCCACGCCCTGTTCCCGCTTGACTTGAGCAATTTGCGCGCAACGATCGTTCCATCACTAGCGCACTTGACCTCAACTTCTGCAATAGGGTTGCCATCTACCGCGCCATCAAATACGAGGTTGGGTTTGATCCTCGCGCGGATGCGTCCTGCATAGACGCCGCTAGGCTCGCCTGGCCTGGGTTCGGATTGTGCGTTTGGGACCGAATTACTCCGCTTTGGCGCCCTGCAAAGGGCATTGAAGGCGATTTCACCGGCGGAATCGGGCGCAATCGGGATCCACGGGTTGAGAAATTCCGACCCCAATTCTCCTGGTTGGAAATCTCTTCCTTCCTTAGTCTCGCATTTCAGAAGGATTGCGAACGGCGCGCTTGAACGATTTCCCCGCTGCGACTTCATCCATGTTCGTATCGATCCGTCTTGTAACTGGGCGGTATCGGTGATCAGCCACCTGGTTCCATTCTTCGCCGTAAAAATGTGAGTCCACTCCGCCGCTTTGGCAGAGAGGTGAATACCAATGGATAGAGTGGCGAGTATCAGCCAGCGAAATTGCATTTTGATAAGTGGCGGCGGCGGGTATCTGGCCAGTCTACTCTGGTCAAAATGAGTCGGAAAGAGGTGCTGCCGTCTAACGCATGCGTCAAGCCCTGCTGCTCTGAATCTTCCCCACCACCATCTCCCCGTGCAGGTGGCGGGCGTAGAAGCGCTCAATCATCTCCACAGAAGTTCGCGCATTGCGCGCCAGGCTCAAGAGATCGATCCTGTCCCCATTGAGTAGCCGCTCCATGATGGCTGTGTGCCGCAGGCAATAGAGCGTGCGGCTCGCACCCCTGCCACTGACCTTCAAGCCCGCGCGGCTGAGCACCAGATCGAACTGCCGGCGCATCTGCACGATGGCGTAATCCCGCTGGGGCCATTCGGGGAAGAACACATGGTCGCTGGTACGAATGGGCCCCTGTGCCAGTCGTCGCACTAGCAGTCGCTCATACACGGGTACAGCTTGGGGCATGGTGACCATTGGCAGGCTGTGGCGCTTGGTCTCTGGCTGTGTGAGCCGCAGATAGGTCTGTTCGCGCCGAACAACAGCGATGTGCTGATGCTGCAGAACCTTCAGGTCCGTCGGGCGGATGAAGCTGTGCGGCATTAACTCGATCAATTCCCCAATGTCCTGGCTGACCTCCATATCGCGGGCGAATGCGCCTGTTGTCTGGTTGCGGAGACCATGCCTGCTCCCTAATCTAGCCACCGTCTCATAGCGGCCGCGCGGTCGGCTCACTGTCCGTCAATTGATGCGGTTGACGGTGATGTCGGAAAAAATGTCCTTTGCCCGTTGAATCGCCGCCTGCTAGTCGGCAGTGGGGGTGGAGCGGTAGACCCGCCTGCCAACCTTCCGGTGACGGACGTGCCAGTAGGGGCTGGCTTCCATCAAGTAGCGCCGCAGCTTGCGGGAGTAGCCTTCAATTGGCGTGATGCTCCCCCGCAGAGGAACCGTTTCATGATGCTGCTGCGGCTTTGCTGCTGGGATGAGGCGTTGGTCGAAGAGGGCTGCCAGTGAAGCCATCCCGCAG
Source organism: Comamonadaceae bacterium (assembly GCA_947449025.1). Lineage (GTDB taxonomy): Bacteria > Pseudomonadota > Gammaproteobacteria > Burkholderiales > Burkholderiaceae_C > Ramlibacter. The sequence continues at coordinate 2,572 of CANFQF010000241.1, forward strand.
CATGCAGTCACCTTTGCTGCTCAGTCACCTGATGTCAGACCGTTCTGGCGGGGTGACGCTAGGGTGTCGTTTTAAGCGGCGGGTGACTCTTCAGCGGAACTATTTAGCGGCAGGTACCGCGGCGGAAGTTTTGTCATCAATTTTCTGGTTCATCCTACCCATGAATATTTTGACCAGTGACGGGTACTCGTACGCACTGCCGTTGTTGTGATCAATGAGCGCTCCAACGCCTCCGCCCAAAATGATGTTCCCAAACATGTTCGCCTTCGTGCGAGACACGACATTGGCGGAGCCGACATCAATGCCAGGCTTTTTACAGATGACCTCGAGGTCTTTGTTAGACCGACGAACCACTGTGGAACCAGGAGTAACGACGAACCAAGAACCTTCGTCGTTGCGCATCTCGCACCGAGCACCGTCAATGTCCTGCCCATCTGCGGCGAAGGTCTGAACTGAAATTGGTTGAGTCGTTCCGCTGCCTGTGATCGTCGAGCAGCCACTGGTCAGCGCGGAAATTGAAAGAAGAGTGAGCAGAGCCTTAGGAGACATTTGATAGGTCCTGAAAATTGCTTTGGCCAGTCCATTCTATTTTGCTAAGAGTCAACTTGACCATAACTTTTGAGGCGGTAATGTTGACGGTGACCCACTTGTCTTTTCGGAGCCACTTGAGATGTTAGTTCCGGCTGGTTTTGGAGGATGACAGTCTTTTAAATCAGCACCTTAGAGGCACGGCGAACGCGAGGCTCACCCCAGATGAGCCACCCCCCGCGTGCAAGAAAATCCTAACTGATGCCTATCGCCCCCCCTCACACATTAGCCGCCCGACGAGGCCTGGGGGGCTCTAGCTGACAGAGTTGCGAACGTCCCGTATTGGGACTAGCCTTTCATTCATGCGCGTCATCGCCGTGTCGACCTTGGCGGCCTTCTGGAGAAGGAGTCTGGGCGCCGAGCAACCCTTGACGGCCTGGTTCCAGGAGGCCACCAGTGCGACATGGACTCAACCTGCGTATATCAAGGCGCAGTACCGCAGTACCGCAGTGCCAGCGTGCTGAAGATCCGCCGGGTGGTCTTCAGTATCAAGGGCAATGAATATCGGCTGATTGTGGCCGTCGCGTACGAGTTGCAGGTGGTCTACGTGAAGTTCGTCGGTACCCACAAGGAGTACGACGCGGTAGATGCTCAGAGCATTGAATCGGCCTGATCGGCCACAGAGGAAGCCATGAATATCCGTCCTATCCGTACCTCGGCAGATTACAAGTCCACACTCAAAGAAATTTCGGTCTTGATGGAGTCCGACCCCGATCTGGGGACGCCGGACGGGGATCGCCTCGACATCCTGGTGACGCTGGTGCAGGCCTATGAAGCCAAGCATGCGCCGATGACCCCGCCCGATCCGGTAGAAGCCATCAAATTCCGCATGGAGCAAAGTGGTCTGTCCGTCAAAGACCTTGAGCCGATGATTGGTAAGAGCAACCGTATCTACGAGGTTTTGAGCCGCAAGCGCACGCTGACCTTGGCCATGATCCGAAGGCTCCACCAGAGTCTGGGCATTCCAGCTAGCGTGCTGATTGCCGAGACAGTTGCCGGCTGAGACTGGCTTCCCGCTTCTTCTGTTCTCTTGCGTCCACCAACCGCCCCTTGCCCCTTGCTCCCCGCCCCTTCAGCCTGCAAGACCTCAGTCCCCAAATGCGCATGACCTCCGCCAATCTCTTGTTCACCCCCTCCCTCACCCCCTTACAACTCGACGCCCAATACAACGCCCGCCCACGCGTCCCCGAGTTTGCGCAGCACGTGGCGCGCTGGCAGGCGGATTCAGCCCAGGCGAGAGCCAGCGGGCGGGGCCAGCTGGGCCTGCGCTATGGCCCGGCCCCGGGCGAAACGCTGGACGTCTTCC
>CANFQF010000242.1 GCA_947449025.1 Comamonadaceae bacterium
GCGGCGGGCGGCAAGGTGCAGGTGCTGGGCATCGCCTCGAAGGCCCGCTCACCCCAAATGCCCCAGGTGCCCACCATGGCCGAACAGGGCTACCCGGAGATGGACTACAGCAACTGGGTGGGCGTGATCGTCTCCGCAGGCGTGCCGGCAGAAACGATGGACAAAATCAACGCCGCGGTCGTCAAAGCTTCCAGCGTTGCCAAGGTGCGTGACCGCCTCGTGGCGGCTGGCTTCGACATGGAGCCACTGACCCCGCCGGCCCAACTGGCCACCTCGGTGAAAGCCGAGTTCGACCGCAACGCGGCGATCGTCAAGCAGTTCAACATCACCCTGCAATAAGCAAGCGCTCAGCGCTTGAGCCCAAACGCCCCCAGCATCTGCTCGGTCTGCTTCTGCACCTGGTCCTGCATGGTCTCGATCAGGGTCTTGGACTGCTCGAGGTAGTTGCCCATGAAGTCTTGCATGACCGGGTTGGGCATGGCGGTGAACTGAGCCCACATCTCGGGGGTCATGGTCTTGGACTGCGCCGACATCTGCGACTGAATGTCGGTGAAGGCCTGGACATTCTTCTCGAGGTAACTGCCCATGAAGCCCTGCATGGCATGGCCGTAGAAACGGATGATGTTGCCAAGCGCCGCCTCGGAGAACATGGGCGCGCCGCCGGCCTCGGCCTCCAGAATGATTTGCAGCAGGATGCTGCGCGTGAGGTCGTCACCGGTTTTGGCGTCGCGCACCACAAAGGGCTCGGCGTCCATCACCAATTGCTTGACCTCGACCAGGGTGATGTAGGTGGAGGTGTTGGTGTCGTAAAGCCGTCGGTTCGGGTACTTCTTGATGACGCGCTGGACCGGCTTCTCGGCGGCGGCTGAATTGCTGGGCACTTCGGCGACTCCTCGCCAGCGGAGCCGGCATTGGACGAATGGATGCGGCTCATTCTAGGACCGCCTCCTCCGCAATCCCTGGGGTTTAACCCCAAGGTGCCCAGCTGAGCAGTCACCGCTGCGGTGTGCTCTCCAGGCGGCGCACATCCAGGCCCTGGGCGCTCAGGCGGGTCAACAAGGCCGCATAACGCGCCTCATCGACCACCGGCGTGCGCGACAGAACCCACAGGTACTCGCGCTTGGGCTCGCTCACCGCCACCAATTCGTAGCGCTCATCCAGGTCGATGACCCAGTAGTCGCCCCAGACAAAGGGCAGGAGCGAGAGCCACTGCGGCGCAAACCGCACCTGCAGCCGGGCCGAGGTGGCCGGGCCCAATTGGCGGGCTTGCCCAAGGGCCTGCTCCATCTCACCGTTCTGGCGGCGGCATTCATTGAGCACCTGCACCTGGCCGTCCGGGCGCAGGCTGTAGCTGGCCGAGGTGTTGCCCACGCATTGACGCTGGAACCAGTTGGGAAACTTGGCAATCTCGTACCAGCGGCCCATGTAGCGAGGCACGTCGAGCGAGTCGATGGCGCGAAGGGGTGGCGGAGAAGGGGATTGGGATTGGGCTTGGACACCCGGGGAAACCAGGGCCAGCCCCAGCGCCGAGATCAGCGCCGTGATCAGCGCAGATACCAGCACCCGTAGGCGCGCGGACGCGAAGCTCAGGCGAGCCAAGACTGGCGAGGGGATCTGAATGGAGTCGATGCGAGGCACGCCCGATTATTCACCCGTTCACACCCAGTCACGCCCACTCAGCCCCACTCACACCCGTTCGAGCCAGCGCCCCAGCATCGCCGCCGTCTCCGCCGGCCGCTCCATCGGCGCCATGTGGCCGGCGTCCTCGATCACCTCCAGCACCGAGCCGGGCGCGAGCTGGTGCATGGCCTCGTGCTGGGCCACCGGCGACCAGCTGTCCTGGCGACCGCTGCCCGCCAGGGTGGGGATGCGCAGCGACTGCAGCACGGGCGAAGCATCTGGCCGCGCCAGCAGCGCGCGGATCTGGGCGGCAAAGGTGTCGGCGCTCTTGCGGGCAAACATGTCCAAGATGGCGTCGACCAAAGGCGTGTCTTGCAAGCGCGCAGGGTGAACCATGCCCTGCACCCAGAGCTGACCCATGGCTCGGGTGCCCTCGGCGCGAGCGACATCGAGCAGCGCATGGCGCTTGGCGGCCTCGGCCTGGCCCGCCTCACCCTCGGGCAGAGGCAGGTGGCCGGTATCGAGGAGAGCAATGCGGGTGACACGTTGCGGCGCGCGGCGCACGACTTCCAGCGCCACCCGGGCGCCCATGGAGTGCCCGGCCAGGGCGAAGTGCTCGGGCGCCGCTGCAAGAATGCGATCGGCCATACCGCCCAGGCTGTCGCTCGGCCCGTGGTCGGCAACGATGCATTGCAGGCCCGGGAAGGCGGTGTGCAAATAGGGCAGCACCGGGTCCCAGACGGTGTGGTCGCACATGAGGCCGGGGACGAGAACCAGGGTGGTGGTTGAATCAGTCATCGCGATTTACTTCAATCTGCCTTGATCCCTGCCGCCTGAATGATGCGGGCATTGCCCGCCGACTCATTGGCGATGACCCGGGCAAAGTCGGCGGCGCTGCCACCTGTGGGCACGTTGTCGCTGGCGTCGAGCCGGGCCCGTATGTCGGGCTGGGCGAGGATGCGGTTGATCTCCATGTTCACCCGCGCCAGCACCGCCGGAGGTGTGGCCGCCGGCGCGAAGACGCCGAACAGGGAGCTCATGTTGGCGCCCGCAAAACCAAGCTCGCCCAATGTGGGCACCTGCGGCAGCGCGTCGAGGCGGGAGGCAGCGCCCACCGCCAATGGGCGCAGCTTGCCCGCCTTGATATGGCCGATAACGGCCGGACCGGTGTTGACCGACAGCACCTCGAACTGGCCGGAGAGCGCGTCGGTGATCTGCTGACCGCCGCCTTTGTAGGGAATGTGGGTGATGGTCGTCTTGGCCACGGCCTGGACCTGCTCGAGCATGATGTGCCCCAGGGAGGCAGGCCCCGAGGTGGCCCAGCGCACCGAACCGGGCTTGGCGCGGGCGGCGGCGAGCAACTCCGCGAAATCGCGCACAGGCGTGGCCGGGGTCGCCAGCAGCAGCACCGGCGAGTACATGACGCTGGCCACCGGCGCAATGTCCTTGGCCGGGTCAAAGGGCGATGCGCCCAGGTGGGGGTTGAGCGTGAGCGGGCTGATCGCGGAAAAGCCCAAGACATAGCCGTCGGGCGCCGCCTTGGCCACTGCATCCATGCCCACCGTGCCACTGGCGCCCGCCTTGTTCTCGACCACGACCGCTTGCCCCAGGGCAGGAGCGAGGCGCTCGGCGATCAGGCGGGCCACCACATCGCTCACGCCGCCGGGCGGGTAAGCCACGACAAGGCGGACGGTCCGGACGGGCCAGGCCTGTGCAGCCGTCTGCGCCGACACGGGCAGGCACGCGGCAACACCCGACGCCAGAAACAGGCGGCGGGCAACCTGGTGGGTGACGAGGTGATTCAAGGGCTGGCTGGAGGGGTGGCTGGAGGGGTGGCTGAGGGGGCGGCTGGAGAGGCGGGTGGTGCGGACGGCAGCACGAGTCACTTCACGGCGGCTGGCGCTCCCTTGGGCGCTTCGACACCGGTCGGGGTGCGGGTGATCAGGCCCTGCTCCACCATCTTATTGACCACGGTGGTCATTTGATTGAACGAGCGCAGGAACGCGGGCAGGCTCATGGCGAGCCCCCCCACCTTTTCGACGCTGGAGTTGGTGCCCTCGATCTTGCTGAAGGCCACCAGCTCCAGGCGGATGACGCCCTCGGCCAGTTGGATGTTGCCGAAGCCGTCGACGTATTGAGCAGGGGTGGTCATTTCAGAAGCAGACGTTGTGAGGTGGGTAGGACAGAGCGGCGCTGGAACATGCCGGCAAGCGCCCCGGGCTTCACGGAGCATAACGCCACCCGGGCGCGAACCGGCGGCGGAGCATGTGGGCGCGGGCTCCTGCAATAGACGCGCCGCCAAGCCAGCGGACCGGGTGCCAATTTGACCTGTTTGTATACTGGCTTGATGCCTGTTCCCCCCACCCGCCGGAGCCTCGATGCGCGCAGAACAGAATGAGTTGCTGACCCGGATCGGGCCAGGCACCCGCTGCGGCGCGGTGCTGCGCCAGTACTGGCATCCGGTCGCCCTGCTCGAAGAGTTCGACCCTGCCCTCCACCCCGAGATGGCCGAGCGGCCGCTAAAGACAGTGCGGGTGCTGGGCGAAGACCTGGTGCTGTTCAAGGATGCGGGGGGCGCCTGGGGCCTGCTGGGGCGCGCCTGCCCGCACCGCGGCGCCGACCTGTCTTTTGGCCGGCTCGACCCCGCCGACGAGGGCGGTGGCCTGCGCTGCCCCTTTCACGGCTGGAAGTTCGGCCCCAATGGCCAATGCCTGGACACGCCGGCCGAGCCTGAGGGCAGCCGCCTGTGCGAGCGGGTGCGCCAGGTGAGTTACCCGGTGCAGGCCCATGGCGGGGTGCTGCTGGCCTGGCTGGGCCCGCAAGAGGCCAGCCCGCC
>CANFQF010000243.1 GCA_947449025.1 Comamonadaceae bacterium
GGGCAGGTCGACCTCGACCACGTCCTTGCCGATGACGCTGGCCAGGGTGTCACCCTTCTTGATCGGGATGCCTTTGAGTTCGTTGCGGTAACGCGCCGGGTCCTCGCCGCCTTCGCCGGTGTTGGACTTGCCGCCGATACGGTTCATCGCAATGGCCAGGGTGGCGTGGGCTTCGGTGGAGATCGAACCCAGCGACATGGCGCCAGTGGCAAAGCGCTTGACGATCTCTTTGGCCGGTTCGACTTCGTCAATCGAAATCGCCTTGGCCGGGTCGACCTTGAACTCGAACAGGCCGCGCAGCGTCATGTGGCGCCGGCTCTGGTCGTTGATGATCTGGGCGTACTCCTTGTACGTGTTCCAGTTGTTGGCGCGGGTGGAGTGCTGCAGCTTAGCGATCGCGTCGGGCGTCCACATGTGCTCCTCGCCGCGGGCGCGCCAGGCGTACTCGCCGCCGGCGTCCAGCGCGTGGGCCAGCACCGGGTCGCTGCCAAAGGCCGCTTTGTGCAGGCGAATGGCTTCCTCGGCGATCTCGAACACGCCAATGCCCTCGACGCGGCTGGCGGTGCCGGTGAAGTACTGGACGATGGTTTCGGCGTTGATGCCGATGGCCTCGAACAGCTGCGCGCCGCAGTACGACATATAGGTGCTCACGCCCATCTTGGACATGATCTTGGACAGGCCCTTGCCGATCGCCTTGACGTAGTTGTAGACGGCCTTCTCGGCCGACAGATCGCCGGGCAGGTCCTTGTGCAGGGCGGCCAGGGTTTCCATCGCGAGGTAGGGGTGCACGGCTTCCGCGCCGTAGCCGGCGAGAACGGCAAAGTGATGCACCTCGCGCGCCGAGCCGGTCTCGACCACCAGACCAGCGGTGGTGCGCAGGCCCTCACGCACCAGGTGCTGGTGGATGGACGACAGCGCCAGGGCTGCGGGAATTGCCACCTGGGCCGCTGACACGCCACGGTCGCTAATGATCAGGATGTTCTTGCCGCTCTTGATCGCATCCACCGCTTCGGCGTTGAGCGAGGCGAGCTTGGCCTCCACGCCCTCGTGGCCCCACGCCAGCGGATAGGTGATGTCCAACGTGTAGCTGCGGAACTTGCCCTGGGTGATCTGGCCCACGTCGCGCAGCTTGGCCATGTCGGCGAAGTCCAGCACCGGCTGGCTCACCTCGAAGCGCATGGGCGGGTTGACCTGGTTGATGTCCAGCAGGTTCGGCTTGGGACCAATGAAGGACACCAAGGACATGACGATGGCCTCGCGGATCGGGTCGATCGGCGGGTTGGTCACCTGGGCGAACAGCTGCTTGAAGTAGTTGTACAGCGGCTTGTTCTTGTCTGAGAGCACCGCCAGCGGGCTGTCGTTGCCCATGGAGCCGATGCCTTCTTCACCGGCCTGGGCCATGGGCGAAAGCAGGAACTTGATGTCTTCTTGCGTGTAGCCGAAAGCCTGTTGGCGATCGAGCAAGGCCACTTCAGACGCGGGCGCCTGGCCACTGCTCTCGGACAGGTCGTCCAGGCGGATGCGCAGGTTCTCGATCCACTGCTTGTAGGGCTTGCTGTTGGCGAGGTTGGCCTTGAGCTCCTCGTCGTCGATCATGCGGCCCTGCTCGAGGTCGATCAGGAACATCTTGCCCGGTTGCAGGCGCCACTTGCGCACGATCTTGTTCTCAGGCACGGGCAACACGCCGGACTCGGAACCCATGATGACCAGGTCGTCATCGGTCACGCAGTAGCGCGAGGGACGCAGGCCGTTGCGGTCCAGCGTGGCGCCGATCTGGCGACCGTCGGTGAACACGATCGAGGCCGGGCCGTCCCAGGGCTCGAGCATCGCCGCGTGGTACTCGTAGAAGGCCTTGCGGCGCTCGTCCATCGTGGTGTGCTGCTCCCAAGGCTCGGGAATCATCATCATCACCGCCTGCGAGATGGGGTAGCCCGCCATCGTGAGCAGCTCGAGGCAGTTGTCGAAGGTGGCGGTGTCGGACTGGTCGGCGAAGCTGATCGGGTAGAGCTTGTGCAGGTCCTCGCCGAGCACCGGCGAGGACATCACGCCCTCGCGCGCCTTCATCCAGTTGTAGTTGCCCTTGACCGTGTTGATCTCGCCGTTGTGGGCGACATAGCGATAGGGGTGGGCCAGCGGCCACTCGGGGAAGGTGTTGGTAGAAAAGCGCTGGTGCACCAGGCCCAGGGCCGAGACGCAGCGGGGGTCTTGCAGGTCCAGGTAGTACTCGCCGACCTGGTTGGCCAGCAGCAAGCCCTTGTAGACCACCGTCCGCGAGGACATGCTGGGGACGTAGTACTCCTTGGAGTGCTTGAGGTGCAGGTTCTGAATGGCCGCACTCGCGGTCTTGCGGATCACGTAGAGCTTGCGCTCGAGCGCGTCTTGCACGATCACGTCATTGCCGCGGCCGATGAAAACCTGGCGCAACACAGGCTCTTTCTCGCGCACCGTGGGCGACATCGGCATTTCACGGTTCACCGGCACATCGCGCCAGCCGAGCAGCACCTGGCCTTCGGCCTTGATTGCGCGCTCCATCTCCTGCTCGCAGGCCAGACGGGAGGCGTGCTCCTTGGGCAGGAAGATCATGCCCACGCCGTACTCGCCCTGAGCGGGGAGAGCCACGCCTTGCTTGGTCATCTCTTCGCGGTAGAGCTGGTCCGGGATCTGGATCAGGATGCCTGCGCCGTCGCCCATCAGCGGATCGGCTCCGACCGCGCCGCGATGGTCCAGGTTTTCCAGAATCTTGAGCGCCTGACCGACGATGGAGTGGCTCTTCTGCCCCTTGATGTGGGCGACGAAACCCACGCCGCAGGCGTCGTGCTCGTTCGCCTGCGCATACAGGCCCTGCTGCTGCAGGTGGGCGATCTCGTCGGCCGAAGCGGCGGATGAGGTAACAGGCAGATGGGCGGGCGAGGCAGACAAGGCCATGACGATTCCTTCGCAGACTTTCACGGAGCGGGGAGCATAGTGCAGCGCAGCACTGGCGCCAAGCGATATAAAACGGGGTCGGAACCCTTTTTATATCGCCTGTTGGCCTCCATCAATTAAATAGGGGGCAGATCAACCGCCCCGGCCGACCTCACAGGTCGTCCGTCTTGGGCGGTGGGTCCCCAGGCACCGGCGCCTCCTCCAGCGGAAGGCGGCGCGGACGACCCGGTTTACCCCGACTCAGTCGGCGCGGCGTCTGCTTCTGCAGCCCGGCCAGGAAGGCTTCATCCCCCAGCGCCCAGCCATGAACGGCCGAGTCCACCAGGGCCCGCTGCTCTGCAGCAGAAACCCCTCGCTCCACTGCTTGGGCATAGCCCTGCTCACGGGCAAATGGCGTGTTTCCAAGCGCCCAAGCGAGAGAGTGCGGGCTCACCATCTTGTCCACGACCGCACCGACATAGTGCCCATGGCTGGACCAAGCCCAATCCTGGGGCCGCTCCACCTTGCCGGCACGGACCGGATTGAGGTCGAGGTAGGCCATGCAGGGCAGAAGCCAAGCCTCTGCCTGCAGCACCGCACAACGGTACCGCCCCTCCCAGAGGGTGCCGGACCGGCCCTGTCGCTGGTTGAAGTAGCGCACGTACCGACGCCCAAGGCCTTGCATCATCCGTGCCAATCCGGTGTCGTCCTTCGGGGTGGCGAGAAGATGAAAGTGGTTGTCCATGAAGACATACGCATGGATGGCGACGCCCGCCTCTCGGGCCTGCTCGGCGAGAAGCCGGCGCAGGGTCTCAAAGTCTGCGGGGTCGGCAGCGATCGGGGTCAGGTTGTGCCCCCGCTGCAGGATATGGTGCGGGAGACCAGCAAGGGTCAGTCGGGGCAGGCGGGCCATGGACCCATCTTATGACGAACCTGACCCTATTTTATTTTCAATCGGGGACCACCCCCGCTAAAGACGGCTGATCGACCAGGACAGCGCAATCCGATCCGACCGGATCAATGCGATTGAAAAATAGGCCACCACGCCCTGCCGATCGACCAGCGCGCGCCGCAGCCGACCCAAGGTGTCGCCCTCGTGCAAGCCCAGATGCGCCGCCGTCTCGGCATCGGCCAGGGTCAGGGTGAAGCTTTGACGCATTTCCACCAGGTTCGCGGCGTCCAGGTCTTCCAGAACGACCAGAGCCATCTCGTGGTCAAAGCGATCAGGCGATTGGTCGTAGTAGTGGCGCGCGACGAAGAGCTCCACCACCCGAAAGGGCTCGGATCGCTCGTCCAGGTGCACCCGGCGCATTCGCCGGTAGGCCGCAGCGGCCTTGCCTTCATGAGGCAGCAAGGGCGGCGGGGTGTCATCAGCCTCCAGGATCAGCCCCCGGTGCTCGCGGAGTTTGCCGGAGAGTTCAGGCCAGCCGACCTCGGTGACCGGGGGCGCCAGACGGGGCGGCGCTTCTGCGACATAGGTGCCGCTGCCCCGCCGCGCGCGAATCAGGCCCTCTTCGGTGAGCAAGCGCA
>CANFQF010000244.1 GCA_947449025.1 Comamonadaceae bacterium
CTGCCTGGATTGACTGGCGACGCCAGCGCGAGGCGCTGGAGGCGTTCTTGCAGAAGACCCCGTTTCGCATGGACCTGGACGCCTGCCCCGGTGCCATGGCCGCCGGGCAGAAGCAAAAGCTCGAGTTGCTCAAGCAGCTTTACCTCAAACCACGCCTGCTGATTCTCGATGAGCCCACCTCGGTACTGACACCGCAGGAAGCCGACGAGGTGCTGGGTCATGTGCGCGAGCTGGCCCGCAGCGGCCAGTGCACGGTCCTTCTAATCACCCACAAATTCCGCGAGGTGATGGCCTATGCCGATGACGTCACCGTGCTGCGGCGGGGCAAGGCTGTCCATCAGTGCGCAGTGTCGGACGCGACCCCCGCGCTGTTGGCGCAGGCGATGATCGGGCAAGAGGGCGAGCAGTCGATGGAGATCGGGCCCCATGTCTTGCGGGCGCCGGCTCCACCGGCGGATGTGGTGGGCACTAGCGGAGATGTCGCAGATGCCGGAGATGCCGCCCTTGTGTTGCGTGACCTTTGCGTTCTCGGTGACCGGGGCACCGTGGCGGTGGAGAGGGTGAACTTGGCGGTACGCCCCGGCGAGATCCTGGGGGTTGCCGGCGTGTCCGGCAATGGCCAGCGCGAACTCATGGAGGCGATCGTGGGTCAGCGGCCTCGTCTGTCCGGCTCGGTGCAGGTTCTCGGCGTCCCCTATCAAGGCTCGCGTGCGCAAAATCGTCAGCTCAAATTACGCAGCCTGCCCGAGGAGCCTCTGCGCAACGGCTGCGTGGGCGCCATGAGCGTGTCCGACAACATGGCCCTGCGCGATTTTGATGTGGCTCCCTTGAGCCGCGGCGGTTGGCTGCGGCCGCGCCTCTGGCGACAACGGGCCCGGGAATGGATTTCCGAGTACGGCATCAAGACTCAGGGAGAGGGGGCGCCCATCGCCAGCCTGTCAGGCGGCAACGTGCAGCGCGCGGTCTTGGCGCGCGAACTGGCTGGCGAGATTGGGGTCCTGATCGCAATGAACCCGGTCTTCGGGCTGGACTTTGCCGCGGTCCGCGAGATTCACTCGCGCCTCTTGGGCGTGCGCGCGAGAGGCGGTGCTATTCTTCTTGTCAGTGAAGACATTGATGAACTTCTCGGCCTGGCCGACCGGATTGTGGTGATGAGCGAAGGCCGAATCGTCCACGAAACTGCGGCCGCAGACGCACAGCGGCATGTGCTTGGCGCCTATATGGGGGGCGGCAGTGATCCTGCTCAAGTGCCTGGGCGCAATATGCCTGCCCAAGTCGAGGTGGTTTGATGCGTGTTTCTGCCAATCCTTTCGCGTTCGAGTTTGAGCTTGCCCGAACGGCCCTCGTCATCATCGATATGCAAAGAGACTTCATCGAGCCCGGTGGTTTCGGTGAAACCTTGGGTAACGATGTGTCACGGTTGTCGTCCATCGTTCCGGCCTGCGTGCGGGTGCTTGCGGCGTGGCGCAGGGCCGGCGGAAAAGTCCTGCACACGCGCGAGGCGCATCGGGCGGATCTGTCCGACTGCCCTCCTGCCAAACGCCAGCGCGGCCAGCCCACCCTGCGCATTGGGGATGTGGGTCCGATGGGGCGCATCCTGGTGGCTGGCGAGCCGGGCAACCAAATCATTCCGGCATTGGCGCCATCGCCCGGTGAATGGGTGATCGACAAGCCAGGCAAGGGGATGTTTTACGCCACCGGTCTGCACGAGCGCCTGCAGGGTGCAGGGATCAGCCATCTCGTTTTCATGGGGGTGACAGCGGAGGTCTGCGTTCAGACGTCCATGCGGGAGGCCAATGACCGCGGCTATGACGGCTTGCTGCTCGAAGATTGCACCGAAAGCTATTTCCCCGAGTTCAAGACGGCCACCCTCGACATGATTCGGGCCCAGGGAGCCATCGTCGGCTGGACCGCACCGAGCGCTGACCTGCTTGCGGCAATCGGAGCCCAGTAGGCGCTGACCATGGAAGCAGACGTCAAACCCGGCCGCCCAAGAGAGGTCTCACGCGCGGATGCGGTGTACCACCAGGTCAAGCGCGACATCGAAAACTTTCAGCTGGTTGCCGGAGACCGCTTCACCGAAAACGAGATTTGCGAGCGATTGGGTGTGTCCCGCACGCCGGTGCGCCAGGCGCTTTTTCGCCTGCAGCAAGAGGGCCATGTCGAGGTGCTGTTTCGCAGCGGGTGGCGCGTACTGCCCTTCGACTTCGCCCGCTATGACGAACTCTACGACCTCCGCCTGCTGTTGGAGACCACTGCGGTGCGACGCATCTGCGAGGGCTACAACCACGTGGACCGTACTCAGCTCGACTCACTGGCGTCGATCTGGCTGGTTCCGCTGGCCCAGCGAAGCAGTGACACCCATCAGGTCGCGCAATGGGACGAAGACTTCCACTGCACACTGGTCATTGCCGCCGGCAACGCCGAGATGGCGCGCGTCCATCGTGACGTGACCGAACGGATCCGTGTCATCCGGCGGCTGGACTTCACCAAGCAGCCGAGGATCGACCACACCTACGAAGAGCACGGCAAGATCTTGCGCGCCCTGAAGGCCAAGCGCGCCGAGCAGGCCGTCATGTTGCTCAGCGCGCACATCATGAGCAGCCAGTCCGAGGTTCGGAAAATCACCTTGCACGAGATGCACATGGCCCGCTTGAAGGGCCAGGCCGACGGCCGCTAGGCCCTCAAGACCACCAGAGCAGCCGCCGTTCCATCCAGTCGGTCAACTTGACAAAGGCCAGGGCCAGCAAAGAGGTGTAGATCACCCAGGCGTACATGAACGCGGTCTGGAAGAACTGCGCGCTCACCGCAATCTGTTGTCCCAGTCCACCGGATGCGCCGAAGAACTCGGACACCACCACCAGAATCATCCCCAGCGTCACGCCGTTGCGAAAGCCGGCCATGAGGTAGGGCATAGCCGAGGGCAGCACCACTTTGTAGAAGATCTCATGGCGACGGTAGCCAAACACCTGGGCCACTTCGAGCAGTTGTTTGGGTGTCTGCTTGGCGCCCACGTAGGCGTTGAACAGCATCGGAAACATCACGCCGATGAAGACGATCAGGATGCGGGAGAGGTTGCCCACCCCCATCAGCATGATGAACACCGGGTACAGCGCCACACGGGGCATGGCCGAAAAGAACACCACGTACGGGTCGACGATATCGCCAAAGCGACGCCACCAGCCCATGGCCAGCCCGAGCAGTGCGCCGGCTACGCAGCCCGTCACGACACCCACCACATAGATGTAGGCCGACAGCCGCAAGTGGGTGAAGAACTCGCCCGACTTCATCAGGTCGATACCTGCCGCCAGAATCTCCGTGGGCGAACTGAGGAACAGCGGGTTGATGATCTTGTAGCGGGACAGCGCCTCCCACAGGGCGAGCGCCACCACCAGGATCAGGAGGCTGTAGATCCACGCAGGAAGAGGAGTGTTCTTTTTCACTGGATTTGCAGCTTTTTCCAGATGTGCTCCCGCAAGTCCTGGAAATAGGACTGGGTTCGCACGAGCGGATCACGGGGCCGCGGAATGTCCACAGCGATGATCTCCATCACCGTCGCGGGTCGCGACGACAACACAATGATTCGGTCGCCCAGATAGATCGCTTCTTCAATATCGTGGGTCACCAGCAGCGCCGAGGTATTGCCCTCGGAGACCACCTTTTGCAAGTCATGCTGCAGCGATTGGCGCGTCATCGCGTCGACCGACGCAAAGGGCTCGTCGCACAAAAGCAGCTTGGGTTTGACCGCAATCGCGCGGGCTATGCCCACCCGCTGCTGCATACCGCCCGACAACTGCTTGGGCGCAAACTGCTCAAAGCCCTTGAGGCCGACGCGTTCAATGGCGTCTTGCACCCGCGCCGCTTGTTCCTGCTCCGAAAGGCCCAGCGTGTGCAATGAAAACCGCACGTTCTGCGCCACGGTCAGCCAGGGCATCAGCCCGGATTGCTGGAACACCATGGAGCGCTCCGGGCCAGGACCGTCGATCGCCTGACCCTGAAGGCTCACCTCGCCCTGGTTGGCCGATTCGAGTCCGGCAATGATCCGCAGCAGGGTCGTCTTGCCCGAGCCACTGGCCCCCACGATGGTGATCAGCTCCCCTTCACGCTGGGTGAAGGAGACGCCCTCGATCACCGATAACGTGCCTTTTGCCGTATCGAAGGTCTTGTGGATCTGGTGGACTTCAAGCAGGTCAGACATGCGGGGATCAGGCAAAGTTCACGCCCATCTCACCGAGAACGGCGCGAATGGGTTCGGCGGCAATGAGCTTGTCCCGGGGGACCTGGGCCAGGGGAATGTTCAGGCCCTTGGCGGCCTTCTCGATGTCAAAGTCGAAGTCGCCGCGTGCCGTGTCCATGCGCATCATCCAGTGACCGCGATGCAGCTCCCACGACTCTTCGGCGGTCTTGGGGTCCATGCGATAGGGCGCAGC
>CANFQF010000245.1 GCA_947449025.1 Comamonadaceae bacterium
ATCCGGCCGACGCGGCTGGCGGGCCTGATGGAAAACATCGTCAGCGCCAGCCTGAGCAACTCGGTGAAGGTGCTGGACTGGCGGGTGGTCGAAGCCTCGGGCCAGGTCGCCGAGCAGCTGCAACTGCCGGTTGGCAGCAAGGTCCGCAAGGCGGTGCGCCGACGCAGCTCGCGCGAGGGCCCGCTGTCGTACATCACCATCTGGGTGCCCGAAACCCTGGCGCGCGGCATCACCCGGCAGGACCTGGCCAGCAAGCCCATCTTGCAGTTGCTCGAAGAGGCCGGTGTGGAGCTGGGCCGGGCCCGGCAAACCATCTCGGCGCGGCAGGCCGACGCAGTGGTGGCCCGCGAGCTCGACGTCGCCATTGGCACCGCCCTGCTCCAGGTGCGGCGCCTGGTGTACGACAGCCAGGACAGGCCGGTGCAATGGCTCGAAGGCCTGTACCGACCGGACCGCTACGAATACCAGATGGAAGTCTCCAGCATCGGCAGCGTCGATGCGCGCATCGCGGTCAAGGCCGCACGCGAAAATTGAGCGAAAGCGACAACATGAACCAGGAGAAATGACCATGAGCGCGACGCAAAGCCCGCCCCAGACGCTGGCACAAAAGCTGATCGCCAAGGCTGCTGGCCGACCCCAGGTGTCGGTGGGCGAAATCGTCAACTGCCGGGTCGACCTAGCGATGTTCCATGACTCCTCCGGCCCGCGCCGGCTCCAGCCCATGCTGGAAGAACTGGGCGCCAAGGTGTGGGACACCTCGAAGGTCGTTCTGGTGATGGACCACTATGTGCCCGAGCGCGATGAAGACTCACGCCGCATCGTGCGTATCGCCCGCGACTGGGCTGTGGCGCAAAAGCTCCCCCATGTCTACGACAGCATCGGCATCTGCCACGTGGTGGTGCCGCAAAAAGGCCATCTGCGCCCGGGCATGTTCGCCGTCGGCGGTGACTCGCACTCGCCCACCGGTGGCGCGTTCGGCGCCTACATGTTCGGGATCGGCGCCACCGAGATGCTGGGCGTGGTGGTCACCGGCGAGCTCTGGGTGCGGGTGCCCGAGACCATCCGCATGCGCTGGAAAAACCGCCTGCCCCCGGGCGTGACCGCGAAGGACATGATGCTGGCGATGATCGGCCAGTTCGGCATGAACGGCGGCGCCTACCAGGCCATGGAGTTCTGCGGCCCGGCGGTCCAGGCCCTGTCGATGCAGGAGCGCATGACCATGTCGAACATGAGCGCCGAAATCGGCTCCCAGGTCGGCCTGATCGCGCCGGACGCCACCACCCGCGACTGGCTGGCCGCCCATGGCGCACCGGATGTGGAAATCGAGGGCTGGCACACCGACGAAGGCGCCACCTGCACAACCCACGACTACGACGCCGCCACCCTGTCGCCCCAGGTCGCCGCGCCGCACAGCCCGGCCAACACGCGCCCCGTGGGCGACTACAGCGACGTCGCCATTCAGGCCGCCTACATCGGCGCCTGCACCGGCGCCAAGCTCGAAGACCTGCGGGCCGCAGCCAGCATCCTCAAGGGCCACCGGGTGGCCAACGGCTTCAGCCTCATGGTGGCACCGGCCAGCGTACAAGACCAGGAGCAGGCCGAGCGCGAGGGCGTCATGGGCGTGCTGCGCGACGCTGGCGCCGAGGTGCTGGCCACTGCTTGCGGGGCCTGCTCGGGCTACGGCGGCTCCATCCCCGACGGTGCCAATGTCATCGCCACGACCGCGCGCAATTTCAAGGGCCGCATGGGCTCGCCCACCGCGCAGATCTATCTCGCCTCGCCCTACACCGTCGCGGCCAGCGCATTGCGCGGCCGCGTCACCGACCCCCGGGAGGTTCTCGCATGACCACTGCCGCAAACCCCAGCGGCCCCCATCGCGTCTGGCGCCTGGGCGCCGACATTGACACCGACCAGCTTGCGCCGGGCACCTACATGAAGCTCTCGCTGGCCGAGATCGCCACCCACACTCTGGAAGGCGTGCGACCCGAGTTCGCCGCGGCGGTGAGGCCCGGTGATGTCATCGTCGCCGGCGCCAATTTCGGCATCGGCTCCTCGCGCGAGCAAGCCGCGGGCGCCCTGGTGCAACTGGGCCTGCGGGCGGTGATCGCACCCAGCTACAGCGGTCTGTACTTCCGCAATGCCTTCAACCTCGGCCTGCTGCTCCTGACCTGCCCCGAAGCGGAAAAAATCCAGGAGGGCGAGGCCATCACCCTGGACTTGGCCGGGCAGGCCGTGGTGCGCGCCAACGGCGAGCGCCTGCCGTTCGACCCCATTCCTGGATTCCTGATGGACATGGTCGACGCGGGCGGCCTGCTGCCACAGCTCAAACGCCGGATGCAACAACAAAAGGCCACCGCATGAATAGGCCAGATCCCCGCATCATCCGGGCCGACGCGATGCCAGCGGACACCCCAGAGGTTCCCGTGTGCATTGTGGGCGGCGGTGCCTGTGGCCTCACCACCGCCATCCGCCTGCGTGACCTGGGCCTGGACTGCGTGGTGCTCGAGCGCGACGCCACGCCCTCGGGCTCCTCGGCCCTGTCCTCCGGCTTCATTCCGGCCGCCCTCACCCGCCTGCAAAAGTCGCTGGGGATTGATGACTCCTACGAGCTGCTGGCGAAGGACGTGCAGGAAAAGGCAGACCATGGCGCGCCCGAGCACCTGGTGCAGGCCTATGTGCATGCCGCGACCGAGGCGATCGATGCACTCGAAGCGCACGGCCTGCCTTTTGAGATCGTGCGCGGCTTTCTCTACCCCGGTCACAGCGTGGAGCGCATGCACTCCATGCCCGAGCGCACCGGCGAGGCCCTGATGGCGCGCCTGATCAAGCTGGCCAACGATCGCGGCGCCGACATCCTGGGTGAGGCCCTGGTGCGCGAGCTGTGGGTGAACGCGCAGGACCGCATCATCGGCGTGGGTTATGAGCGCCCCGACGGCAGCCTCGAGCATCTGGCCTGCGAGCAACTGGTGCTGGCCTGCAACGGCTTCGGCGGCAACAACGCGATGGTGCGCGAGCTCATTCCCGAGATCGGCGACGCCACCTTTGCCGGCCATACCGGCAACGACGGTTCGGCGATCAGCTGGGGCCGGCAGCTGGGCCTGCAAATGGGCGACCTGGACGCCTACCAGGGCCATGGCGGCTGGGTCACGCCCCAGGGCGCGCTCATGACCTGGGCCTTCATCATGGAAGGCGGCGTGCAGGTGAACAAGCATGGCCAGCGCTTCTCCGACGAGACCGGCGGCTACTCAGAGGCTGCAGTGCACGTGCTGGCCCAGCCCGAGAGCATTGCCTTCAACCTTCTCGACCAGCCCCTGCTGGACCTGCTGCGCACCTTCCCGGACTTCGTGGAGGCCGAGAAGGCTGGCGCGCTGCGCCAGGCAGCAGACCTGCCGGCGCTGGCCGCTCTCATTGGCTGCGACCCGGCCGCCCTGCAGGCCACGCTGGACGAGGTGGCGCCCGGCCGCACAGACCGCTTCGGCCGCAGCTTCAAGCGGTCGCTCCAGGCCCCCTACTACGCGGTCAAAGTGACTGGCGCCCTGTTCCACACCCAGGGTGGCCTGGAGGTCGACGCGCAATGCCGGGCCTTGCGTGCCGACGGCAAGCCGATGGCCAACCTCTACGCGGCGGGCGGTGCGGCACGCGGCGTCTCGGGCGCGGGCCCGGCTGGCTATCTGGCCGGCAACGGCCTGCTCTCGGCGGTAGCGGGCGGCTGGATTGCCGCCAACAGCGCCGCCTCCGCCCTCTCCCATTCAAAGTGAACACCATGACCCTCAAGCAACGCCTTCAAGAAAAGCGCCCCCTGCTGGCCCCCGGCATCTATGACGCCTTCACCGCCCTGATCGCCGAGCAGTCCGGCTTCGAGGCCCTCTACCTCTCGGGTGCCTCCATTGCCTACACCCTGCTCGGGCGCTCCGACGTGGGCCTCACCACGGTCACGGAAGTGGCCCACACCCTGTCGCGCATCACCGAGCGGGTGCAGGTACCGGTGATCGTCGACGGTGACACCGGCTTCGGCAACGCCCTCAACACCCAACGCAGCGTGCGCACCCTGGAGCAAGCGGGTGCCGCGATGATCCAGCTGGAAGACCAGACTTTTCCCAAGCGCTGCGGCCATCTCGATGGCAAGGGCGTCATTCCTGTTGCGGAAATGGTGGGCAAGTTGAAAGCGGCACTGGACGCCCGCCAAAGCCCTGAGACGCTGATCCTGGCCCGCACGGATGCGGTAGCAGTGGAAGGCTTTGACGCCGCTCTGGAGCGGGCCGAGCAGTACCTCGCCTGCGGTGTCGATGCGCTCTTTGTGGAAGCGGTGCGCTCACCCGAGCAAATGAAAATCGCCTGCGAGCGCTTTGCCGGCCGCATTCCGATGCTGGCCAATATG
>CANFQF010000246.1 GCA_947449025.1 Comamonadaceae bacterium
ATCAGCATGATGGAGCCTTCGGTCTGCTCCTTGATGTCTTGCATCAAGGCCAGCACCTGGGCCTGAATGGTGGCGTCCAGCGCGGTGGTGGGCTCGTCGGCCATCAGCAGTTGCGGCCGGCAGGCGACCGCAATCGCGATCATGATCCGTTGGCGCATACCCCCCGAAAGCTGGTGCGGGTACTGGTCATGGCGCTGTTCCGGGTTGGCAATGCCGACCTGGCGAAGCAGGTCGATGGTGGCGGCGCGCCGCTCGTCGGGGCCCATGCCGGGGCGGTGGATCCGCAGCACTTCGCCGATCTGCCGGCCTACCGAGTGGACCGGGTTGAGGGAGGTCATGGGCTCTTGGAACACCATCGAGATGTCGCGACCCCGGATCCGCTCCATCTCGGACTCAGGTTCCGCGAGCAGGTTGCGGCCGCCGAAAAGTATTTCGCCACCCATGACGGTGGCGGCCGTCGGCAGCAGGCGCAGCACCGACAGGGCCGTCATGCTTTTGCCGCAGCCTGATTCACCCACCACCCCCAGAACGCTGCCGGCCCGGATGGAGAAGCTCAGGTCGTCGATCAACTCGCACAACTGCCCGTCGATGCGAAACCCGAGGCGGTAGCCGCGGAATTCAAGCAGGGCGGGCGGCTGGGTCACCTGGACCCCTCGCAAGTCGGCCAGCCAGCGCCCTTGCCTGACCGGGCCCCTGGCTTTGGCCGGGGCGTCGGTAGGGGCAGGAAGCGTGCGAACTCGGCGCAGGAGTTGCAGGGCATGGGCGGGAGGCGCGGCAGACGGTTGGTACTTCTGAGATTGCTGAGAGAGATGCTATCGGTCGTCAGTATGATGTGTCCAATGAATTTTCGCCATACGCTAAATGGTTCATGTTCATGATTCATACGGCATTCGATCTGAACCTGGTGCGTGTCATGCTGGCGGTGGCCAAGCACCGCAATGTGACCGCGGCCGGCCGCGAGCTGGGTTTGACTCAATCCTCTGTGAGCCACTCCCTCAAGCGGCTGCGCGAGCTATGCAACGACCCGCTGTTCGTCCGGACGGGTGCAGGCATGGTGCCCACGCCCGCCGCTCAGTCGATGGTCGAACCCCTCGAAAAGGCCCTGTCCGCCTTAGTGGGTTCGTTGGCCGGCTCGTCCCCCTTTGACCCTGCGACCACCCAGCGCTCATTTGCCATCTTGCTGTCGGACATCGGTCAGCTGATTTACCTCCCGATCATTGCTGCCCACCTCGCCCGGGTGGCACCGCAGGTGAGCCTGCGTGTGCTGCACGTGGGCATCGATGCCTACCGTGATGTGCTCGCCGCCGGCGAGGCTGACTTTGCCATCGGGCACCTGCCGTCCTTGATGGGAGGGTTTCGCCAGGTCTCGCTGTTCCAGGACCCGTATGTGGTCATGCTGCGCGCCGACCACCCGCATATCCGCGACAAGATCACCCTGGCGCAATACATGGCGGCCTCGCACATCGTGGTGGAGCCCCCGGGGCGCGGGCCGGGGCTGGTGGAGCAGGCGCTGGCCCGGGTCCGCAATAAGCGAAAAGTGGCGCTGTACCTGCCGCACTTCTTTGCCGGCCCTCTGATACTGCGTAATTCGGATTACCTGATGACGGCGCCCAACTTCGCCCGCCACGCCCTGCACGACCTGCAGAACATCCGTACCGTGCCCCTGCCTTTTCGAGCCAAGAAGCTCAATGTGAAATTGCTCTGGCACGAGCGCATGCACCGCGACCCTGGGCACCAGTGGATGCGGTCGGCTATTTCCGAGTTGCTTCCGAGCTCGATCGGTCCCTTGGCCGGCTGATCGCTTCTCCGGGTAGGCCTGGAGCGTGTACCGGCTGCCTGCGTGCCCGGGTGGCCTGCTCGAAGGCGTAGCCCAGAGAAAGCAGCCGCTCCTCGCTGAAGGCAGGCCCCAGGAAAGACAGGCAGACCGGCAGGCGGTCACCGGTCAGGCCGGCCGGCACCACCAGGTCGGGCAGGCCGCTGAGGTTGGCGATGTTGGCCGCCGAGCCCGGCGCCGGTCCGGTCGGGTCGGCGCTGTGGCCAGCGACCAGGGCCGCCCGTCGGATGGCGGTGGGGTAAACCACCGCGTCGAGTTGGTGCGTGGCCATCAGGCCAGTGACGACGGAGTGCACGAGCCCCAGGCCATGCACCCGCGCGCTCTCGTAGCGGTAATCGGTCAGTGGGCCGCTGACGGCCTCGCGCTCGAACTGGGCCCAGCGCCCCGGATTGGGCGTACCGCTCGCGCCGACCCCGGCGGGCAGGCGGCGCGCGCGCTCGATCAGTTCGTCCAAGGATTTCGGATGCCCCGGCCCCAGGGTTGCCAGGTACTTCGCCAGATGCGGTGCGAACTCGGGCAGCCGTATGGCGTCAAACAAGCTGTCCTTGAGCGCCAGCAGCCAGGCCGGGTAGCGCACGTCGACAAGCTGCGCGCCGGCGCGTTGCAGCGCGTCGAGGCTGGCCTGGAAGACCCAGTCAACATCGGCGTCTGCGCCTGCAAAGTCGCGGGCCACCCCCAGGCGCGCCCCGCGCAGGGCCTGGGCGTCGAGCTTGCGTGTGTAGTCGCTGCAAGTTCGCCCCTCGCTGGCGCATGTGCCTTCGTCCGCCGGGTCGACGCCGGTCAGCACGCCCAGCACGGCCGCCAGGTCCTGCACATGGCGCGCCATGGGGCCGGCAGTGTCCAGGGTGGGCGACAGCGGGATGATGCCGTCGCGACTGAGCAGCCCGCGCGTGGGCTTGAGGGCCACCAAACCCTGCGCAGCCGCCGGCCCGCGGATCGAGCCGCCGGTGTCGGTGCCGATGCCGATCGGGACATAGCCGGCAGCCACCGCAACGGCGGTGCCGCCCGAGGAGCCCGAGGTGCTGCGGGCCAGGTCGTGCGGGTTGCGCGAGTAGCCCAGGATGGAGCTGAAGGTGCCGCCCGAGGCGAACTCGGACATGTTCACTTTGGCCAGGATGATGGCGCCGGCCGCACGCAGCTGCTGCACGATGAAGGCGTCATCCGGCGGGATGGCCCCCGCCAGCAGCACCGAGCCGGCGGTGGTGGGCAGGTCGCCGGTGTCGATGTTGTCCTTGAGCACCACCGGGATCCCGTGCAGGGGACCACGTGGGCCCTGGCGTGCGCGCTCCTCGTCAAGCGCTCTGGCAGTTTCCAGCGCCTGCGGGTTAAGGCTGATCACGGCCCGCAGGCAGGGACCCTGGCGGTCAAAGGCTTCGATACGCGCCAGGCTGCGCGCCACCAGCGACTCGGCGCTCAAGGTGCCGGCGTCAAAGGCCGCGGCCAGATCGCCCAGCGTTGCGTCGTACAGGTCTACCACCTCGAGGCGCTTGTCGTCTTCATTCGCGGTTGACTGCATGGGCATGACCTTGAGTGGGGAGCGCTGGGTGTGTGGGTCGCTTGATGTTTGGGTCGCAAACGCGATCGTGGGCCAGGAGCGCGATGACCGCACCCTTAACGCCCCTGCCTGATCCCCGCTGCAATGCGCTCAAGCAGCATCTCGTTGGAGCCGTCGGTGAAGCTCGCCATCCGCGCGGCGACCAGATGCCGGCCGAAGGGGTGGTGCTCTAGCAGGCCCTCGGCACCCATGGCCTGGGCCAGGGCCGGCAGGTGGCGCTCGGCCATCCGGGTGGACTGCAGCTTGGTTTGCGCCGCCAGCATCTGTGCGTCCCCGCCAGCTTCGATGACGCGGGCGGCCTGGGCCACCATCAGCCGGCAAGCGGTGAGGTCGGCCGAGGCTTCGGCCAGGCGCCAGCGCCAGCCCTGGTGGTCGAACAGGGGCTGGCCAAATGTCTGGCGTGACAGGCCGTGGGCCCGGACGATGCGCAGCGCCTCGCCGACCATGCCGCAGCACATCGCTGCCACATAGGTGCGTGCACCATTGATGGAGGTGAGCGCCGCCTTGAACGCCTGCCCGGGTGGCAAATGCATTTCATCGTCACTGGCCAGGTAGCCGTCCAGCGCAAAGCCGCCGGCGCCGATGGCGTGCTGGCCGGCCATGGCGTAGGCCGGCTCACGCGCAAAGCCCGGGCGGTGCGCGTCGACGACGAAGCCCGCAACACCGGCAGCCCCCCGCTCGGGATCGGTTTGCGCGAACAGCAAGACGACGTCGGCGTCGACGGCGTTGGTGATCCAGGCCTTGCGGCCGTCGAGGCGCCAGCCGCCGGCGACCCGGGTGGCGCGCGTTTCGATGGCAGCAAAGTCCGAGCCCATGCCCGGCTCGGTCAGTGCGGTGCATCCGATCAGGTCGCCGGACATCAACCCGCTCAGGTAGCGGGCATTGACTGAGGGCGAGGCCATGCGGGCAATGCGGGTGGCGACGTTCAGGCTGTTGATCAGGGAAAAGGCAAAGGCGTAGTCGATTCCGCCGAGCAG
>CANFQF010000247.1 GCA_947449025.1 Comamonadaceae bacterium
AGGGCCTCGAGCATGGCGTACTGGTCCTGCGCGCCGGTCTGGCGGGCCTGGTAAGCGGCAGTCGGTGCGCCGGGCACGACCAGGTCGCGCGCGCGAAAGGTTTGGAACTTGACCGCGTCGGCCCCCGCGGCACGGGCCGCGTCACACAGACGCAGGGCCAGTTGCAGGTCGCCGTTGTGGTTGACGCCCGCTTCGGCGATGACGAAGGTGCGTTCAGCCATGAGCGTCTCCTGCGTGGCGCTGGTGCATCCACAGCGCCAATTCGAAATCCTCGCGGTTATCGATGTCCACCGACTTCCAGCGCGGCATCAGATAGGGCGCGATCGGTACGCTCCACAGGCCGTGCACCGCCGCCTGGGCCAGCGCGGCGCGCTGCCAGACGTAGATCGCGCCATTGAGGGCGTAGACCGGCGGCGTGTCCTGCCGGCGCGCGCTGCCGCCGCCCTTGCTCAGGGTGACCAGGCCGTCGCTCTGGCGCTCGACCAGATTGAAATAGGGATTGTCCTGGGCCTCGCTCACGCTCACCACCAGCGGCGCGCGCTCATGCAGCGCCAGGGCGGCGGCAATGTCATTGGCGTCACGCAGCGGCGAGGTCGGTTGCAGGTCGACCACTCTGGCAATGAGCAGGCCTTGCGCCTCGAGGTGGCGCACCAGATGCTCGATGACCGGCAGCTTGCCGGCCTCGTCGGTGGCCAGTTCGGCCGGGCGCGTATAGGGCACCTGGGCGCCCGCCTGCCGCGCGGCCTCAGCGATAGCGGCGTCGTCGGTCGACACGTAAACACCATCGATCGCCGGGCAAGCCAGGGCCTGCGTGATGGTGCGGGCGATCAGCGGCTGGCCTGCGAAATCGAGGATGTTCTTCCCCGGCAAGCCCTTGCTGCCGCCGCGGGCGCAGACAGTGGCGATGGTCAGCCCGGTGGCGGCCTGGCCAGTGCGCGAGTCGGGGTTCACCGCCATCGGTCTGCCCGAACTCACAGCGCCAGGAAGCGGCGCAGCATGGCCAGCCCCGCATCGGCGCTGCGCTCGGGGTGGAACTGGCAGCCGTGCAGGTTGCCCTGACTCACCGCGGCGCAGATGCGTCGCCCGTCGTAGTCGACGTCGGCCAGGCGCGCCGCATCTGCCGGGTGGGCCGAGAAAGAGTGGACAAAGTAGGCCCGCTCTCCAGGGGCGGCGTCGGCCAGCAGGCTGCCTTGCCAGTCACGCGCCGGCTGCAGCGGCCGCCAGCCGATGTGGGGCACCCGGTGCGGCTGGCCGTCGGTGCCGGTGGCCGGCACCGGCAGCACCCGACCGGCGATGAGGCCCAGGCCCGCGTGCTCGCCCATTTCTTCGCTGGCGTCGAACATCACCTGCATGCCCACGCAAATGCCGAGAAAGGGCCGACCGGTATCGGCGAAGCGGCGGATCAGGTCGTCAAAGCCGCGGGCGCGCAGCTCGCGCATGCCGTCGCCGAATGCGCCGACGCCGGGCAGGATGAGGCGCGGCGCGTCCAGGTCGGCGGCTGCCGCCTGCTGCGTCACCGTTACCGCCGCGCCGCAGCGCTCCAGGGCGCGCACGGTATTGAGCAAATTACCAATGCCGTAGTCGATCAAAGTGACCGGGGTGCTCATTGCGGCACCCCCTCGCGCACGTCCAGGCCGGCGGCGCGGGCGTGCTGCTTGATCTCGGCCAAGGCCATGCGCTTCCAGTGCAAGGCATCGGCCACCGCGATGCCGGAGACGCCGGTGGGCGCAATGGCTGCCATGTCCGCGGCTTGGCCGAAGCCGCCGCTGGCGGTGACCGGCACATTGACCGCGTCGCAGACCTGCTGCACCAGAGGAATGTCGAAGCCCTTGCGGGTGCCTTCCTGGTCGACCGAGGTGAGCAGGATTTCACCGGCACCGCGCTCGACCGCCTCTTTCACCCACTGCACCACGTCCTTGCCGGTACGCTCGCGGCCGTTCTCGGTGTAGGCCTCCCAACGGCCCTCGGCCACCCGCTTGGCCTCTACGCCGAGCACCATGCACTGGGCGCCGTAGCGGTTGGCCACCTCGGTGATGAGGTCAGGTCGCGCGATGGCGGCGGTGTTGATCGCCACCTTGTCAGCACCTGAATGCATCATCGTGCTCACGTTGTCCAGCGAACGGATACCGCCGCCGACGGTGATGGGCACAAAGACCTGGTCGGCCGCGCGCTTGATGATGTCGGACAGGTTGTTGCGTTGGTAGAGGCTGGCGACGATGTCGATGAACAGCAACTCGTCGGCGCCCTCTTGGTAGTAACGCAGCGCATGGGCCTGCGGGTCGCCCACCACCCGAAGGCCCTCGAGGTGGATGCCCTTGATGAGGTTCGGGCCCTTGATGTCGAGGCGGGCGATGATGCGGGCGTGGCGCATGCGGCGCGTGTCCCTCAGGGCTGCTGCCAGGAGGTGGCGCGCAGCTTCCAGTCGCTTCCCTCGCGCTTCCACAGGTGGGGCGAGCGGAAGGTGTCGGCCAGGCGAGCGAAATAAGCCCGGTCCATGACCGGCTGCTCGAACATCTTGGTGGCCTTCGGGAATTCTTTGGCCGGCACGCTGAGGTACTGAAAGATTTCGTCCGCGAAGCGCTCGGGGTACTCGCCGTCATAGCGGCGCACCAGGGCCACACCCTCGTCGCGGGTGATGTCGCCCGAACGGATTTCTTGCGCGGCGTCGTAGGTGGCGCGGCCGATGCCGAACTTCACGAAGGTGGTGTAGTAGTGAAAGTCGTCGATCCGGTCGTCGATGCTGTTGTACTTGCTGTAGGTGCCGGGCGTGCGCTCGGGCGAGGCCTCGAAGCCGCCATGCTCCACCGAGTAGTAGTAGCAGCTTTGCGGGTGCCACTTGAGGTAGTAGCCCAGGTAGTGCACCTCGACGTTCTTGCGCTCGATCTCGGCGGGGTTGGCCGGCAGATAGGGCAGCAGGTCTTGTTCCTCGAGGCCGTAGTCTTCGTACAGGCTTTTGACCGAGGTACCACCCAGGTAGATCTTGGACTTGTCGTTGGCGGTGAAGTAGGACCAGTCACGCTTGGCGCTGCTGGTGTCGCCGATGGGGTTGCCGTACTCGGCCTCGTTCTCGCCGTAAACCACGAAGGGAATGTCGTGCAACAGCGCCATCTTGGGCGCAAGCGCCTTCTGGCCAAAGATGAAGGGCTGGAAGGGGTGGAAGAGGTTTTCCACCGCCAGGCGGGTGAGCAGTCGGTGCACCCGGCCGTTGGGCGTGGTGAGCTCGTTGTCGAAACCGGCGTGCAGCCAAGACTGGAAGTTCTTCCAGCCCCAGGGTGTGTAGATGTGCGGCGCCCAGGTCACGGTGAGCGGGTGCATGCCAAAGCGGGTCTTAAGGACATGCGAGGCGTAGAAGCTGTCTTTGCCGCCAGAGCCAGGCAGCAGGCAGTCGTAGCCGCTCTTGCTGCGGAACTTGTCGCACAGGGCGGCCAGCTGGTCTTCGCGGTCTTTCCAGTTGATGGTCCCCTGCTTTTGCTCGGCGAAGCGACAGGCGTCGCAAATGCCTTCTTCATCAAAGTTGATGGTGGCTTTTTTGCTGGCCTTGGTGTGCTCGTACTCCACCGCGGAATTGGGCCGCTGGTTGGAGATCACACAGCGCTTGCAAAAGTGCACGTAGCGGGGCAGCCCGTACTTGATGTCGGCGGCGTCTTCTGACTTGTCAAAGGCGGCCAGGTCGACGGCGGCCGGGCTGGGAATGAGGGACATGGAAGGCCTGGAAAAAGGAGGACCGCCCCGGGGTGGGCGAAACCTTTCGATTATAGGAAGCGCGCCACCAGATCGACCACGCGCGGGGTGGCCGGTCCGGTGCTGCCCAGCCCGGTGTCTGCGGGCGGGGCAAGGGTCGGGCCTGGTCGCGCGCTGCCTACCCCGGATTGGCTGGTAGCAACGATGCGCCCTCTCCGGCCCAGAGCGCTGCACCGGTCCAAGGCCGGCGACAGTCCTGCCATGGGCACCGAAGCATCGGCCACGCCAAAACGACCGAGCGGCATGGCCTCGTCGAAGACCGAGCCCTGCACCTGCACCAAACGGGCGCCGGCGAGGTGCCCCTCCAGGCCGACGGTGGAGGTCAGGGTGACCACCAGATCGACCGCGTGCAAGAGCGGCGCCAGCGGCCAGTCTTGACCGGTCACCCGCACCTGGGGTGAGTCGGGCAAGGCGGGTGCGTTCTGCCCCGCACGGGGGCGGACGCACAGCACCGCATCAGGCTGGGTGGCGACCCAGTCGAGGACGGCCTGGCGCGCGCGCCCTGGCAAGCCGGGATCTCCCGGCCGGCCGTCGAAGGGATGAAAAGCGGGCTCTTCCTGCTCGGCCCACAGCAGCAC
>CANFQF010000248.1 GCA_947449025.1 Comamonadaceae bacterium
CTGCATGAGCGGACGGCAGACCGGCTGCGCACTGCCGCGAGCCCCATCGAACTGGTGGCCATCCAGTCGACCGTGGTGCTCTCGGGTCTGAGCGAATGGGCGCAATACTCGCAAGAGCTCATGCTGGCCTCGCTCAAGGCGCAAAGCGAGTTCATGCGGCCAGCGGGGCTTCAACAGCAAACTACCGCCCAAGCCAGCGCCGCCGCCAGCCCACTGTTTCAGGCTTGGCAATCGGTGTTCTCTGCGCCGGTGAACGAGGCCATGGCCGGAGCGGCACGGCACCACTGACTCTAGGGACGTTCGGGCACGATGCATTGTTGCGAATCGCAGGCGCAGCGAGTTTGGCCCGCGTGCCCTGCGTTCGCTCTGGATGCTGATTGCCAGTCACCGCCGCACGTGATAACGTAATGACGTACTAACGTTATTACATTTAGGGGGCTGCGGGTGAATGCCAATGCTCAACTCAAGACCTTCAGCAGCCGGGAATTCGCGCATGAGCTCGCTCGTGTGAAACGTGCCGCAGCCGAGGGTGCCGTCCTGATCACTGATCGCGGGCAACCCAAATATGCCCTCTTGTCCATCGAGAAGTACTGGGATCTGACGCGCCAACAGGTCGCCGGGAAGTCGCTCCTCGAGGGCATGCAGGCCCTTCCGTCCACGGAGGGTATCGAGTTTGAGCCTCCCGCTCGCAAGTTCAAAGTCAAGCCCGCCGATTTGGGCTGAACCCATGTACCTGCTCGACACGAACGTGATCTCCGAGCTGCGCCCTGGCAAGCGCGGGCAATCACCGGCTGTGCTCGCCTGGGCAGCAACCATGCCCCTGGAGATGCAGTTCATCAGTTGCATCACGCTGCTGGAGCTGCGCTTGGGCATGGAGCTCAAGGCACGCCAGGACAGCAAGCAAGGGGCCCTGTTGGAGGCCTGGATTCAAGGTGTCGAGGACCTGTTTGCAGACCGAACCCTGCCCATTACTGCCAAGGGCGCGCGCCTGTGTGCCCCCATGCACGTACCCAACCCCGCGGATCTCGCAGACACGCTCATTGCAGCCACGGCACTCGAGCACGGGTTCACCATGGTCAGCCGCAATGTGCAGGATTTTTCGCAGCTAGGGGTCTCGCTGATCAATCCCTGGGACTTTTCACCAGCTGCCAAATGATCGCGCTACGCGGCACTTGCAAAGGGCAGTGGCCGCACCCGAAAGCGCGGCCACTTTTGTCATGAGGAGGAGCTCGCCGAACGGCCACCTCCGGCGGTGCGCACACTCCAGACCATGGTCACGGCGAGGATGGCGACCACTGCACCCAGGGACACCACCGCCGGTATCTTGAACACGTCCACCAAACACATCTTGGTGCCGATGAAAACCAGGATGACCGCCAGACCGTAATTGAGCAGGTGAAACTTGTTGGCCACCGCGGCCAGCAGGAAGTACATCGCTCGCAGCCCGAGAATGGCAAAGACGTTGCTGGTCAGAACGATGAACGGGTCGGAGGTGATCGCGAAGATCGCCGGGATCGAGTCGACCGCGAAGATCACGTCGGTCAAAGCGACCAGGCAGATCACCATGAACAGCGGCGTCGCAATGCGGCGACCGTTTTCCAGGGTGAAGAACTTCTCGCCGTCAAAGCCGGAGCTCACCGGCATGACCTTGCGCAGCAGGCGCAGCGCCGGATTGCCCTCGAGGTCGCTTTCCTTGCCCGCGGCCCACCACATCTTCAGGCCAGTGAGGATGAGGAACGCGCCAAACACATAGAGCACCCAGTGGAAGTTGGCCAACAGCCATCCCCCCACCAAAATCATCACCGTCCGCAGCACGATCGCGCCGACGATGCCGATCATCAGCACCCGCTTCTGGAATGCCGGTGGCACCGCGAAGTAGGTGAAGATCATCAGGAAGACAAAGATGTTGTCGACGGCCAGCGACTTTTCGATCAGGTAGCCGGTGAGGAACTCCAGGGACTTCTCGTTGGCCACCTGGGTCGAGCCCGTCGTGTCCCGAACCGCCCACCAGAACAGGGCATTGAAGACAAAGCTCAAAACGATCCAGACGACCGACCAGTTCAGGGCCTCGCGGGCCCCGATCTCGTGGGCGCCCTGCTTTTTGAGGACGACAAAGTCGACGAACAGGGACGCGAGGACGATGGCCACAAAGGTGACCCACAGCCAAAGGGGAGCGATAGTTTCCATGTCGTTTTCTTCTTGAAATAAAGCGCGCCGGATTCTGCGCAAGGCCCGAACCTTAAGCGCGCATACACATCTGAAAAACCAGTGTTTTGATGAAGGTTATTTCTGAAAAACAGAAACTTCGCCATGATCGGGCATGGCCCTCACCTTCAGCTATCGGCATCTTTACTACTTCTGGGTTGTCGCCAAGGCAGGCGGCATGTCACGTGCGGCCGAGCAGCTCGGCATGGCCGTGCAGACCATCAGCACTCAGGTGCGCGAGCTCGAGCAGTCCCTGGGCTGCGCCCTGCTCAAGCCGGCCGGCCGCGGGGTGGCGCTCACCGAAGCCGGCCTGGCCGCCATGCACCAGGCGGAGCAGATCTTCGCCCTCGGGGAGTCGCTGCCGGATACGGTGCGTGCTGCGGCCGACTCGGCCGGGGTGCGGCTGGCCGTGGGCATTCCGGACGGCCTGACCAAGCTCGCCGTACACCGCCTGCTGGCACCCATCCTGGACGAGCCGGGGCTGCGGCTCCTGTGTCATGACGGCGAGTTCGAGGACATCCTGGCTGAGTTGGCCCTGCACAAGCTGGACCTGGTGATTTCCGACCGGCCGCCCCCGCCCAACCCCAGCCTGCGGCTCTACGGGCACCCCTTGGGCACCTCCCCCATCGCCTGGTATGCGTCGCCCGGCCTGGCCCAACGGCTGCCCGCCGGTCGCGGCGCCCAGGGGCGCGAGCGCCGCGCCGAGGCCTTGCGGGCGGCGCTGGCCAGCGGCGAATTGCCCGTCTTGCTGCCCACCGGCCATGGCGCGCTGCGCGCCCGGCTCGACCACTGGTTCGAGCGCCAGGGCCTGCGACCGCGGGTGGCCGGAGAGTTCGAGGACAGCGCCTTGCTCAAAACCTTCGGCGCAGCCGGCATGGGCCTGTTTCCTGCGGCCACGCTGGTCGAGGAGGACCTGTTGCAGCGCTACGGTGTGCGACACGTGGGTGACTGCGAGGGCGTGGAGGAACAGTTCTTCGCCATCACCCCGCAAAAGAAAATCGGCCACCCGCTGGTGAGGCGGGTGACCGGCTGGGTGGCCAAGGCCTGAGGGCTAGCGCGCGGCCAGCCCCGATCTGCGGCTGATCAGCGGGACGGCTCGGCCGGGGCAGCGGCCGGCGCAGCAGACGCGGCAGACTCGGGCGCAGAGGCAGAGGCCGCCGCAGGCTCGGGCGCAGAGGCGGGCGCCGGCGCTGCCACGGGCGCGGCGGCAGGTGCGGCGGCAGGGGCAGGGGCCTTGTCGCCGCCGCCAAACAGCGAGGCGAAGAACTTCTTGATCGCGTCGATCAGGTCCAGCAAGAACGAGTACCAGGGACGCTCGGCTTTGAACACCACATGGAAGGACTGCTTTTCCTTGTAGGCCGAGGCCAGGGGCACAGACCAAGTGACGGTCTTGCCGTCAGGGGACAACTGGCCGTTGGTCTCGAGCACCTTGGGCGCGGTGACCGACCAGCTCAGGGTACGGCCGGCCAGCATGGCTTGCATCATGCCCTCCATCATCGGGTTGGCGCCGGCCTTGTCCTTCATGTCGAAGCTGCTGTCGATCCGCCAGGCACCGTCTGCGGCGCGGGACACATTCACCAGCGAGGTTTCCTTGTTACCGGCGGTGAAGGTGGCGAATTTCTCGATCGGCCCCTTGGCAGTCAGCTTGCACACCACGTTCCCGTCGACGACCGACTCGCTGGCCTGGACCTTCATGGACTCACCACCAGCCTCATCAAAGCCCGTGCAGAACCCGTCTTTCTTATTGCTCAAGGCGGCCAGCTTGGCGTCAATACGAATTTCAGCGGTGTAGCTCAGTTCGCCCTTGTCGACCGCGATTTTCTGGGCCACATCCAGGCACGCGGACAGGGACGTCGCCGCCAGAAGCGCTGCAGACAGGCGGAGGATGGTTTTCAGGGTCATTGCGAATTCGCTTTTTGTTGTCAATTTGGCCAATTTAGCACGGGTGTGTGAAGCAGCCTCGGCGTTGGCGGAGGGAGCATATGGCGCAAGGTTCGCTGCAGCGATCGAGGAGGAGCTGGCGTCTTTAGAGGACCTCTTCGCCCGAGGTCCTCCCCGGCTCA
>CANFQF010000249.1 GCA_947449025.1 Comamonadaceae bacterium
AAACGAATCTCCAAGAGGATGGGAGCATTACCCCCCAAGAACTGCAAGATACTTAAGAATTCAGTTAATGCTAACAGTAACCCGGCGGGAGTCCAACCTGTCATACCCATGGGGGTGCCCGCCGTTGTCGGAAACCGACGCCGGCACCCGGGGTGGCATTGGCGTTGCGCTGAGGTCACCTGCCCGACCGGGATAATTCCCCAATGCCCCAACCGAAATCTGAAGATCCCTCCCGCCTGGCCCCCGGCGGGGGCGCCCGACCCCTTGTGGTCCGCTTGCTGCTTTGGGCGATCGGGCTGGGTGTGGCTGGCGCCGCCAGCTTGGCCATCGTGATCGCAGTCGCGCTTTCGGTCGCCTACCCCAACCTGCCCGATGTCTCTGACCTGGCCACCTACCGGCCGAAGCTGCCGCTGCGCGTGTACTCGGCCGATGGCGCCATGATTGGCGAGTTCGGCGAGGAGAGGCGCAGCATGACCCCGATCGCCGAGATCCCGCAGGTCATGAAAGATGCGGTGCTGTCCATCGAGGACGCCCGCTTCTACGAACACCACGGGGTCGACTACCGCGGCCTGCTTCGCGCCGCCATCGCCAACCTGGGCCGCGCCAAGAGCCAGGGGGCGTCGACGATCACCATGCAGGTAGCGCGCAATGTCTACCTCAGTACCGAGAAGACTTTCACCCGAAAGCTCTACGAAGTCCTGCTGACCTTCAAGCTGGAACATGCCCTGACCAAGGACCAAATCCTTGAGATCTACATGAACCAGATCTACCTGGGCAACCGGGCCTATGGCTTCGCCGCCGCGTCCGAGACCTACTTCGGCAAGCCCTTGTCGGAGATCACCATCGCCGAGGCAGCCATGCTGGCCGGCCTGCCCAAGGCACCCTCGGCCTACAACCCGATCAGCAACCCCAAGCGGGCCAAGGTGCGCCAGCAGTACATCATCGAGCGGATGGAGGAGGTCGGCTTCATCACCAAGCCCCAGGCCACCAGCGCACGCGCCCAGGAGCTCAAGGTCCGCTCGGCAGGTGACAACATGCGCACCCACTCCGACTACGTTGCCGAGATGGTGCGCCAGTTGGTCTATGCCCAGTATGGCGATGAGACCTACACCCGCGGTCTCAATGTCTACACCACGGTGAAGTCGGACCAGCAGGAGGCCGCCTACCAGGCCCTGCGCAAGGGCATCATGGACTACGAAAAGCGGCAGATCTACCGCGGCCCCGAGGAGTTCGTCGACCTGCCTGCCGACCCCAAAGAGTTGGAGGACGCGATCGACGATGCGCTGTCCGACCACCCGGACAACGGCGACGTGCTCGCCGCGGTGGTGCTCGAAGCCGGCCCCAAGAAGATCGTCGCCACCCGCGGCGGAGGCGACACCTTCGAGATCACCGGCGAGGGCCTCAAGCCGGCGCAGTCGGGGCTGTCGGACAAAGCACCACCCAAGATCCGGCTGCGCAAGGGCGCGGTTATCCGGGCGATGAAGGGCACCAAGGGCTGGGAGATCACCCAACTGCCCGAGGTCGAGGGCGCCTTCGTCGCCATCGATCCGCGCGACGGCTCCGTGCTGGCTCTGGTGGGCGGCTTCGACTTCGCCAAGAACAAGTTCAACCACGTGACCCAGGCTTGGCGGCAGCCGGGCTCGTCCTTCAAACCTTTCATCTACTCCGCTGCGCTCGAGAAGGGCTTCAGCCCGGCGACCGTGGTCAACGACAGCCCGCTGTTCTTCGACGCTGCCGCCACGGGGGGCCAGCCCTGGGAGCCCAAGAACTACGACGGCAAGTTCGAGGGCCCCATGCCGCTGCACACCGCCCTGGCCAAGTCCAAAAACATGGTGTCCATCCGCATCCTGCAGTCGATCGGACCGCAATATGCACAGGAATGGATTGGCCGCTTCGGCTTTGAGGCCGAGAAGCACCCGGCCTACCTCACCATGGCGCTGGGTGCCGGCTCGGTGACACCGATGCAGATGGCCACGGCTTATTCGGTTTTCGCCAACGGTGGCTACCGCGTCCATCCCTGGGTGATCCGCAAGGTGACCGACCAGCGCGGCAAGCTGCTGGTCGAGGTGCCCCAACCGCAGGCGGGCGATGCCCAGCGCGCGGTCGACCCGCGCAATGCCTTCGTCATGAACCGGCTGCTGCAGGAGATCACCCGATCAGGCACCGCGGCCCGCGCCCAGGTCGACCTCAAGCGCAATGACCTGTACGGCAAGACCGGCACCACCAATGATTCGGTCGACACCTGGTTCGCCGGCTTTCACCCCACGGTGGCGGCAGTGGTCTGGATGGGCTATGACTCGCCCCGCTCGCTGGGCGACCGCGAGACCGGCGGAGGCCTCTCATTGCCGGTCTGGATTTCCTTCATGGACACCGCGTTGCGCGGCGTGCCGATCTATGAGCCCACAGCGCCGGACGGCGTGGTCAACGTGGGCGGCGAGTGGTTCTTCAGCGAATTCAGCCGCGGCGGCGGGGTGAGCAGCGTGAGTGGCAATGAAGCCCCGATCGGCAAGAACCCGACCGAGGAAAAGCGCAGCATCCTGGATTTGTTCCGCAACTGACACTGCTGATGATCACCCGGGCCACGGGGGGCCTACGGCGGCAGCGGAAGCTCTTTGGTAAACCGGGTGGCACCGCTCCCGGCCTCGCCGCTCACTCGCCGCTCACTCGCCGCGCCACACGGGCGCCCGCCGCTCGGCGAATGCGGCGGCGCCCTCTCGCGCATCGTTGGATTTGATGACCGGAGCGGTGATCGGGTCCTGCAGTTCGAACATCCGGTCCAGTGGCCAGTCACGCTGGTCGACGATCACCCGCTTGCTGGCGGCCACCGACAGGGGAGCGTTGGCAATGATGCGCCGGGCCAGGCGAATGGCCTCCTCCAGCGCCTGGCCGGGCTCGACCACGGCGTTGAAGAGGCCATAGGGCGCGAGGCGTTCCGCGGAATACATCTCGCCGGTGAGCGCCATTTCCATCGCGATACGCTGCGGCAGCAGCCGCGGCAATCGCATCAGCCCCCCGGCGGCAGCGGCCAGCCCGCGCTTGACCTCGGGAATGCCGAACACGGCGTTGCGCGCGGCCACCGCCAGGTCGCAGGCCAGCATCGACTCGAAGCCACCCGCAAGGCAGTAGCCCTCGACCGCGGCGATCAGCGGCTTGCGGGGTGGCGACATGACCAGGCCCAGGATGCCTCGGCCCTCTACCCGCGGCGACTCGCCGCGCAGGAAGGCCTTGAGGTCCATGCCTGAGCAGAAGGTGCCGCCGGCAGCGGTGAGGATGCCTGCCCGTAGATCGGGGTTGCGGTCCATCTCGTCGAGAGCTTCGCACACGCCGTAGGAGACCGCGCGGTTCACCGCGTTTTTCTGATCGGGGCGGTTGATCGTGATGATCACCAGCCCGTCGTCGTGCTCGACGATGACTTCAGGTGTGCTCATGGCATATCCAGGAAATGAGGGAGGCGGTTCAGGTCGTGCCGCTGCTGGCCAGCGCGGCGATGCGTTCGGCGTCATAGCCCAGCGCCCGCAGCACATCCGCGGTGTGCTGGCCGAGCGATGGTGGCGGGGCATCGATGCGGGCCGGTGTGCCAGAGAACTTCACCGGAAAACCCAGCTGGGGAATGCGCCCCTCGACTGGGTGATCCACATGCAGCAGCATCTGCCGTGCGCGCATGTGCGGGTCGTCGAAGGCCTCGCGCATGGTGTTGACCGGGCCACCGGGGATGTCGTTGGCAAAAAACAGGTCTACCCACTGCTGGCGTGTGCGCTGGCGGAACACGTCCTCGAGCAGGCGGAACTGCCGCTCGCGGGCCTCGCCCTCAGGGAACTGGTCGTCCTTGAGCTGCTGCACGCCCGCCAGATCGCAAAAGCGCGCCCAGAAATGCTCCTCGAGCGCGCCCAGGGTCACGTAGTGCCCGTCGGCGCAACGGAAGATGCCGTAGCAGGGTGCGCCGCCGGTGTTGCGGTACTCGCCCCCCCGCGGCTCGACACCACCGAACAGGGGCTCGGCCGCGTGGTAGGTCAGGAAGGACACGGCAGCGTCCATCATCGAAACATCGACGAACTGGCCCTCGCCCGTGTTTTGCCGTGCGAGTACCGCAGCGAGGATGCCCCAGGCGCCGACGAGCGATGCGCCGGTATCGGCCGCCAACAGGCCCGGCACCATCGGCCCCTCGCCGGCCTTGCCAAAGAGCGGCAGCGCGCCGATCACGCCCATGTAGTTCAGGTCATGCCCGGCCAC
>CANFQF010000250.1 GCA_947449025.1 Comamonadaceae bacterium
CCACTACCTCCATGCAGTCCGGTCCGCCCGGCACCTTGAAGGTGTCCACCACCGCCAGCCGGGTCAGGTCGATCTTGCTGATGGTGTCGGCGACACGATTACTCACATAGACATGCCGGCCGTCGCCGGCGGCGCGAAAGGCGTGTGCGCCCTCCCCGGTCTTGATGCGGCTGGTGATACGCGGCTCCTTGCCGCCCACATCCCAGACTTCGACCGAATCACCACCGGTCAGACCCACAAGCAAGGTACGGTCATCGGCCAGGCCAAACACGTCGGCGGGTAGGGAGCCGGTCTTGGCCCTCCACTTGAGCGTCTGCGTTGCCAGGTCGATCGCAACCAGTTCGTCGCTGTCTTGCATCGTCGAATAGACCGTGGTCGACTTGCTGTCGATCCACAGATGGCTCGGGGTCTTGCCCGTTGAAATGCGTTTGGCCAGTTGCAGGTCTTTGCCGTCCCAGCGGTAAATATCCACGTGGTTCAGCCGGTTCGCGGCGGTGACGAACCACTTCATATCCGGGGAGAAGCGCAGATGGTAGGGGTCCAGGATGCCCCGAATCGTGCGCTGTATCTCGCCGGTTCGCGGATCGATGAAGGTGAGCGAATCCGAGAGCGCATTCGCCACCATCACCGACTTCTCGTCGGGCGTCATGTAGAGGTGATGCGGCTCCTTGCCGGTGGATAGGCGCCGCGACTCCTTCCAGGCAAACGGGTCGACCACCGACACCGTGGCGTCGAGAGAATTCAGAACGAAGATGGGTGACTGGAGCGCAGTCAAGGAGCCCTGCCCGGAGGCAGCCCGGGCAGGGCCGGCGCCAGGGGCTGCTGCCGACGCGCCTGCGGCTCTTGCCAAGCCCTGAGCTGGTGGCGCCAAGAGGGAGAAGAAACAGAAACCGGCGGCGGCCTGGATCAGGACGAGCTTGCGCAGAAATGAGTTCACGCGGGACCTTCAACAACGACGCGACGAGTGTAGCCCGGCGCCCTGGCGATCTCGCCTAAGCGCGCAGGAGCTCAAGGTCTTCAGGGCCGAGCCAGCGCCACTGGCCCGGTGCCAGATCGTCGGGCAAGGCCAGGCCACCGATGCGTGAGCGGTGCAGCGTCTCCACCCGGTTACCCACGGCAGCCACCATGCGCTTGACCTGGTGGTACTTGCCCTCGGTGAGGGTCAGGCGCAAAGCGCACTCCCCTGTCGACTCACAGGCAGCAGCGCGGACGGGCTTGGGGTCGTCGTCCAGCACCACGCCCTCGATCAGGCGCGCCACCTGGCGGGAGTCGACCGGATGCTTGGTGCTCACCTCGTAGACCTTGGGCACATGGTGCTTGGGCGAGGTCATTCGGTGCAAAAATGCGCCGTCGTCGGAAAGCAGCAGAAGGCCCGTGGTGTCTTGGTCGAGCCTCCCCACCGGCTGCACCCCCGGCTGCCCGCCCTTGACCGGGCGCTGGCGCAAGGGAGCAGGCAGGAGGGTGTAAATGCTCGGCCAGGTGGAGGGCTTCTTGGAGCACTCTGTCCCCATGGGCTTGTGCAGCATCAGATAGGCCTTGGCATGGGCCACCCAGGGCTGGCCTTGCACGGTAAAGGCCAGGCCGTCCATGCAGAACTCGGCGAAGGGATCGGTGCAGGGCTGGCCGTTGACCGTGACCCGGCCTTGCTGGATCAGGCCGGCGCAGACGCGGCGGGTGCCGAAACCTTGGAGGTAAAGAATCTCTGAAATGGCGCAGTGCATCGGAGCGTTGATCCTGGGTAACGACCCTTTCGACCCACCGCATTGTGCCGGCCCAAGGAACTACCTCTTCGGGGGCGCAGACGATGGAAAATCTGCAAGCGCGGTACTGACCCACCCACCATTCGATGCAAAATGTTCAAGTTCTTACAAAAGTTCTGGTGTGAGTGCTTCCGCGCCAGGGCCCCAGAGCAGCAACAGTGGCACTCAGGTCACTCCCCAAGCAGAGAGTAAATCGTCAAGATCATGGCAAGCCGTCAAGCGAAACTCCAAGAGGACACCTACTTTCGGGTGATGCACCTGCTGCAGAAAAACCCGGACTTCACGCAAAGGGAACTGGCCCAACACTTGGGTATCAGCGTGGGGGGGCTCAACTACTGCCTGAAGGCGCTGATGGGCAAGGGCCTGGTCAAGATGAAGAACTTCGCAAACTCCAAGAACAAGTTTGGCTACGTCTACGTTCTGACGCCAAGTGGCATCGCGGAAAAGGCCGCCATCACCCGCCAATTTCTTCAGCGCAAATTGCACGAATACGAGGCGCTCAAGGAAGAGATCGAATCATTGAGAACCGAAGTGCAAAGCCTCCCCGAGCTGCGGGCTCGGGAGGCCGCACAAGCTGGCCATTGAAAGGGGCCAAGCCCTCAGGTACTGCGCAGGCATTTGAAGAAAACTCCCCCTCGGCAGAAAAAAATTGAACCGAAACAAACCGCCAGGCAAGCGCGTACTCGCCGTCTTTGGCACACGTCCCGAGGCGATCAAGATGGCGCCTGTCGTCAGACGGATCCAACAGTCAGCGCTGCTTGATGTGACCGTCTGCGTGACTGCGCAGCACCGGGGAATGCTCGACCAAGTCCTCAGTCTGTTCGATATCCAGCCTGAATTTGATCTGGATCTGATGAAGCCTAACCAGAGCTTGGCTGGGCTGACCTCCTCGGTTTTGTCCGGCGTCACGAACGTCATCCATGAAGCCCGGCCGGATCTGATTTTGGTCCACGGAGACACCACCACCATGTTCGGTGCTGCCTTGGCCGGTTTCTATGAAAAGATACCGGTCGGGCATGTTGAAGCGGGCTTGCGCTCCGGCAATATCAACTCGCCCTGGCCAGAGGAGATGAACCGCCGTACAGCGGCTCAACTCGCGTCACTGCATTTCGCACCGACTCCAACCGCCCGGTCCAACCTCCAATCCGAAGGCGTGCCGAGCCACCGCATCTGGGTCACAGGCAATACCGTAATTGATGCGCTTCTCGAAGTTTCCAGCCGCGCGGACGGGGCGGCACTGGGCGAGTCGGGACTCCTCAAAGCCATGCCGTGGCTCGCAGATCCATCCCGGCGGGTCATCTTGGTCACCGGGCACCGGCGGGAAAATTTCGGCTCAGGCATGGAAGGCATCTGCCGCGCCCTCAAACGATTGGCAACTGCGAACGACGTGCAGATCGTCTACCCCGTTCATCCCAACCCTCACGTCATGGCGCCGACGCGGGAGTTACTCGGCGCAATCCCCAATATCCACCTCATTGCGCCCCTGGATTACCTGCCCTTCGTGGCTCTGATGAAGCGCGCCACCTTTCTCTTGACCGACTCGGGCGGCATCCAGGAAGAAGCGCCAGCCCTTGGCAAACCGGTGCTCGTCCTGCGCGACACGACCGAGCGCCCCGAGGCGGTTGCAGCAGGCACTGTCCGTATGGTGGGGACCCAGGAAGAAGCCATCGTCGGAGAAGCACAGCGACTACTTGATGACCCCGCCTGGTACGCCACGATGGCAGCCGCACACAATCCCTATGGCGACGGCCAGGCGGCGGAACGAATTGCCCAAGTGATCGAAGGAAAACAGAGCATCCATGAATTCGCCTAAATCAAGCATCTCTGTCGTCGGCCTTGGCTACATCGGGCTGCCGACTGCCGCTGTTCTGGCCTGCGCTGGGCATGAGGTCGTCGGCGTTGAGATCAGCGCTTCGATCGTCGACACCGTCAACCGCGGCGAGGTCCACATTGTCGAGCCGGACCTTGACGGTCTGGTTCGCGGCGCGGTGCTGTCAGGTCGACTGCGCGCCACGCTGGAACCCGAACCAGCGGACACCTTCGTCATCGCTGTCCCAACGCCCTTCAAGGGCGATCACGTGCCTGATCTGGGCTACGTTGAGCAAGCAGCACGAAAAATCGCGCCCTGCCTGCGGCCGGGCAATCTGGTGATACTCGAGTCAACCTCCCCTGTCGGAACCACCGAAATACTCGCCGGGTGGCTGGCGCAGGAGCGCCCCGACCTCCGGATCCCGAAGGCCGGCGAGGTCGATGCCGACATCTTCGTGGCCTATTGCCCAGAGCGGGTCCTACCAGGTCGTATCGTGTCCGAATTGGTCAGCAACGACCGAATCGTCGGTGGACTGACCCCGGCCTGCGCCACGCGGGCTCGACGTGTCTACGAAACCTTCGTCCGCGGCCAGTGCATCGAGACCGATGCCCGCACGGCCGAAATGACCAAGCTCACCGAGAACGCTTTCCGAG
>CANFQF010000251.1 GCA_947449025.1 Comamonadaceae bacterium
CATGAGGCCTGCGAAAAACTCATCGCAGCACGTTTCGCTGCAGACGTCATGGGCGTTCCCACCATCGTTTTGGCGCGCACAGACGCCGAGGCCGCCACCTTGGTGACCAGCGACCACGATGCCAACGACAAACCATTCCTCACAGGTGAGCGCACCCAAGAAGGCTTCTACCGTGTCAAAAACGGTTTGGAGCAAGCCATTAGCCGTGGCGTTGCCTATGCACCGTATGCCGACTTGGTATGGTGCGAAACCGGTGTGCCAGACATCGGTTTTGCCCGCGAGTTCGCACAAGCTGTGCACGCATCAAGCCCAGGCAAATTGCTGTCTTACAACTGCTCGCCTTCTTTTAACTGGAAGAAAAACTTGAACGACAAGCAAATCGCGACGTTTCAAGACGAGTTGTCAGCGCTGGGCTACAAGTACCAATTCATCACTTTGGCGGGTATCCATATCAACTGGTACAACACCTTCCAGTTCGCCCATGCCTACGCCAACGGCGAAGGCATGAAGCACTACGTCAACATGGTGCAAGAGCCTGAGTTCGCAGCACGTGACAAGGGCTACACCTTTGTGTCGCACCAGCAAGAGGTGGGGGCTGGGTACTTTGACGATGTGACTACTGTGATTCAAGGTGGTTCGTCTTCGGTTAAGGCTTTGTCTGGGTCTACTGAGGAAGAGCAGTTCCACTGACCTACTGGCGGGGGATCCCTTGCTGAACAACTCTCGGCAGGGAGGTTAACCTACCAAAGTTTTCACATATCCAGCCATCTGAGGTTTTGGCTTCAGATGGCTGGTCTGTTTGTATTGGGTTGCGATTTCCCAACGATTTTTAATACAAAAATAATAAATAATTTAAATTAATAATAAAATAGTTCCTAATTATTAGGAGGAACTAAAAATGAAATTATTCGTAATTCTTTCGCCACTTGTTTTAGTCATGTTGGCTGGTTGTCAGACTGCTGCGCAGCATCGTTCGGCGGTTCAAAACGAAGAGGGCGACCGTGTGACCGTAGGCAAGGTCCAGCGCGAAATTCGTGTCGGAATGAGTTCCGCAGATGTCATACAAGTGCTTGGCTCGCCAAACATTGTTTCATCGGATGATCAGCGCCGCGAATCGTGGATCTATGACAAGGTGGCAACAGACAAGGCGTATTCAACCAGCTCTGGTGGAATTAGTGCTTTGATTTTGGGAGTTGGCGCTGGCGTTCTCGGTCAACTGGCGCCTGGCGTCACGAATTCAGCTGGGGCTTCCTCGACAAGCCAGCGTACTCTCACCATCATCATCAAGTTTGATTCAAATGCGACGGTGCGAGACTTTGCCTATCACGCGTCGAAGTTTTAAATGAAGAAGTTCTTGGTAACTATTGCTGCCGCAAGCTTGCTGTCTGCTTGCGTCAATATCTCACCAAATGCATTTTCGGTGAGCCCCGATCAAATCGCACGACGCCAGATTGAGACCAGAAAATTTTCTAGTATTGAGGAAGATGTGCTCTTGGCTGCTGCAGCCAACTTGCTTCAAGATATGGGTTTTAACCTAGACAACACAGACACAAAGCTTGGGTTAATTACCGCTAGCAAAGATAGAGATGCTGTTTTATCTATGCAAATTGTTGCTGCATATTTCCGTGCTGCATTAATGGGCTTCGATGCGGCCATTGACAGAGAACAAAAGATCATTGTCTCTTTGGTTATGAGGCCGGATCAATCAACAAATGGACTAACTCCCAAAACCTCCAGAAGTTATCTAGTCCGTGTTACTTTTCAGAGAAAAGCGCTTCGCTCAGACGGTAGTTCATTTGCCGAAACGCTCAAAGACGAGGAGTTGTACTCTGGTTTCTTTGAGAGGCTCTCCAAATCTGTATTCATTGAAGGGCAAAAATTATGAGGAAAATCGTATGTGTCGCATTCGTTATTTCTTTGCTGTGTGCTTGCAGCGTTTCTCTTCAAGATCGGGTTCTTGATATCAGCGATCAAAGTCAATTGCAGAAACGCGCTTACCAATCACGTGTGTTTGAGACCAGTGACAAAGAAAGGGTCATGAGAGGCGTCATCAGTACGTTACAAGACCTATCTTTTCTGATTGAACGCGCTGACATGACTTTAGGCTCGGTAACCGCCACAAAGTTTGATCAGGGTTTGCCAATTCGAATCACAGTCACGGTGCGTGCAAAAGGGACTACGCAGATGTCCGTAAGAGCTAACGCGCAGTTCAATCTTGAACCCATTGAAAATCCTAAGTCTTATCAAGATTTATTCTCATCGTTAGAAAAATCACTTTTCCTAACCGCACACCTAGGCGAGTAATCTGGGGGCACGGCTTGGTGAGTAAAATCTTACAAGGCGTTACACAAATAAATTCAACCGAGCGCGGCCCCAGCCGCGCTTTTTTCATTCAGGCACATGGTTCAGATCACACTTCCCGACGGTTCGCAACGTGAATTTCCTGGTCCCGTCACCGTGGCCGAGGTGGCCATGTCTATTGGCGCCGGTTTGGCCAAAGCGGCTTTGGCTGGCAAAGTCGACGGCGAGGTGGTTGACACCAGTTTCACCATCGATCACAACGCCCAACTGGCCATCATCACGGGCAAAGACGCTGACGGCTTGGAAGTTATCCGCCATTCCGCTGCGCATTTGCTGGCATATGCCGTCAAAGAGCTTTTTCCTGAAGCGCAAGTCACCATCGGTCCAGTGATCGAAAACGGCTTTTTCTATGACTTTTCTTTCAGCCGGAGTTTCACGCCTGAAGACTTGATAGCCATCGAAAAGCGCATGACCGAACTCGCCAACAAAGACGAGCCCGTGGTGCGCCGCGTTTTACCGCGTGATGATGCGATCGCCTACTTTAAAAACATGGGCGAGCACTACAAGGCCGAAATCATTGCCAGCATTCCCGCCAATGAAGACGTCAGTCTCTACCGCGAAGGCGCCTTTGAAGACCTCTGCCGTGGCCCCCACGTGCCGAGCACCGGCAAGCTTAAGCACTTCAAACTGATGAAAGTGGCTGGCGCCTACTGGCGGGGTGACCACCGCAACGAAATGCTGCAACGCATTTACGGCACCGCCTGGGCGAGCAAAGACGACTTACAGCAATACCTCACCCGCTTAGAAGAAGCCGAAAAACGCGACCACCGCAAACTGGGCCGTGAACTCGATTTGTTCCACATTGACGAGCATTCGCCAGGTACCGTTTTCTGGCATCCCAAGGGCTGGACGGTTTGGCAAGAGGTGGAGCAATACATGCGCCGCGTCTATCGTGACAACGGCTACCATGAGGTCAAGGGGCCTCAAATCCTGGACCAAGGCCTTTGGGAAAAAACCGGCCATTGGGACAAATACCGCGAAAACATGTTCGTGACCGAAAGCGAAAAACGCGACTTCGCTTTGAAGCCGATGAACTGCCCCGGCCACATCATCATCTTCAACCAGGGTATCAAGAGTTACCGCGATTTACCCTTGCGCTTTGGCGAATTTGGCCAGTGCCACCGCAACGAACCGTCGGGAAGTTTGCACGGCATCATGCGGGTGCGCGCGTT
This sequence comes from Comamonadaceae bacterium, assembly GCA_947449025.1. Lineage (GTDB taxonomy): Bacteria > Pseudomonadota > Gammaproteobacteria > Burkholderiales > Burkholderiaceae_C > Ramlibacter. The sequence continues at coordinate 3,534 of CANFQF010000251.1, forward strand.
CACACAAGACGATGGACATATTTTTTGCACCGAAGCGCAAATTCAGGCGGAAGTTATCGCCTTCACGACCTTGTTGCAAAAGGTTTACCGGGACTTTGGCTTTACCGACATCTTGTACCGCCTATCCACAAGACCGGAAAAACGCATCGGCAGCGATGAAAGCTGGGACCGGGCCGAAGCCGCCTTGGCCGAAGGTTTGCGCGCCTCAGGTTGCGATTTCGAATACCTGCCGGGCGAGGGCGCTTTCTACGGCCCCAAGATCGAATACACGCTGAAAGACGCGATTGGTCGCGAATGGCAATGCGGCACGATCCAGGTCGACCCGAACATGCCCGAGCGCCTCGACGCCGAATACGTGGGCGAAGACGGTGCCCGTCACCGCCCCATCATGCTGCACCGCGCGATCGTGGGCAGTTTGGAGCGTTTTATCGGAATTTTGGTCGAGCAGCATGCTGGCGCCTTGCCAACTTGGCTTGCGCCCGTCCAGGTGGCGGTGCTCAATATCACCGACGCGCAGGCCGATTTCGCCCAAGAAGTTGTGAAAATGCTGAAAAATCAAGGGCTTAGGGTGTCTTTGGACCTCCGAAATGAGAAAATTACGTATAAAATACG
>CANFQF010000252.1 GCA_947449025.1 Comamonadaceae bacterium
ACGCTGGCCTTGATCTGGCGCAGGGCCAATGGCGGCAGCTCGCACAGCTCGCGGGCCAGGGTGAGCGCGCGCGTTTCGGCCTGTCCGTCCTCGGCCAACTCGCTGGCCAGACCCCAGGCCAGGGCCTCTTCGCCCGAGAAGGGTTCCCCTCGCATGAGGATGTTCATCGCCCGGAACTTGCCCACCGCGCGGGTGAGGCGCTGCGTCGCGCCGCCGCCGGGCATGATGCCCACCTTCACCTCGGGCTGGCCGAACTTCGCGCTGCGCTCGGCGATCAGAATGTCGGCATGCATCGCGACCTCGCAGCCGCCGCCCAGGGCCCAGCCCCGCACTGCAGCGACCACGGGCTTGCTGCATTTGCCGATGGCGTCCCAGAGCAGGTCCATGCGCCGTGACATGATTTCGAGCGGGTCCGCGTCGCGATATTCGGTGAGATCGGCGCCGGCGCAAAAGGCCTTGGCGCTGCCCGCCAGTACGATGACTCGTACCTCCGGGTCGGCGTCCAGCCGCAGGAAGGCTTCGGCTAGGGCGCGGCGCAATTGCAGGTTGAGGGCATTGAGCGCGGCAGGCCGGTGCAGGCGCAGGAGCACCACGCCGGGGTGTGGGTGCTCCTCCAGCAAAACCGGCGCATCTGCCGCCGGGGCATTTTGATGGCCCGTCGTCGTGGTGTTCATTTTGTCCTTGTGTGCAGCGAGCGTCGCGTTTCCATCGTGCGCCCCGCGCACAGGGTGTTCAACCTGAGCAGGATGCCAATCGGCAAACGCTGTCGACCCTCGGGTCCCTATCCCTTGAACACCGGTGGGCGCTTTTCGAAGAAGGCCGTCACCGCCTCGGTGTGGTCGGCGGTGTGGTGCGCCAGCCCTTGGTAGCGGCCCGCGTAGTCGAGCGCTTCGTCGAGCGTGCCGGTGCGCGCCTGCAGCAGCAGCTGCTTGGTCCAGCGCAGCACCTGCGGCGGGTTGGCGGCGATGCGGTTTGCCAGCTCCAGCGCCGCATCCATCAGCGCTGCGGGCTCCACCACACGCGAGACGAGGCCCATGCGCAGGGCTTCTTCGGCGCCCAGGGTCTCCCCGGTGAGCGCCATTTCGGCAGCGCGCGAAAAGCCCACGATCCGGGGCAGGAACCAGCAGCCGCCATCCCCGGGGACGATACCCACTTTGACAAAGCTCTCGGCAAACTTGGCGGTGCTCGACGCGATCCGGATGTCGCACATGCAGGCCAGGTCGTTGCCCGCGCCGATGGCGGCGCCGTTCACCGCCGCGATGATGGGCACCTGCAGGGTCTGGAAGGCCCGCGGGATGCGCTGTATGCCTTGGCGGTAGTTCTGGGCGATCTGCTCGGGCGAGCCGCCGAACATACCGGTGCGGTCTCGCATCTCGGCAACGTTGCCGCCAGAGCAAAAAGCACTGCCGGCGCCGGTGAGAATCGCCGCGCGCACCGAGGTGTCGGCATTGAGGTCGGCAAATACCTGCTCGAAGGCGCCGAAACACTCCTCGCCACTCAGGGCGTTGCGTGTGTCGGGGCGGTTGAGGGTGAGGACGGCCACCGGGCCGCGGCGTTCAATGAGAAGGAAATCGGAGTTCATGGATTCATTGTCCTTCAGGCGGGGGTGGGGGTCGGCGGCCCGGTCGAAGGCCGGGCCGCCCTTGGGGCCAGGCAGCCGAGACGCGACGGGTCTCAGGCCTTGGACAGGGCGAGCGCGGCGCCTTGGCCCACGCCAATGCACATCGTGGCCAGTGCGTGGCGGCCACCGGTCACTTGCAGCTGGCGAGCGGCGGTGAGCGCCAGGCGGGCGCCCGACATGCCCAGGGGGTGCCCCAGGGCGATCGCGCCGCCATGCGGGTTCACATGTGCACCGTCGTCTGGCAGGCCCAGCGCGCGCAGGACCGCCAAGCCTTGAGAGGCGAAGGCCTCGTTGAGTTCGACGACGTCAAAGTCGCCGATGGACAGGCCCAACTGCGCCATGAGGCGCTGCGTTGCCGGCACCGGGCCGATGCCCATGACCCGAGGCGCCACGCCGGCGCTGGCATAGCCAGTGATGCGAGCAATGGGCGTGAGCCCGTGGCGGGCCACGGCGGCCTCGCTCGCGAGCAGCAAGGCGGCTGCGCCGTCGTTCACGCCAGAGGAATTGCCGGCGGTGACCGTGCCGCCCTTGCGGAAGGCCGGCTTGAGTGCGGTCAGGCTCTCGAGCGTGGTGTCAGCGCGGGGGTGTTCGTCGCGCGAGACGGTGACCGTCTCGCCGCGCTTGCGGCCCGCCACCTGCACCGGAATGATCTCGCCGTCGAACCAGCCCTCGGCCTGGGCCTGGGCGGTGCGTTGTTGGCTGGTCAAGGCAAACGCATCTTGGTCAGCGCGCGAGATGCCGTGTTCCTCGGCCACGTTCTCGGCGGTCTCGCCCATCGCGTCGGTGCCGTGCCTCTCGTGCATGCGTGGGTTGACGAAGCGCCAGCCGATGGTGGTGTCGTGTACCTCGTTTGCGCGGGAGAAGGCGCTGGTGGCCTTGGGCATGACAAAGGGCGCGCGGCTCATGCTCTCCACACCACCGGCCAGAGCCAAGTCGACCTGGCCGCAGGCGATGGCGCGGGCGGCGCTGGCTACCGCCTCGAGGCCAGAGGCGCACAGGCGGTTCAAGGTGGCAGCGCCGACGGTGACGGGCAGGCCGGCGAGCAGAGCGCTCATGCGGGCCACGTTGCGGTTGTCTTCTCCGGCCTGGTTGACGCAGCCGTAATACACCTCCTCCAGCGCGCCCCAGTCGAGGGACGGGTGGCGCGCCATCAGCGCCTGGATGGGGAGTGCGCCGAGGTCGTCGGTGCGGACGGACGAAAGGGCGCCGCCGTAGCGGCCGATCGGCGTGCGGACGCCGTCACAAAGATAAACCGTACGCATCGTGTGTCCCTTCACAGGCCCAGCACACGCTCTGCGTTGCCGTGCATGATTTTTTCCATGATTTCATCTTTGTAGCCCAGCTCGGACCACTCGCGGAGGATGCGTTCGTAGGGCAGGCTGGGGTAGTCGCTGCCGAACATGATTTTGTCCTGCAGTCGGCCTCGGATGTCGACCTTGAGATTGCCTGGAAAGTGCTTGGGTGCCCATCCCGACATCTCCCAGTAGACGTTGCCTTTGTGCAGGGCCACCGCGGTGGTTTCGTCGACCCAGGGCCAGCCCGGGTGGGCCATGATGATTTTCAAATTGGGAAAGTCGGCCGCGAGCTGGTCGATGTGTTTGGGGTGTGCATGGCGAATCACCGCGCCATTGCCGCCGGGCATACCGGCACCCATGCCGGTGGTGCCTACGTCGATCATCACCGCTGCGCCCAGGCTGGCGATCTCCTCCATCAGCGGGTAGTAGCGGCGGTCGCTCACGCCGAAGTGCTGCATGATGGGGTGGAAGTGAAAGCCGATGAAGCCCAGCTCGCTCACTGCCTTGCGCACCTGCTTCATCGCGATCTCGCCCTTGGCGGGCTCTACGGCGCCCCAGCATTGGACGATGCGATTCGGGTGTCGCTTCCACATCTCGTGCACGTACTCGTTGGTGCAGGCGGCCGCGTCAATGGTGGTCTCCAGGTCCAGGGCCACCAGGCAGGCCTCGACGCCGGCGTCGGTGAACTCCTGGATCACGTCCGTTTCGCTCTTGCCCACCCACTCGCGTTTCCAGTAGCGGGCCAGTTCCCCCGGGTAGGGGCCTTGGGACTCGATCCAGGTGGAGGTGCCGGGGTAGCAGTGCAGGTCAATGATTCGCACGGGGATGTCTTTCGTGAAGGGGATCAGGTTGGCAGGCCGGCGCGTTCGGCCGCGAGTTTGGCGGTGATTTGCTCGCCCAGGGCCTTTTTAGAAACCTTGCCAAACGTGGAGACCGGGAATTCGGCCAGCGTCTCCAGCCGCTCAGGCAGCTTGAACTTGGCGATTTCCTTGGTGAGGAGGAAGGCCACCAGTTCGCCCAGCTTGAGGTCGGTGCCAGGCCGCAAGATGACGTAGGCGCACATCTTTTCGCCCATGGCCGCATCAGGCATGGGCACGCAGGCCACGTTCTGCACCGCCGGGTGCATGAGGATCAGGTTTTCCACTTCCTCGGCGCTGATCTTTTCGCCCCCGCGGTTGATCAAATCCTTCTTGCGCCCCTCGACGATGTAGTTGCCCG
>CANFQF010000253.1 GCA_947449025.1 Comamonadaceae bacterium
GCCAGCCCACCGGCCGACAGCACCCGGTCGCCCGACTGCAAGCCAGCGCGTTCAGCGGCGCCACCGGGGACCACACGGCCGATGACCGGCTGCGACAGGGGCGAGACGATGCCGATGCGCCGAAGCAAGCCCGCGTCGGCATCGGTCGCGCCGAGCGAGGACAGGGGCAGGCCGATCGTGCGCGGGCCGCCGCCACCCGAGGGCTGCACCTCCAGGCGCAGGTCACGGCCCTCAATGGCGGCGCGCATCAGGCGCCAGCGCAGTTCGTCGAAGGAGTCGACCGAATCCATGCCGGCAGGGCCATCCGGCCCGCTCGCCACAGTGCCCGAAGCGTCCACCTCGGCTTCGGCCACGCCCAGCACCTCTTCGCCGCCAACGAGGCCGGCACGCTCGGCCAGCGAACCGGCCACCGGTGCCGACAGCAGCGCGCGCGGCGCCTCCTGCCCCCACCAGGACGCTGCGGCATACAGCAGCACCGCCAGGGCCAGGTTGGCCAGCGGACCGGCGGCCACGATCACAAAGCGAGCGCGCAGCGGGGCGCGGTTGAAGGCGCGGTGCAACAGGTCTGGCGCGACCGGCGCCTCGCGCTCGTCGAGCATGCGCACATAGCCGCCCAGCGGCAGCGCGCAGAGGGTGAACTCGGTGTCCTGGCCCGGTCGAGGGTGACGCGGCTTCCAACGCCGCAGCACGGGGCCAAAGCCAACGGAAAAACGCAGCACCTTCACATCAAACGCAATGGCGGCGCGGTAGTGGCCGTACTCGTGCACGGTGATCAGCAGCCCCAGAGCGACGGCGAAGGCGAGGACGGTGAGCATCAGGTCAGGGCAGCGCGCCAGGTCATCGCTTGCGGTGTTCGCATCAAGTCAGCGCGCCGATGCGATCGGCGGCGGCCTGTCGGCTGCGCGCGTCGAGCGCCAGCAGGTCGTCCAGACTGCGCGGATGCTCGGGCTGCACCGCCGACAGCGTGGCCAGGTTGAGCGCGTGGATCTGGTCGAAGCGAATGCGCCGATCCAGGAAGGCCGCCACCGCCACTTCGTTGGCGGCGTTGAGCACTGCGGTCGTGCCCGGCGCCGCCTTCAGCGCCTGCCAGGCCAGGGCCAGGCCCGCGAAACGCTCGCGGTGGCCGTGGCTGTCCAGTGACTCGAAACGCAGGTCGGACAGGGCCGAAAAATCGAGCGCTTGCGCCCCGGATGCAATGCGCTCGGGCCAGGACAGGCCGTAGGCAATGGGCACCCGCATATCGGGCGTTCCCAGCTGCGCCACCACCGAGGTGTCGCGGTACTGCACCATCGAATGCACCACGCTCTGCGGGTGAATCACCACCTCGAGGCGCTCGGGCGCGAGGCCGAACAGGTAGCGCGCCTCGATCACCTCGAGGGCCTTGTTCATCATGGTGGCCGAGTCCACCGAAATCTTGCGGCCCATCACCCAGTTGGGATGCTTGCAGGCCTGCTCGGGCGTCACCTCGCGCAGCTGCGCGGGTGCCCACGTGCGAAACGGCCCCCCGGAGGCGGTGAGGATGATCTTCTCGACCCGTGCCTCCCAGGTGCTCCGGTCCTCGGGCAGGGACTGGAAGATGGCCGAGTGCTCGCTGTCGATGGGCAGCAAGGTGGCTCCGCCCTGGGCCACGGCCTCGAGGAACACGTCGCCGCCCACCACCAGGGCCTCCTTGTTGGCCAGCAGCAGGCGCTTGCCAGCGCGCGCCGCCGCCAGGCAGGGCGCCAGGCCCGCGGCGCCCACGATGGCCGCCATCACCATGTCGACCTCCGGGTGGGCCGCAATCTCGGACATTGCGCCCGGCCCGGCCAGGACCCGGGTGGGCAGGCCCTCGGCAGCCAGCCGGTCAGACAGTTGCGCCGCGGCCGCGGCGTCGGCCATGACCGCAAAGCGCGGGCGAAACTGGGCGCATTGCGCCAGCAGCGGCTCCACCTGACGTGCGGCGCTGAGCGCAAACACCTCAAAGCGGTCCGGATGGCGGGCGATGACGTCCAGGGTGTTGGTGCCGATGGAGCCGGTGGCACCCAAAACGGTAATGCGTTGTCGGGTCATGCGTTCTCTTAGATTGCGACCAGCATCATGGCCAAGGGCAGCACCGGAAGCAAGGCGTCCACGCGATCGAGCACGCCGCCATGCCCGGGCAGCAGGCCGCTGGAATCCTTCACGCCGGCGGCGCGCTTGACCAAAGATTCGACCAGGTCGCCCACCACGCTCATTGCGGCCAGGAACAAGAGGGCCAGCAGCCCCAGCACTGGGCCGCGCTCGCCCAGACGGGTGTACACACTGGCCGACCAGCCGCCCGCCTGCCCCCAGGTGGCGTCGATCTGCTGCCAGACCAGGGCCACCGCCACGACGGCCAGCATGCCGCCCCAGGCGCCCTCCCAGCTCTTGCCAGGGCTGACGGCCGGCGCCAGCCGCACCGACACCAGGCGCAGGCCAAAGGCCCGGCCCGCGAAATACGCGGCCACATCCGCAGCCCAAACCAGCACGAAAACCGACAACAGGAAATTGATGCCCACGGCGCGCGCCTGCGCCAGCGCCAGCCAAGCCAGCCACAGCGCCAGCACCCCGACCACCACCCGGATGCCTCGGGACAGCAGCGGCCAACCGGCCACGCCCCGGCGCAGCACCTGCGCCCCACCCAACACCCACAGCGCGCCCGCGCCCACCCACAGGAGCGGCAACGGCCGCCCCACGAGGCCCGCCTGCCAGGCCAGGCCGCACAGGGACAGACAGGCGGCGCCACAGGCCAGGGAGCCGGCCCGCGCAAGCCCATTGAGGCGGCCCCATTCCCAGGCCCCAGCGGTCAGCAGCACCAGCACCACCACCGCAAACGGAATCGGGCTGGGCCAAAACAGCGCGGGAAGCAGCACCGCCAGCAAGGCCAGGGCGGTGATCACGCGTTGCAGCAGCATGGTCAGTTCAGCGCGCTCAGGCGGCCTGCCGCTGCGCGGCCGCCTGCGCCACGCGCACCTGCTCGGAGGTCTTGCCAAAACGGCGCTCGCGCCGGGCGAAGTCGGCCAGGGCGGCGTCCAGATCGGTGGGGCCGAACTCGGGCCAGAGCTTGTCGGTGAAATACAGCTCGGTATAGGCGGCCTGCCACAGCAGGAAGTTGCTGATGCGGTGCTCGCCTCCGGTGCGAATCAGCAGGTCGGGATCGGTCACATGGGCCAGGGCCAGCGACCCGGCCAGGCTGTCGGGGGTGATGGCCCGGCCTTCCTCGGCCACGCGGGCGGCGGCCTGGGCAATATCCCAGCGGCCGCTGTAGTTGAAACAGATGTTGAACACCAGGCGCTCATTGGCTGCGGTCAGCGCCTCGGCATCGGCCAGCCCGGCTTGCACCTTGGGGGAGAGCCGGCTGCGGTCGCCCACAAAGTGCAGCCGCACCCCTTGGGCGTGCAGCGGCGCGATCTCGCGCTTCAAGGCGTTGGCCAGCAGGTCCAGCAGGCCGGAGATCTCTTCGGGCGGGCGGCTCCAGTTCTCGGAGGAAAAGGCGAACACGGTGAGCACCTTGACCCCCCGGTCGCCGCAATGGCGCACGCAGGTGTGAAGGGCATCGAGGCCCCGCTTGTGACCGGCCAGGCGCGGCATGAAGCGTGACGCAGCCCAGCGACCGTTGCCATCCATGATGATGGCGACATGGTGGGGAATGGTGGCGATCACGGCCCGGCCTGTGGGATGCGGCGCTCGGGCATGCGGCACGCGTGCGGTGACAGGGGCGGCGTCGACACCATACGCGACAAGCGGCGCGACAAGCAGCGTGACAAGCGGGTTGGCGTCGGACGTTGGCGCGGCACAGGCTCGGCTTGGTCGGACGCCGGGGCCGCTCAGACCGCCAGGATCTCTTGTTCCTTGGCGGACACCAGGGTGTCGATCGAAGCAATGTGCTTGTCGGTCACCTTCTGGATGTCGGCCTCGGCGCGCTTTTGGTCGTCTTCAGAGGCCAGCTTGTCCTTGACCAGCTTTTTTACCTGCTCGTTGCCGTCGCGGCGCAGGTTGCGGATGGCAA
>CANFQF010000254.1 GCA_947449025.1 Comamonadaceae bacterium
CCTATGGCTCCGCCGGGTCCGGCACCTTGACGCATCTGGTGGGGGAGTTGTTCAAACTGCAAACCGGTATCTTCATGACCCACATCCCTTATCGGGGTGTGGCGCCGGCCAACGTGGACCTGATCGCTGGCCAGACGCAGGCGTCCTTCCCCAGCCTGGCGGGCGCGGTGGGCCATATCCGCACCGGCCGTATGCGGCCCCTGGCGGTGACCGGGCCCAAGCGCCACCCACTGCTGCCGGATGTGCCCACGTTTGCAGAATCTGGCCTGCAGGGTTTCGACGGCGAGCAGTGGTACGGCATCATGGGCCCGGCCGGCCTGCCTCCGGCCGTGGTCAAGACGCTGGTCGATGCGCTCAATACGGTGCTGGGGCAGCAGGACTTTCAAGAGAAGCTCTCGGCCGAGGCGGTGGCCTTGCGGCCCATGACGCCTGATGCGTTTGCTGCCTATGTGAAGGCCGACATCGAGCGCTGGACCCGGGTGGCCCGCGAGCGCAAGCTCGACCTCGAGAGCTAGGTCGCTACCGGCTTGTGCCCCGTCGCGTGACCGGGGCGGGGCTCAGTGCCCCGCCAGAAATCCGTCCCACACCAGCTTCATGCCGGCGGTGAACATGCCTGCGTAGACCAGGCGGTAAAAAAGCGTGGGCTGGATACGGTGCGCAAGGCGCACGCCGAGCCACACCCCGATGGGGGCAATCGGCAATAGCGCCAGCGAGGTGGCCATATTGGTCATGTCGATCAAACCGAGGGCGGCATACGGAAGCCACTTGCTCAGGTTGATGACGAAGAAGAAGAAGGACGTGGTGGCGGTGAACACCAGCGGCCTGAGCTTGAGCGGAATGGCGAAGGCGTTCATCGGCGGGCCGCCCGCGTGGGCAATGAAGCTGGTGAATCCCGAGCAAGCCACCAGGATGGCGCCGATCCATCGCGGCGGTGGTTTGCTGTCTGGTTTCGGTGGCCAAAGAAGGCGCTGCGCCAGAAAGCTCAGGGTGAACACGCCCACCAGACCGGCGACCCATCGTGAGTCGAGCAGCCTGAACGAAAGCAGCCCGATGAGGATGCCCAGCAGCCCGAAGGGCAGCATGAAGCGCAGCAAGGCCTTGTCATAGTGACCGCGGAAGGCTTGCAGGCCAAGCAGGTCCATGACCAGCAGCACTGGCATCAAAATGGCCGCGGCCTGGGGTACCGGCACCATGAGGGCGATCATCGGCACCGCCAGTGAACCGAACCCGGAGCCAAAACCGCTCTTGCTCAGGCCCAGCAGAAGGACCGCGGGCGCGGCCACGGCATAGAAGTGAAGGTCGGTGATCAAACTGAAGTGCGAGTCAGAGCAGCTTTACTCCGGCTTGGCCCCCGAAAAGCGAACCACCTGGCCCCAGCGATCGATCTCGGCCTGCACGAAGCGGGAGAACTCCTCCGGCGGGTTGCCCACCGCTGAGGCGCCGTCGCCCTCAATCCGGCGGCGAACGTCCGGGCTTTGCACCGCCTGACGCGCCGCATCGGAGATGCGCCGGGTCAGGGACGGGTCCATGCGGCCGGGCCCGAAGAGGCCAAACCAGGCGCTCGACTCGTAGCCGGGCAGGGCCTCGGAGATGGCTGGCACGTCGGGGAACTGGGGCAGGCGCTGCTTGCTGGTGACGCCCAGTGCCTTGAGCCGGCCGGCGCGGATGTTGGGAATCGTGTTGACCAGAGGCGCGAACATCAGGTCGACCTGGCCAGCGATGACGTCTTGCACCGCCGGCGCCGTGCCCTTGTAGGGGATGTTCACGATGAACAGGCCCGACTGCATCTTGAATAAATCGCCCGCCAGATGCAGCGAAGAGCCGACGCCGCCAATCGCGAAATTGAGTTTGCCCGGACGCGTCTTGGCGTACTGGATCAACTCTTTCACGTCCTTGGCTGGCACCGACGGGTGCGCCACCAGCACCGAGGGCTGGGTGGCCACGCAGGTCAGCGCGGTGAAGTCCTTGACCGGGTCGAAGGGCAGGGTGGGGTAGAGCGAGGCGTTGATCGCATGGCTGGTAAAGCTCATGAGAAGGGTGTTGCCATCGGGCGCTGCCTTTGCCACCGCGTCAGCGGCCAGGTTGCCACCGGCGCCAGCGCGGTTTTCGACGATCACCTGGCGCCCGAGCAACTTGCCCATTTCGGTGCCGACGGCACGCGCCAGGGTGTCGGTCGAGCCGCCCGGGGAGGCGCCCACCAGGATGCGGATCGGGGCGCTGTTGCCTGCAACCGCCTGGGCCCAGGCGCTAGGGGCGGTCCCGGTGGCCCCGGCGGCGCCGAGCCAGGCGCCGGCCTGGGCAAGCCACTGGCGGCGTGAGGGAGAGCCTTGAATTGGGTTGGCCATGTGGATGTCTCCGTGATCTCGGTGATTTTTGTGTCGGGCTGGCGTCGGGAAGGTCTCGACGCGCCGCGTCTGGTTGAACTCGCCCGCGACTTTAGCGCAGGGGTGGCCGCGCTGCCCTGGGGCGAGCGGGCAACCCCACGGTCACTCGAGCTCAGAGATCCGCACGCCCTTGGCGCCGCGGCGCGCCTCGACCATGGCCCGCAGGTTCTCGCGCAGTTGGCGCGCATCCGGCACGGCGCGAATGCGGGTCTCGGGCGAGAGCTTGTCGGAGGAGATGACCACCACATGGGCCAGACCGACAAGCCGCAGCCAGAAGGGTTGCTCGAACTGGGTGTCGGTCACCCGGTACAGCTCGATCTCGCTAGTGCGCTTGTTCAAGACGCCCGAGTGCATTTGCAGCCGCTCGTTGCTCAACTCGTATTCCTCGTTGCGCACCACCAGGTAGCGCCAGAGGATGACCCCCACCGATATCGGCAGCAGGACCACGGTCAGCGCCAGCAGGCCCCACAACAGGAAGGCGGGGAAGTTGACCCATTGGGAAGTCCGGCCACGCCAGACGCTGGTCTCGTTGGAATTCATCTTGTTTTTGCCTTCTTGATAGGAGCTGGGCCATGGCCGCAGGGATCCTGCGCAGTATAGAGAAGCTGCTTTGCGCTATAAAACGGCTTGAAGGGGCTTGCAGGCCACCGCCTATGTTGGCGGCCAGGGTCTGTTGCCCCCCGATTTCAACAAGAAGGAGAGACCCCGCATGACCCCGTTCATCTCGCGCCGCCGCCTGGCACGCGCCGCCTTGCCAGCCCTGCTCGCCGTGCTCGCCCCGCTGGGCGCCATCGCCCAGTCCGACTGGCCCAGCCGGCCGGTGACCTGGGTCAACCCCTTCGCGGCCGGCTCCGCGGTCGACGTGGTGGCCCGCATCGTGGCCCAGCGCATGGCGGCCAACACCAACCAGGGCATGAACATCGACAACAAGACGGGGGCCAGCGGCAACATCGGCACCGAGTTCGCCGCCCGCGCCAAGCCCGACGGCTACACCTTGCTCCTGGGCTCGCCCGGCACGATGGCCATCAACCCCTATCTGTTTGCCAAGCTGCCCTACGATGCGATCAAGGACTTCGTGCCGGTGACGCAGTTGGTCTATTTCCCCCAGGTCGTGGTGACCAGCCCCAAGCAGGCCTTCAAGAGCCTGCCCGAGTTCATCGCCACCGCCAAGGCGCAGCCGGACAAGCTGGCCCACGCCTCCTCGGGCGCAGGCACGACGTCGCATTTGGTGATGGAGTTGGTCAAGGCCGACGCCGGCATCAAGCTGACCCACGTGGGCTACCGCGGTGGCGCGCCGGCGGTTCAGGCCGTGATGGCCGGCGACGTGCAGGTGGGCGTCGAAGGCCTGCCTTCGCTCGTCGGGCAAATCAAATCCGGCGCTGTTGTTGCCCTGGGGGTAACGTCTCTCAAGCGCTCTCCCCAGTTGCCGGGCGTGCCGGCGATTTCGGAGTTCATCCCCGGCTTTGACGCCACCGCCTGGATCTTGCTCATGGCGCCGGCGGGCACGCCCCCGGCGGTGGTGAGCCGCATCCACGCCGAGGTGAAGAAGGCGCTGGACGACCCGGGCGTGCGCCAGCAGCTCGA
>CANFQF010000255.1 GCA_947449025.1 Comamonadaceae bacterium
ATGCTGGCATGCGGCATGACCCGCATGTGAAAGGCCTGCGCCATGCGGCCGATCTGGATGAATTGGCTCAGGCCCGTGTGCCCCATCTCGGGCTGCACGATGGACATGCCGCGGCGCTCCATCCGTGACCGGTATTCGTAGAGGGTGTGCCACTCTTCGCCGAGCGCCAGCGGCACCCGCACCCGAGCGCCCACCTGGGCCTGGCCCTCGGCGTCTTCCGGCGCGCAAGGCGCCTCTACGAAGCAGGGCCGCCAGGGCATGAGCCGGTCGATCAGTTGAATCGCCTCCTGGGCGCTGAACTTCCAGTGCAGGTCGACCATCAACTCCACATCGGGCCCCAGGCCTTCGCGCAGGGCCCGCATCTCTTCGACGATGCCGTCGAAGGACACCGCCGCCGCGTACTTGAAGGCCTTGAAGCCGCGCGCCTGGAAGCTGCGCGCCAGCGCCAGCCGCTCGTCCAGCGTCTTGCCCGGCAGGCCGGAGATGTAGGCGGGGATGCGGGTGCTACGTTGCCCCCCGAGCAGTTTGACTACCGGAAGGTTCACGCACTTGCCGTACAGGTCCCAGACGGCGATGTCCACGCCAGCGATGGCGTCGCCGTAATAGCCGCCAGAAAAACCGCGCACCCGCATCAGGTCGTAGAGGTCTTCCTGGATCACCATCGGGTCGGACGGGTCGCGCCCGAGGATCACCGGCCCGAGCACGTCGTCGACGATGCTGGTGACCGCCTGTGGTGCAACGATGCCGTAGGTCTCGCCCCAGCCCACGGTGCCGTCTTCGGCGGTGATTTTGACCAGCACCGACATATCGGTGCTGGGGTAGATGGTGCGGTTGCCCTGGCGGACCAGGTAGCCGCGCGCGTTGACCTGCTCGCCGGGCCCGAGCGGGCCGAGGTAAGGCGTGTCGCGCGGGATTGAAATGATGAAGGATTCGACCTTCTGGATTCGCGGCAATTTCGAGGCTGTCAACAGGCGCTCCCGGTTCAGGCCGGATTGTTCCTCAACGCGCTCAGTGCCTCGGGCGGCAGCAGCAGGTCCCCGAGATCGGCGAGGAAGGCGTCGAGGTCTGCGCGGTCCATCGCGTCCAGGCGGGGACCGTCTATGCGCTGGCCGCCGTGGTCAATCAGCCCTCGTTGCAGCAGCACCTGCTTGGTCAGCGCCCAGCGAAACACCGCCTGGGTGTTGAGGACCGGCAGCATGCGGGTAAAGAGCTCGCGCACCCGGCCCTCGTGACCCGCGCGGTGGGCGACGAAGAGCGCCACATGCACCTCGGCCAGTTCAATCGCCGGCATGGTGCCGCAGGCGCCCCGGCGCAGTTCGTCGGTGATGTAGCGGCCCCCTGCGCCGCCGAGCACGCCCAGCAGGCTGGTCGGTGCGTCGGCGAGCACCACACTCAGTCGCTGGCCGCTGGGCAGTGCTTCTTCCTTGATGTAGCGGATGGCTGGTACGGCCCGCACCACCTCCAGCAGCACCTTGGGCGCCAGGCCCGCGCCGACAGGCGGCGGCACGTTCTGCAGCATGAGGGCCAGCCCGGGCACGGCTTGCGCCAGGCGCTCGAAGTAGGCGATTTGCGGGCCGGCCTCGTTCCACTGGGGCGGCGCTGCCACCATCAGGGCCTGGGCGCCCTTGTCCCTGGCATGGCGCGCCAGCCGCAGCGTCATCTCGGCGTCGGAACTGGTGACGCCTGCCACCACGGGCACCCGCCCGCCGGTCTCGGACAGCACCACTTCCAGCAGTTGCCGGCGCTCGTCTTCACTGAGCTGGGCAAACTCGCTGGCCACGCCCGGAAAGGTGATGCCGTCCACGCCGCAGCGCAAGAGGTAGCGCACCAGGCGCCGCAGAGAGGCGACGTCGGGCTGGCCCTGCGGGTCGAAGGGGGTGGGCAGAACGGGGAAGACGCCGCTGATCTTCACGGCCGAGGTTTCTTGTGTCACGTTGCTCAACTTTTTTTGTGGAGTGTGCGGACCGCGCTCATTCGAGCTTGATGCCGCGGCTGCTCACCACGTCGGCCCAGCGCCGGGTTTCGCCTTGAATGAATGCGTTGAGTTGGGTCGGGGTGGCAACCTCGGGCGCAACCCCGAAGGCCGCGAACTTTTCCTTCACCGCCCCCTGGGCCAGTGCCTGCCGCAGCAGAACGCCCACGCGCTCGACCTCGGCCGCCGGCACATTGCGCGCAGCAAAGAGCGCCGCCCAGCCAGTGATCACAAACTCGTCACCCAGCGTCCGCAGGACCGGGACCCCCGGCAGGCTGGCGACGGGTTGCTGCGAGGTCACGGCCAGTGCGCGCAGCCGCCCTGATTGGATCAAGGGAAGCGCCACCGGCAGGTTGACCATGCCGATCGAGATCGCGCCGGAGGCGACGTCGGGCAGCAGCACGTTGTCTCCCTTGTAGGGGACAGCCGTGATGCGGGTCTGGAGCTTGTGATTGATCAACTCGGTGGCGAGGTGAGACAGCGTGCCGACGCCGCTGTTGCCCGCCGAGAGGTTGCCGGTGCGTCCCTGGTTGACCAGATCGTCCAGCGTTCGCAGCGTCGAATTCGCAGCGACAGCGAGCACCATGGGCTGGGAGGAGATCATCCCGACCGGCTTGAGATCACGCTGCGTGTCGTAGGGCATGTCCTTACGCAGTGCCGGCAGGATCGTCATCGACGTACTGCCCATGAGAAACAGGTGGTCGTCGTTGCTGCTGGTCACCGTTGCCGTGCCGGTGATGCCGCCGGCGCCGGGCCGGTTGTCGACAACGATCGCCTGATTCAATTGCGGACCGATGATCTCCGAGAGGATGCGCAGGGAGCCGTTACCTGCACCCCCAGGCGCAAAGGGTACGACCACGGTCAGGGGCTTGGAGGGCCAGGCCGTTTGTGCGGCGCTGAGGCCTGGCAGGAGTGCCAGCCCGGCCAGCGCGCAGGTCGCCGCGAGGTGACGGCGTGTGATGCGAGTCATGAAATCTTTCGGTGCGGTGATTGCGTCTGGCGGTCCAGTCTGAAGGGGTCAGTCCGCCTTGATGCCTGCGTCCTGAATCACCTTGCGGTAGGTCTCGAACTCGCTGGCCATGAAGGCCTGGAATTCAGCCGGGGTGTTGCCTGCCGGGACGATGCCGCGGTCCTGCAGCTTGGCCTGGGCGGCGGGGGTGCGCAGGAAGGCGTTCACTTCCTGGGAGACCTTGGTCAAGATGGCATTTGGCGTCCCGGCCGGCGCGATCAGGCCGTGCCAGGGGCGCATCTCGAACCCGGAGACCAGGTCGCGCATCAGGGGCAGTTCAGGGGCGAAGAAAACGCGCTCCGAAGCGGTGACGGCCAGGGCACGCAGCTTGCCCGATTGCACATGTGGCATGCTGGTCGCAGCCGCATCGATCGAGGCGACCACCTGGCCCGACAGCAGGTCGGTGATCATCGGTGCCGAGCCCTTGTAGGGCACATGCAGCATCTTCGTGCCCGTCTTCTGCAGGAACAGCTCCATCGCCAGATGGAGTGACGAGCCAACGCCCGACGAGCCGTAGGCCAGGTTGGGGTGCGTCTTGAGGTAGGCGACGAATTCGGTCACCGATTTGACGGGCACCTTTTCGGCATTGACCACCAGCACCAGCGGCGTCACGCCGACAACGCTGATGGCAGAAAAGTCCTTCACCGGGTGGTAGGGAAACTGCGCCGGCTGCAGCGCCGGGTTGATCGCATTGGCCGCGATGTTGCCCAGTCCCAGGGTGTAGCCATCGGCCGGCGCCTTGGCCACCAGGGCCATGCCGACGGACGAGCCGGCCCCGGGCTTGTTGTCCACCACCACCGGCTGGCCCCACTTGGCCTGCAGATGCTCGGCCACCAGGCGCGCCATGCCGTCGGCGGCACCGCCCGGGGGAACGGGCACCACCAGGCGGATGGCCTTGTTCGGGTAAGCGTCCTGGGCCGTGGCCGGCAGCGGACTCCACACCGCCAGGGCGAGGCTGGCGAGGGCGCAAAAAC
>CANFQF010000256.1 GCA_947449025.1 Comamonadaceae bacterium
AGTGCCTTCGTCATGAAGCTCAGTACCAGCGCGCCCTTTCGCGCGGACCTGAAGGCCGACATCGTGCGCCGCTGGCCGGGTGGCATGCTGGAACTCTATGGCATGACCGAGGGCGGAGGCACGTTCCTGCTCGATTGCCAGGCGCATCCCGACAAGCTGCACACCGTGGGCCAGCCGACACCCGGCCACAGGATCCGGCTGCTCGATGAAGAGGGGCAAGCCTTCGAGGCTGAGCCAGGTCGCGTGGGTGAAGTGGTCGGGCACTCTTTGTCGATGATGACCGCCTACTACGGCGACCCGGCGCGCACCGCCGAGGCCCAGTGGTTCGACGAGGAAGGCCGGCGCTACATCCGCACCGGCGACCTGGGCTGTTTCGACGAAGACGGTTTTCTGATGCTGCGGGGCCGCCGCAAGGACATGATCATCTCCGGCGGGTTCAACATCTACCCGAGTGACCTCGAAGTCGTGATGCGCGGCCACCCCTCGGTCGGTGAATGCGGCGTTGTGGGTGTGCCCTCCGAGCAATGGGGCGAGACGCCGGTGGCCTATGTGGTCTTGCGCCCCGGGGCCCAGGCCGAGCCCAAGGCGTTGATGGACTGGTTGGCCGAACGCGTCGGCCGCACCCAGCGCCTGTCGGATCTGGTCTTCATCGACGAGCTTCCCCGCAACGCGATTGGCAAGGTAGACAAGATTCGTTTGCGGGCCTTGTACGCGCAAGCGCAGGCTGCGGCTGGTTCGTCCTGACCGCGCCGCTGGGACCTTCAGGCGGCGGTCGGGACATCGAATCGCGGACCAGGGCACCCGCCCGCAAGTGCGCGTGCAGCGCTCGCCTGCGTGCTACAGCTTGCCTTTCGCGACGGCTTCTCGCAGCAGCGCATTGACGCGGGTCTGCCATCCTTTGCCGGTACCGCGCAGGTAGGCCAGAACGTCGGGGTCGGTCCGCATACTCAGCATCGGCCGCTTGACCGTGACCGCCGGACGGCTATGTTGGCGCGATTCGCTGCGAGCCGCCGCCAGCTCGGAAGTTGTTGCTGGCCGGTCGTCTTCCGATTGGCCATCCCAAACGTAGTGGCCGTCCTTGGCTTGCTGCTTCAGTGCAGCCAAGATGGCTGATCGCTCACTCGATATCGTCTTCGAGCCAGTCACGATAGGCCTCCGATTCCTCTGCGCTTGCGCGCCTAAAACTGATCACGCGAACTGCGTCTCCCCGGGGGGTGTGGACCACCCTCAGAACCGCCAAGTAGCCCAGCACGTACGACAAGGACGGCGTCCTTTGCTCACCCCCACGGACCACTTGCACATCGAGTCGTTACCTGGACTCCAGGACCAGCCAGGTGTCTTCGAATCGCAGGCCGTGCTTGGCCAGATTGGCGGCGGCCTTGGCCGGATCGAACTCGAGTCGCATCAATTATTGTGTTGACATAAAAAAACGCCGCAAGCGGCGTTTTCCTGTCAGCGGGCCCCGGATCGAACGCGGCTACCCAGCGGGACTGGTAGCACAGCCGCAGCGCCTCAGACCGAGTCCAGCTTGATCTGCTGCGCCGCGGCGACCTTTTGCCAACCCGCGTAGTCCTGTGCGATGAAGGCCGCCTGTGCTTGCGGGCCCAGGCGAGACGGCTCGAGCGCGTCGGTCTTGAAGCGGGCCTGCACGTCGCTCTGGGCCAAGATGCGGGGCAGGGCCTCGTTGATCCGCTCGACCACGGCGGCCGGCGTGCCACGCGGCGCCACCAGGCCGAAGTAGTTGGTGACTTCGGTGCCGGCCAGGCCTGATTCAGTGAGGCCATGCACCTCGGGCAGCACAGGGTTGCGGCGGGCAGCGGTCACCGCCAGCGGCTTGACCCGGCCGTCGCGGATGAAGGGCAGTAGCGCCGGGATGGTGCCCGTGAGCAGTTGAATCTGCCCGGCCACCAGGTCCAAGGTGGCAGGCGCGATGCCGCGATACGGGACATGCGTGATGGCGACACCGGTGCGGGCCTTGAGGCTTTCCAGCGCCAGGTGGTTGATGCCGCCGGCGCCGGCCGAACCGTAATTGAGCTGCCCCGGGCGGGTCCGTGCGTACTCGACCAGCTCCCTCAGGTTGGCGACCGGGAGGTCCTTGTTGCATACCCAGAGCAGCGGGCCCTCGGCCACCATGCTCACCGGGGTGAAGCCCTGCACGGGGTCGTAGCCGGCCTGGGGCAGTACCGCAGGCACGGTGGTGAAGGGCGCGGCCACCAGCAGCAGGGTGTGGCCGTCGGGCGCGCTTTGCGCCACATGCTGGCTGCCAATGGCGCCCGAGGCACCGGCGCGGTTTTCCACGACGAAGGTGGCGCCTAGAAACTCACCGAGTTTTTGGGCCAACAACCGGCCCATGGCGTCGGTGCCGGCGCCGGCGGCAAAGGGCACGACGATGCGCACCGCGCGCTCGGGCCAGCCGGCGGCGCGGGCGCCTGTCCCCGTGCCGGTCAGAAGGGGAGTGGCCGAAAGGGCCAGCACTTGGCGGCGCGAGAACTGCACGGGCGTATTCATTTGGACAGCATGCGCATGGCCTCTTCCAGGCCCTTGAGGGTCATGGGGAACATGCGCTGGCTCACGAGTTGCTGGACGATGGAGATGCTCTGGCGGTACTGCCACACGCCCTGCGGCTCGGGGTTGATCCAGGCGAACTTGGGGAAGGCGTGGGTCAGTCGCTGCATCCACTCGGCGCCGGCTTCCTCGTTGTTGTATTCGACGCTGCCGCCGGGCTGCAGGATCTCGTACGGGCTCATGGTCGCATCGCCGATGAACAGCAGCTTGTAGTCCTTGTTGTACTTGCGGATGATGTCCCAGGTGGGGAACTTCTCCGCGAAGCGGCGCTTGTTGTTCTTCCACATGAAGTCGTAGACGCAGTTGTGGAAGTAATAGAACTCGAGGTGCTTGAACTCGGCCTTGGCCGCCGAGAACATCTCTTCGACCCGGGCGATGTGTTCGTCCATCGTCCCGCCCACGTCCATCAGCAGCAGCACCTTCACGTTGTTGTGCCGCTCGGGCACCATCTTGATGTCGAGGTAGCCGGCGTTGGCCGCGGTGGCGCGGATGGTGTCGTCGAGGTCCAGCTCCTCGGCCGACCCCTCGCGGGCAAATTTGCGCAGGCGGCGCAGGGCCACCTTGATGTTGCGGGTGCCCAGTTCCTGGGTGTCGTCGTAGTCTTTGTAGGCGCGCTGGTCCCACACCTTCACCGCGCTCTTGTTGCGGCTCTTGTCCTGTCCGATGCGGATGCCCTGTGGGTTGTAGCCGAAGGCACCGAAAGGCGATGTGCCGCCGGTGCCGATCATCTTGTTGCCGCCCTCGTGGCGCTCCTTTTGCTCCTCGAAGCGCTTTTTCAGCGTCTCCATGAGCTCGTCCCACCCCATCTTCTCGATCTTGGCCTTGTCCTCCGGCGACAGCTCGAGCTCCAGGTTTTTGCGCAGCCACTCCAGTGGCAATTCCTTGGTGAAGTCGGCCAGCATCTCCACGCCCTTGAAGTAGGCGGAGAAGGCGCGGTCGAATTTGTCGTAGTGCTTTTCGTCCTTCACCAGCACGGTGCGAGCGATGAAGTAGAAGTCGTTGATCGACCAGCCGTCCTCGCTGCGTGGGCCGATCACGCCGGCCTCCAGGGCTTGCAGCAAGGACAGCAGCTCCTTGACCGAGACCGGCAGCTTGGCGGCGCGCAGGGTGTAGAAAAAGTCGATCAGCATGAGAGGGGCTGTCTGCGTCGGGGGTTCAGTGCGTGGCTCAGTGCGTACTCAAGGGCTGGTCGCCCCGCGCCTGCAGGTGCGCCAGCGGGGGCGACAACAGGTGCGACAGGTGCGCACTGACCTCGGGCCACTCGCCAGCGGTCACGCTGTACATCACGGTATCGCGCACCGTGCCATCCCGGCGCATCGCATGGTGGCGAATCACGCCGTCGCGCTTGGCACCCAGGCGCTCGATCGC
>CANFQF010000257.1 GCA_947449025.1 Comamonadaceae bacterium
CTGCTGGTCGGCAGCCGCAACGATCCTTTTTGCCGCTTCGAGCGGGCGCAAGGCCTGGCCGCCGACTGGGGCGCACGCTTTCACGACGCGGGTGAGGCCGGCCACATCAACGCCGAAGCAGGCCTGGGCGACTGGGCCGAAGGCCACGCGCTGCTTGCCGCACTGATTTCCGAATGACCAAAAACCAAGACGAGACAACCATGGTGACCAAGAAACCTAAGGGTCTGGGCCGCGGCCTGGAGGCCCTGCTAGGACCCAAAGTGGAAGCTGCATCTGACGCGGCCACCCCGAACCCCGGCCAGCCCGCTTCGCTGCGCCTGGACGACATGGTGCCCGGGCAGTACCAGCCCCGCACCCGCATGGACGAAGGCGCGCTCTATGAGCTGGCCGAGAGCATCAAAGCCCAGGGCATCATGCAGCCGATCCTTGTGCGCAAGCTGGACAAGGGGCCCAACGCCGGCAAGTACGAAATCATTGCCGGCGAGCGGCGTTCGCGCGCAGCGCGTCTGGCCGGCCTCGAAAGCGTGCCGGTGCTCGTGCGCGATGTGCCCGATGAGTCCGCCGCCGCGATGGCGCTCATTGAGAACATGCAGCGCGAAGACCTCAACCCGCTCGAGGAGGCCCAGGGCTTGCAGCGGCTGGTCCGCGACTTCGGCATGACCCACGAGCAGGCGGCCCAGGCGGTAGGCCGCTCACGCAGCGCCGCATCGAACTTGCTGCGCCTCCTCAATCTGGCCGACCCGGTGCAGACCATGCTGATGGCTGGCGACCTGGACATGGGCCATGCGCGTGCGCTGCTCGCGCTGGAGCGGGCGGCCCAAATCACGGCGGCCAACCAGATCACCGCGCGCCAGATGTCGGTACGAGAGGCCGAGAGCCTGGTCAAAAAGATCGGTGCCGAGTTCAATCTGGTCTCGCCCACGCCCAAGAAGGAAAAGTCGCGCGACCTGCGCCGGGTGGAGGAGGAGCTCTCCGACCTGCTCACCGCCGCGGTCGAGGTGCGTGTGAAGAAGCGCGTCAAGCGCCATGGGCGCATCGAAGAAATGGGCGAGCTTTCCATTGCCTTCGGCTCGCTCGAGGAACTCAACGGACTGATCGACCGCCTGCGCAGGGAGTGAGGCGCTGCTCGGACGAGCACAGACACCGCCGGCACTACCGGCGGGGATGACACGGCTCGCTCAGCCGATAACTCGGGGGTCAGCCAAAGCAAAGGAGGCAGCAGGAACCGGCTGCTCACCCCGCGTGACGCATCGACCGACTTCACGCAGCGAGCCCGTCATGCCCACCCCCGAACACCGTCCTTCTTCCCGCGATAGAACTCCGCTCCTCATCAGTGCCTCACTGGCACTGATCACTTTGATACTTCTCTCCAGCTGGCGCCCTTTCGACCGCCTCACCTGGTGGCTGGAGGTGGCGCCCGTGTTCATCGCCTTGCCGGTGCTTTGGCTGAGCTATCGCCGCTTTCCCCTGTCGACCTTGCTGTACGCGAGCATCTTCCTGCACGCCTGCATTCTTCTGGCTGGCGGCGCCTACACCTATGCCCGCGTGCCCCTGGGGCATTGGGTAGCCGATTGGCTAGGCCTGGCCCGCAACCCTTATGACAAGCTGGGTCATTTCGCCCAGGGATTCGTGCCCGCCCTGGTCGCCCGCGAAGTTCTCCTTCGCGGAGCCTGGGTCCGTGGACGGCGCATGCTGGGCTTTCTGGTGCTGTGCGTGGTGCTCGCGATCAGCGCGAGTTACGAGCTCATCGAATGGGGCGCGGCCGTCGCACTTGGCCAGGGGGCGGATGAATTCCTGGGCACCCAGGGGGACCCCTTCGACACCCAATCGGATATGGGCTTTGCCCTTTTGGGCGGCTTCGTCGCGCTGGCGAGCTGCGCGTCCTGGCAGGACCGCCAGATCCGCCGCCTTGTCCCGCCTCCTGCACAATCGGGGCTTCGTCCCGGCACGGCCGGGGCGCCAGACTGACCCCGGAAGACAGACCACATGGGCAAGCGCCTCACCCAAATTGCGACCCGCACCGGCGACGACGGCACCACCGGCCTCGGTGACAACAGCCGCGTCCACAAGCACCACCTGCGCGTGCAGGCCATGGGCGATGTGGACGAGCTCAACTCTTTTCTCGGCTTGCTGCTGTGCGAGTCTCTGCCAGACGAGGTGCGCAGCCTGTTGGTCGAGGTGCAGCACCAGCTGTTCAACCTCGGCGGCGAGCTGTCCATCCCCGGCTTCGAGCTGCTCTCGGCGGAGGCGGTCATCGCCCTGGACGAGGCGCTGGAGGCGCACAACGCCACCCTTCCCAAGCTCGAGGAGTTCATCCTGCCTGCCGGCAACCGCGCGGCGTCCCTCGCCCATGTCTGCCGCACCGTGTCGCGCCGCGCCGAGCGCTCGGTGGTCGCCCTCGGCGCGGCCGAGATGCTGCGTAATGCGCCGCGCCAGTACCTCAACCGTCTGTCCGACCTGATGTTCGTGCTTGCCCGCGTCCTCAACCGGATGAATGGCGGCGACGACGTCTACTGGAAAAGCAAGCGAATGGCCGAGGGCGGCAGCGTCTGAGGGCCTGCCGCGTACCCGGCCTTACGTTGGCTGGCGCACTGAATTACCAGCAGCGCGGGACCTGCGCATGGAGGTGTCCGGCCAGGTCTGCTTACGCTGGCCAGTGCATGGACCTCAGCCTTTTTGTTCAAGGATGGCCATCGTGATCCGTGAAACGCAGATGGGCCGTCCAGCATCGTCTTCCATATCGATTTGCCAGACCTGGGTCGAGCGCCCCTGGTGGACGGGCCGGGCGGTGCCGGTGACCCAGCCCGCGCGCACGCCGCGCAAATGGTTGGCGTTGATGTCCAGCCCCGCCGCCTGGTAGCCGGGTGCACAGGAATAATTGGCGCCTATCGATCCCAAGGTCTCGGCCAACACCACACTCACGCCCCCATGCAGCAAGCCGTAGGGCTGGTGGGTGCGCGGGTCGACTGGCACGCGACCGCGAAGGAAGTCTTCACCTACTTCCAGCATTTCAATGCCCAGGTGTTCTATCGCCGTGTTCCGGCTGTGTTCGTTGAGCAATTCGACGGAGATCGGTCGGGTCCAGATGGCCATGGCGTAGGGGGAATTAATCGTTGTTCAGGAGGGTCAGCAGGTGGGGCGTCATCCTAGCGGCGCTCGCCGGATGGCGATGTCTCGGCGGGGCCACCCAGGCGGCGGCAGGCCTCGGAGCAGTACTTCACCTGTTCCCAGGTGCGGGCCCAGCGTTTGCGCCAACTCATCGGTCTGCCACAAGCGACGCAGGGCTTCGAGGGCAGCGACTGCTTGTTGCCCTTGAACGAGGGTTCTGCAGCAGAGGACGGAGCGCGCTTCATGGGCCTACTGTAGCGGCAGGCGGCAGGCGGCCGAAGACGGGGGCCTGGACGGTATTTGTCGGGCGCCTCATCGTCTGCGCAGGATTGACCACCGGCTTGCACTCCACGCGGCTGCGCTCAGGCAGCCGGTCCCTGTGCAGGCGCTGGTGGCGTTGACCGTCGGTTCACCAGCACGATGCCCGCCACCACGCCTGCCAGCGCCAGCACCAGGTTCAGGGTGAGCGGCTCGCCCAGCAGCGCCACGCCCATCACCAGCGTCAGAACAGGCGTGAGAAAGGCGAAGGAGGCCATGCGCGTGGCCGGATAGTGCCGGAGCAGCCACATCCAGGTCAGCAAGCTGGCAAAGGAGCCGACACCGGCCTGCAGCGCGACCGCGGTCCAGGCCGATGCCGAGTATCGGAAGTGTCCGCCCTCACCCAGGGCCAGCGACATCAGCGGCGCCACCAGCGCGGTGACGCCCACCTGATACAGGAGCAGCTTTTCCGCGCTGGCTTCGGCTAGCCGGGTGGTTCGGATGGTGAGCGTGGTCAGGCCCCAGAAGCAGCCCGA
>CANFQF010000258.1 GCA_947449025.1 Comamonadaceae bacterium
ATCCGATCTGAAATCACCGTTGGATACCGAGGGCGTTGTCATCACGCCACTTATCCGATACCGTATTGTTTCTACCCTTCCCACCTTGGATTGATACGCCGATTGGATCGTCCTTTGGTGCAAGGCAAGCGGAAATAGAGGTAGTACTACGGTAGATCCAGCGACGGTCGTCGTAGTCGTCTGCGGAACCCATGTGTATACAACGTCACCGGATTCGTCGTAATCCGATAGAAGGTATCCACCGCTGCCTCCACCTCCGCAGGCCGACAATCCGATTGCTAGCGCGATCAGGGTTGCCCTCCCGGATTTTGAACCACTTTGGAGGATATTAATTAATTTTGATGTAATCCATACTGGCGATAATTCAAATTTAGTCATGACCAATCCAGCACGCTTAGATGTTAAGGGGGTACAAAGTCAGCACGCTTCTTGAAACGCTATCGAGGATAAAGAAGCAGGCGCTCAATTGATGAGCCTTAAATCATTTTTGATCTGTACTGACCGACGCGGGCCAATTTGAGTCCGAGGTTTTCGCCGCAACTGCAGCCGGCGCTGGCCAGCTCGTTTTCTCTCTGGCGATGCCGCTTGCCGCGAAGGTTGAGAACCCGCGCTGACCAGCTAGACCATGGGTAGGCAGACGATTCAGGCGTAATGAAGCGCACAAAGGTGCATCTGGACCAGCCGTGCGTTATGTCCCGCGCCGTACAGCGCCGCATGCATCAAAAATGCGAAGGGCGGCCTTGCACTCGACTTGGGAGTCCAGCGCGTGCTGCAAACGGGCAGTAGCTCAGTCCAGCGTGACCGTTTCTGTGTAATAGGGCAGGTGGCACGCCCAGCCCTTCTCCCGTTCGATGCGCTGGCGCAGCGTGTCGGCGGCAACGGGTTCACCGTGGGTGATGAAGGTGCGCCTCGGTGCTCGGGCCAGGCCCGAGAGCCAGGCCAGGATCTCGCTCGCATCGGCGTGCGCCGAGAAGTAGTCGAGCTGCACCACTTCGGCTCGCACGGGCACCTCCTTGCCGAAGATGCGCACGCGGGTGGCTCCGGCAGCCAGAGCGGCGCCGCGTGTGCCGCCGGCTTGGTAGCCCACCAGCACGATGGTGTTGCGCTTGTCTGGCGCAAAGGCCTGTAGGTGATGTAGCACCCGGCCACCCGTGGCCATGCCGCTGGCGGCCACGATGATCATCGGGCCCTTGCGGGCGTTGAGCGCGCGGGAGTCGTCGGGCGTTTCGACGAAGGTGGTGCCGTTGACCACGGCCTCGCATTCGGCAGGGGTCAGGCGCAGCTGCTCCGGATGGCGCAAAAACACCTCGGTGGCGGCCGCGGCCATGGGGCTGTTCAGATAGACCGGCAGATGGTGAATGGCTCCGCGCACCTTGAGCAGGTGAATGGCATAAAGCAGCGCCTGGGCCCTGCCTACCGCGAACGCCGGAATCACCACCACCCCAGCGCGGGCCGTGGTGCGGTTGATGGTGTCGGCCAGAGCGCGCAGCACATCGCCATCCACATGCTCGCGGTCGCCGTAGGTCGACTCGAGCACCAAGTAGTCGGCGGCCTCTGGTGTCACCGGCGGCTTGAGGATGATGTCCTTGGGCCGCCCCAGGTCGCCAGAGAACAGCAGGGACCGCTTTCCGTCGTCGAGCCGCACAAAGCTCGAGCCCGGCATGTGGCCGGAGTGGGAGAGGCGGGCCTTCAGGCCCGGCAGGGGCGCGAAATCATGATCGCTTGGCACCGGCCTCAATTGGCGCAGGCAGCGCAACGCATCCTCGCGGCTGTACAGGGGCATGGCGGGCTGATGCTTGCTGGTGCCGTGGCGGTTGGCAAAGTCGGCCTCTTCCTCTTGCAGGTGACCGGAGTCGGGCAGCAAGATGGCGCACAGTTCCGCTGTGGCCGCCGTGCAGTAGACCGGGCCGGTGAAGCCCTGTCGTGCCAGCAATGGCAGGTATCCGCTGTGGTCCAGGTGGGCGTGGGTGAGGACGACGGCGTCGATGTCGGCCGCTGGCACCGGCAAGGGCGCCCAGTTGCGCAGGCGCAGCGGCTTGTAGCCCTGGAACAGGCCGCAATCGACCAGCAGGCGCTGGCCGCCGTGGGTCACCAGATATTTGGAGCCAGTGACCGTGTCGGTCGCACCGAGAAATTGGAGCTGCATGGCCCCAATCTAGCCATGGCGCATCGGTCCTGACTTGACCTGGAACAAACGGATCTGACCTGGCAACTTCCCGCTAGGTCAAGCAGCCTGCGCGGCCTCGATCTCGCCGGAGAGTTCCAGCCAGCGTTCTTCCAACTGGGCCAACTCCTCGCCGACCCCTTTCAGGCGCCTTCCGGCGTCGGCGATTTCTGCCGGTGAGAGACCCCGTGACAGTTGGGCTTCCAAACCCGCCTTTTCCGTCTCCAATTCAGCCATGCGGCGCTCGGCTTCACCCTGCGCCTTCTTGAGCGGGCGCAAGGTGGCAGCCAAGGCCTGGCGGGCCTGTGCGCTTTGTTGGCGAGACCCGCCGGGGGAGGCTTGCGGTGCGGGGGGCGCCTGTGGCGCGGAGGTCACCTGGGGCGCCGGCGCAGGCTCGGCGGTGGCCGGTGGCGATGCCAGGCTGGATGCCGCTGGGGTCGCCGCTGTCGTGGCCGTTGTAGTGGCCGCTTTGGCCGTAGCCGTGGCGGCCTGCTGCCTCGCCACCTCGCGCAGGCGGCGCGATTCCTCCAGCAGGTACTTCTGGTAATCGTCCAGATCCCCGTCGAAGGGTTTGATGCCGCCGCGGCCGACCAGCCAGAACTCGTCGCAGACCGCGCGCAGCAGGGCCCGGTCGTGGCTCACCAGCATCACTGTGCCCTCGAACTCGTTGAGCGCGATCGACAGTGCTTCTCGTGTGGCCAAGTCCAGGTGGTTGGTCGGTTCGTCGAGCAGCAGCAGGTTGGGGCGTTGCCAGACGATCATGGCCAGCACCAGACGGGCCTTCTCGCCACCGCTCATGGTGCCCACCGGCTGGCTCACCATGTCGCCGCTGAAGTTGAAGCTGCCCAGGAAGTTGCGCAGCTCTTGCTCGCGCGCCTGCGGGCCCACGTCACGCGCCAGGCGAATCATGTGCATCAGGGGGTGGTCGGGCGGGCTGAGAACGTCCAGCTCCTGCTGGGCGAAGTAGCCGATGTTCAGGCCCTTGCCTTCGGTCAGCGTGCCCGCCAGCAGGGGCAGGGCGTGGGCGATCGTTTTGACTAGGGTCGATTTGCCCTGGCCGTTGGCACCCAAAATGCCAATGCGCTGGCCGGCCAGTACCGAGCGGTCCACCTTTTGTACGATGGTAGTGGCCGTGCCGTCTTCGGCCCGGTAGCCGAAGGCGGCGTCCGAAATGGCCAGCATCGGGTTGGGCAGGTTGTCGGGCTCCTTGAACTCGAAGTTGAAGTCGGCGTCGGCCAGCACGGGCGCCACTTTTTCCAGGCGCTCGAGCGCCTTGACCCGGCTCTGCGCCTGCTTGGCCTTGCTGGCCTTGGCCTTGAAGCGGTCGATGAACTTTTGCAGGTGGGCAATCTTGTCCTGCTGCTTGGCAAAGGCCGACTGCTGCAGTTCGAGCTGCTGGGCCCGAAGAAGCTCGAAGGCGCTGTAGTTGCCGCCGTAGCGGGTGAGGCGCTGGGCGTCGATGTGCACGGTGACCGTGGTCACTGCGTCCAGAAACTCGCGGTCGTGGCTGATGACGATCAGTGTGCCGGCATAGCGTTGCAACCAGGCTTCGAGCCAAACCAGGGCGTCGAGGTCCAGGTGGTTGGTCGGCTCGTCCAGCAGCAGCAGGTCCGAGGGGCACATCAGGGCCCGCGCCAGTTGCAGGCGCATGCGCCAGCCGCCGGAGAAGCTGTTGACGGGCCGGTGGAGTTGCTCGCTGGTGAAGCCCAGGCCCAGGATCAGCGCCTGCGCGCGGGG
>CANFQF010000259.1 GCA_947449025.1 Comamonadaceae bacterium
CCTGTTCCAGCAGATCGAGGGCCTGCGGTCCGAGTTGGCCCAGCTGCGCGGGGCGGATGAACAGATCACCCGTGAAGTTTCTGAAGTTCAGCGCCGCCAGCGGGATATCGCCCAAGGCATCGACGATCGTCTGCGCCGCTTTGAGCCCATCAAGGTCTCGGTGGATGGCCGCGAGTTCATGGCCGAGCCGGCGGAGCAGCGGGCGTTTGATGCCGCTATGGCCGTCATGCGCCGAGGTGACTTTGCGGGTGCCGGAAAAGCGTTTGGGGATCTGCTGGGCCGCTATCCGCAATCAGGCTACCGTGGCAGCGCCTTGTTCTGGCAAGGCAACGCCTTGTACGCCACGCGCGACTACAACGGGGCGCTCTCCGCCTTCCGGGGCCTGATCCAGGCCGCACCCGAGCATGCGCGCGCGCCCGAGGCAACCCTGTCCATCGCCAACTGCCAGGTCGAGCTCAAAGACGTGCCCGCCGCACGCAAGACGCTGGAAGGCCTGCTGACTTCCTACCCGCAATCCGAGGCCGCAGCCACAGCGCGCGAGCGTCTCGCGCGCCTGAACTGACCCTGCGGGGGTCCCCTTGTCCCGGTGAATACCGACCAGCAGGCCGACCTGCAGCGCCGCTTCGGTGGGCTGGAGCGCCTTTATGGCGTCAAGGGCGCTGCGGCGATCCGCGCCGCCCATGTGGCGGTGGTGGGCGTCGGAGGGGTGGGCTCCTGGGCGGCCGAGGCGCTGGCCCGAAGCGGGGTGGGTGAGATCACGCTCATCGATCTCGACCATGTCGCCGAGTCCAACATCAACCGCCAGATCCACGCGGTCACCGACACCGTGGGGCAGGCCAAGGTGCAGGCCATGCGCGAGCGCATCGGCACGATCCATCCGCATTGCACCGTCCATGGCATTGAGGAATTTGTCGAGCCGGAGAACTGGCCCCAACTGCTTCCTGCGGGCGTGCAGGTCGTCATCGACGCCTGTGACGCAATGCGCGCCAAGGAGGCCATGGCCGCCTGGGCCTTGCGCACTCAAAGCATGCTCCTCACCGTGGGCGCCGCCGGCGGCAAGCGCCTGGCCCACGCGGTGGAAATCGACGACTTATCGCGCAGCACCCATGACCCGCTGTTGGCGCAGCTGCGCTATCGCTTGCGCAAGGCCCACGGCGCTCCCCGTGAAGGCAAGGCCATAGGCATCGCCTGTGTCTTCAGCCGAGAGGCGGTGGCCCCGCCTGATCCGTCTTGCGCGGTCGAGGGCGACGGCAGTCTCAATTGCCACGGTTACGGCTCCGTCGTGACCGTGACCGCCACCTTCGGTCAATGCGCGGCCGGGTGGGTGCTCGATCAACTGGCGCGCGCGGCGCCCTGAGCCCCCGGGCGGCTCCTTAACACTCGTGATCGCCCGATGTGATGTTTTAGCCCCCGCTCAGGGGAGAAGAGGCAATCAATTCCGCTATACTCCGGCGCTGCGCTGATGAGTGGAAGCCCTTCCAAGGGTCACTGCTGATTGGCCGACCGGACAGGCAAAGCGGCTTCGCTTTTCTTGCCTCTGGGGGACGTTAGCTCAGTTGGTAGAGCAGCGGACTTTTAATCCGTTGGTCGCAGGTTCGAATCCCGCACGTCCTACCAAAACACCTAAAGGGAAATGACCGAAACGTCATTTCCCTTTTTCATTTCTCCTCTTTATTCCCCGAGGCCTTTGCGCTTGGCCGAGGGCGCGCCCTCGGCGCGGGATGACGAACTCACACCCTCAGCCATCGACCGGCCGCTGGCCTGCACCACTCCGGCACTGCGCAGCTGATGGTCAAGCGCCCTGCGCGCTGCCTGCCTGTGCTCGCTGGTTTCCAGGTCATCGATGGAATTCATCAGCAGTCCTGCCGCGTGGACCTGGTTCCAGTCGGCGCCTGATTCCCCCAGCCAGCTGATCGCTTCGCGATTGCCGAGACAGACGATCAATTGGGCCATCATGGGATAGGGGGCGTACTCCTGGGCCTCTGCCCAGGCCTGAAGCAGTGCCAATGCAATGGCCTGGATTCGTGCGGCCGGTGTGATGGACGCAGGCAGCGCGTGGCCGGCGCCGTCAATCGTTGCGGCAAGGCAGCGCGCGATGGCGCCCTGGAACTGATCCCGGTTTTCTTCCGTCAGGTGGACCATCACGCGGCGCAGCCTGGCCAAAGGGGATGCACCCACGCGCAGGAAGGCGTCCAGGCTTCCCTGGAGCACCTGAAAGCTGCGCTCCTGGGGCAGTGCCGTAAAAAGCAGGCTGGGGCAGGCGCGGCTCGCCAGGTCGCAGAGCAGCCAGTCCAGTACGGCTTCATCGGCACTGGCGCTGGCGCCTCCGGCATATCGGGCTGCCAGCAAACTGCTGGCAGCGCCCCGTCGCAGGCCGTCACTGAGGGAGGGCTGGGCAGCGCTCAGGTCCATGAGACTGAACATCAACTCCATCGGTGCCTCCTGGCCACCGAGGCTGTGAACCAGTGGCATGAGGTTGATGCGCGTCGATACCTCGGGGGCCAGTCGCAGTGCCTCGACCGCCTGCAAGCCCTGGAGCCAGGCCTTGCGAAACCGGAAATAAATGGCTGCTGGCATCACGGCGCCCCCGAGACGGTGGCCCATCACGGCCAGGTGCCCGACGATGGTGTCGACGGCCAGTCGTCCCAATTGCTCACGGTCCGGGTCTTGGTGTTGGGCACTCAGAAAAACGCATCCCAATCCAGCATAGGCCGCCAGCGCCCCGGAACTCCCACCGAGTGGCTGGCCGTCGGACAGAGCGAGGTTGCGGCTGAAGTGCTGGAATTTTTCAATCAACCGTTCCAGATCTGCCCAGCAGGCAGGCGGCGACTGGGCGGTGCGGGCGGCAAGAGGCGCCGACTGTCCGGAGAAGTCGTCCGCCATGGTGGCCGGGTGAAAGCCCTGTGCTGTGGCACTGGACGAGCGGGCTGGCACTGATGCGGCACTGCTTCGACTCCCGAGGCGGGCCTTGTCTGCCATGGCGCGGCTGGCAACCTCGGGGTCGAAGTCATAGCCCCAGGCGGGCAGGGCCGCGCTGTCTGGCTGGTCGCCAGCGCCAAAGGCCTTTCGGTCCGAGACCGAGCGCACCAGGGACCTGCCCGAGCTTGCCTGAGGCGGGGCCGCGCAGCTGGGGCCGAGGGAGAGATACGGCGGGGGTTTGCGTTGGCATGCGGAATTCATGGGCGGCTCCTGGAGTGGGGCGCGAGTATTCGCCCCACCCGCGGGCCGTTCTGACCGAGGGCTGATTCGCCAGCTTTTGGCGGCCCCTTCGAAGCCGACTGTGTGACTTTTTTCCGGTGGGGTCTCTGGATCAGACCAACGTGACCGTCTCTGTGTAGTAGGGCAGGTGGCACGCCCAGCCCTTCTCCCGTTCGATGCGCTGGCGCAGCGTGTCGGCGGCAACGGGTTCACCGTGGGTGATGAAGGTGCGCCTCGGTGCCCTGGCCAGGCCCGAGAGCCAGTCCAGGATCTCGCTCGCATCGGCGTGCGCCGAGAAGTAGTCGAGTTGCACCACCTCGGCCCGCACCGGGACCTCTTTGCCAAAGATGCGAACGCTGGTGGCGCCGGCCGCCAGGGCGGCACCGCGTGTGCCGCCGGCCTGGTAGCCCACCAGCACGATGGTGTTTCGCTTGTCTGGCGCAAAGGCCTGCAGGTGGTGCAGCACCCGGCCACCCGTGGCCATGCCGCTGGCGGCCACGATGATCATCGGGCCCTTGCGGGCGTTGAGCGCGCGGGAGTCGTCGGGCGTTTCGACGAAGGTGGTGCCCTTGACCACGGCCTCGCATTCGGCAGGGGTCAGGCGCAGCTGCTCCGGATGGCGCAAAAACACCTCGGTGGCGGCCGCGGCCATGGGGCTGTTCAGATAGACCGGCAGGTGGTGAATGGCCCCGCGCACC
>CANFQF010000260.1 GCA_947449025.1 Comamonadaceae bacterium
CATGCCTGGGCGCCATCTTTGCGCACCAGCAGGGGCGGCGGGTGACCGGCATTGGTGTAACTCAGAGTTCCGTCGACTGGGTCGTACTGGGCATAGAAGGCGGTCACGAACATGGCCGCGTCGTTGTCGACGCACAGGGCCTCGTTGACCTCGGCCAGGGTTGTCGCCGGCCCGAGCAAGCGATGGGTGGCCAGTGACCGCAGCTGTGTCTTGGACACCATGCCGAACAGGCCGGCAGAGACCCCCTTGCCGCTCACGTCGGCCACCACCATGCCCCGCCGGCCATCGCCGAGCGGAAAGTGGTCGTAAAAATCACCGCCGATGTCCTTGGCCGGCTGCATCGCACCCCAAACCGAGTAGCGGGGGTCTTGTGGCCATTGCCGCGGCAAGATGGCCTGCTGCAGGCGGGCGGCGATGTCCAGCTCCTTGCGCAAGCTGCCCAATTGCAGCGACTCTCCGAAGGCCCGGCCAACCGCCTGGAACCAGGGCAGCCACGCTTGCGGCACCTTGGGTACGGCGCTGGCACGCAGGGCACTGGCCGCCGCTACGTACTCGACTAGACGGGCAGCCGGACCCACGAACTCGCGGCGGGTCAGGGCGTAGCTGATCGCCATGATGAGCGCCAGCGCCAGCAGCGCGGCAGCCATGCCTGGCACCCGCTCCAGAATCAGCTTGCGCCAGACCGCTGCCTGGGGCACGGAATAGATCAGATACCAGGGTGCAGAGACGAATGGCCGCTGAACCAGGATCCAGCCTGCGCGAAATACCGGCTCGCTCGCCGGCAGTGAGGCCAGTGCGGCGACGGTGGGCAAGAGCTGCGGCGGGACCGCCTGCTCCAGCCCTGCGGGCGAGCGCACTGCCAACGGGTCCGCATACACCCCCGGGTGGGCCATGACATGGCCCCGGTCATCCACCACCGCCACAGTGCCCAGCGGATAGCCGAAGTAACCGTTGACGCGGTTGAGGTAGTCCAGGCTCATGTCGATGGCCACC
This sequence comes from Comamonadaceae bacterium, assembly GCA_947449025.1. Classification (GTDB taxonomy): domain Bacteria; phylum Pseudomonadota; class Gammaproteobacteria; order Burkholderiales; family Burkholderiaceae_C; genus Ramlibacter. The sequence goes on from CANFQF010000260.1 coordinate 994, forward strand.
ACACCGATGAAGCGCTCGCCGCTAGCCACAGGCGCGGCGACGGGCGCTAACAGCCCAACCTCTGGTCCGCCAAAAAATGGCGGCGCCCAGAACTTGCGCCGGTCCGGGTTGGCCTGCGGCTGGGCCTGGGTCCAGACCGGGTCGCGGTAAAGCTCGGCGCTGACGGGGATGCGTTCCGAACTTTGCCAGGGGTAAACCAGCTCGAAGCGCTCGGCACCCAGAAAGCGAACCCGGGCCGCGTGCGGCAGGTGGAAAGACAGGCCCTGGAGTTGGCCGCCGATGGCCAGCGCACTGCCCAGGTCACAGTAGAAATCTTCGCTGCGGCCGGTCAGCGGCCCGACGCCCACCAGGTTGCCGCCCGCGTCGGGCGTACGGGTCAGGTCGCGGTGGAAGCCGACCGCCGCGGCAGGCGCCTGGGCCCGAGGGCCGCCCCGCGCTCCTTCGTTCGGGTGAGAGCTTGTGCTGGCGCGCGACTCGCCACGGAGCTGGCCGTGAAGCGCCTCCTGGCGGCCCTCCCTGCAGGCACGACCACTTTCGCGCTCCGCAGCGGCGACCAGCCGAAGGCGCTCGATCTCGTCGGCCGAGGAGCGAAGAACGAACTCAAGAAATTGGGAGTGGCGCTCGATTTGCCCGCGCACGAAGGCCAACTCGTCATCGAAGGCCTCGGACAGCTGCCAACCGAAAAAGCCTGTGAGCCCGAGTAGCAGCAGGGCGTACGCCGCGCCCAGCGTGCGGTTGTAATTCCGGAAAAAGGTGACCTGGGTGCCGGCCCCGGTGCCCTGCGCTTCTCCGTCCTGCCTGCCGTCCATGCCGGTCCTCCTGAACCCAGCATAAACATTTCAGATGAAATACGGAAGTGGTATTTTTTCAGGCCAAACGGTCTGAATTACTCCTCACCGAGGAACTGGCGAGACCCTGCTGTGACAGGGCCGGAGGCCGCCGCGCCGCCCCTCCCCGGCCCACTGCCCGGCCCCGCTAGCCGGAATTCAGGCCCGTTCGAAGATCGCTGCAATCCCCTGGCCGCCACCAATGCACATGGTGACCAATGCGTAGCGTCCCTGGACCCGTTGCAGTTCGTACAGCGCCTTGGTGGTGATGATCGCGCCGGTCCCGCCCACCGGGTGACCGAGCGAGATGCCGGACCCGTTCGGGTTGACTTTGGCCGGATCAAAGCCGAGCTCCTTGGCGACCGCACAGGCCTGGGCGGCAAAGGCCTCGTTGGACTCGATCACGTCCATGTCCTGCACCCGCAGGCCCGCGCGCTCGAGTGCCCGCCGGCTGGCCGGAACCGGGCCAATACCCATGACCTTGGGGTCGACACCGGCATGGGCGTACGCCACCAGCCGGGCCATGGGCTTGAGGCCATGCGTCCGCACCGCCTCGCCACTGGCGAGCACCACCGCACCGGCGCCGTCGTTGATGCCCGACGCGTTGCCGGCGGTCACCCGGCCCTCCTCCTTGCGGAAGGCCGGCTTCATTTTGGCCAGCACCTCGAGCGTGGTGTCGCCCTTGACATGCTCGTCGGTCGTGAAAGCGATGTCGCCCTTGCGGGTCTTCACCAGCACCGGAACGATCTGCTCGGTGAAGTGCCCGGCTGCAATGGCCGCGGCAGCACGCCGATGACTCTCGACCGCCAGTGCGTCCATCTGGTCCCGGGTGATCCCGTGGGCGTCGGCCACGTTCTCGGCGGTGACGCCCATGTGAATCCGGTGGAAGGGGTCATGCAGGATCGTGAGCATGTAGTCCGCCATCTGCATATCCCCCATGCGCTGGCCCCAGCGGGCGCTGGTGGCGAGGTAGGGACCACGCGACATGGACTCGGCGCCGGCGCCTACCGCCACCTGGGCATCGCCGAGCATGATCGCCTGGGCGGACGACAGGATGGCCTGCAGCCCAGAACCACACAGCCGGTTGACGTTGAAGGCAGGGACCTCCTGGGGCAGGCCGGCCTGGAGGGCGGCCACCCGGCTCAGGTAAGCGTCGCGAGGCTCGGTGGGGATCACATTGCCCATGGCTACATGGCCAAAGGCGTCCAGGGGCGCGCCACTGCGCTCGACGGCAGCCTTGACCACCGTCGTGGCCAGGTCAGACAGGGGCGTGTCCTTGAGCGTGCCGCCGAAAGTGCCGATCGCGCTGCGGGCGGCGGAAACGATGAAGACTTCTTGCTGGCTCATGCGGGGATATCCTGAAAATTCTCGACTCCCTATTGTCGCCGCAGTGGTCGCCATCGCTCCCGCGACCGTCGCTCCAGGGAGGGTTGCCGCCTGGCCTGGCCCGGGTGCGGCAGCGGTTACAGTTATCCATGTTGTTCGCATCCTAGGAGTACCCCAGATGATCCGTCCCGCCCTCGCCAGCCTGGCACTGGCCCTCCTGAGCGCGCTGGCCCCCGCCGCACACGCCCAGAACACCGTCAACGCCTTGTGCAGCACCGATGCCAGCTGGTGCGACTTGGCCGCCCGCGACTTCCAGACCGCCACCGGCATCCGCGTGCTGCAAACACACAAGCCCACGGGTGAAGCACTTGCGCAGCTGCGTGCCGAAGCCGCCAACCCCAAGACCGACATCTGGTGGGGCGGCACCGGCGACCCGTTCTATCAGGCGGCAGAAATCGGCATCCTCGATGCCTACCGCCCCGAGTACCTCAAGGACCTGCACACCTGGTCGGTGCGGCAGTACGCCATGAGCCAGAACTACGTCGGCGGCTTCTACACCAGCGCCATCGGCTTCGGTTGGAACACCGAGCTTCTGAAGAAAAAGAACCTGCCGGCACCCAAGTGCTGGAAGGACCTGCTAGACCCGCGCTACAAGGGCGAAATCGGCATCTCCCACCCGGCGTCTTCCGGGACCGCCTACACCATCCTGGCAGGCCTGGTTCAGCTTATGGGC
>CANFQF010000261.1 GCA_947449025.1 Comamonadaceae bacterium
GGCATGTCTGTGTGCGGTGCGCAAAAGGACGCGCGGTACGACACCAGGTAAGCGCCCACCGAAGGCGCTTGCCTGGCTCCGGCGTCAGTCCGCCTTGATGTTCAGCTCGCGAGCCAGCGCCCCATAGCGTTGGTTGTCGGCCTTCATGAAGCCCTCGAGCACCTGGGGCGTGCCGCCCGCCACCTCGATGCCGGCGGCCATGAGCTTGTCGCGCACCTCGGGCATCTTGATCACGTCGTTGATCTCCCGGTTGATGCGGGCGATGGTGGCCGCCGGCGTGGCCGCCGGTGCGAACACGCCATACCAGGCGTTCACCTCGACGCCGGACACACCCTGCTCGGTGGCCGTGGGCACCTCCGGCAGCAGCTCGGAGCGGCGCGACTCGGTCACGGCCAGGGGCACCAGTTTGCCGGCCTTGATGTGCGGCACCGCGCCACCCAGCCCCACATACAGGAGCTTGACTTCACCGGAGAGCGCGGCGGTGATGGAGGGCGCCACGCCCTTGTAGGGCACGTGCATCAGGTCGAGCTTGCTGCTCTTTTTGAGCATCTCGCCGGCGAAGTGCATGGGCGAGCCATTGCCCGCGCTCCCATAGGCCAGGCCGGGCGACTTGCGCGCCGCTTCCACCGCGGCCTTGAGGTTGGCTGCGCCCAGCGCGGGGTTGGCTACCAGCACCATGGGCGTGGTGGCCGGGGCGATCACCGGCGCCAGGTCCTTCATCACGTCGATGCCGCCGCCCGCGCCGGGGGGCAGCACATGGGGCGAAATGATCATGGTGTTGGGCGTGAGCAGCAGCGTGTGACCGTCTGCGGGCGCCTTGGCCACGAAGGCTGCGCCGAGCAGCGCGCCGGCGCCCGGCTTGTTGTCCACCACCACCGGCTGGCCCAGGCGGGCGCTGAGCTTTTCGCCGATGATGCGCGCCGCCAGGTCCGGTCCGCCGCCGGCCGGGAAGGGCACGACCAGGGTCACCTGGCGCGAGGGAAAGGCGGCCTGCGCGTTGGCCTGCTGGGGCAGCGCGGCGGCCAGGGCCAGGCCGCTTGCGGCCAGCAGGGCTAGCGCCTGGCGGCGGGGGAGGCTTCGGTTTGACTTGCGGTTCATGGTGTCTCCTGTGTCGTTGTCGTGAATGATCATGCAGCGGTACGGGTGATGCGCTGGCTTGCTACGGGGTCCGGCGCGGGCGGGTAGTTGCAGTGGTGAGGGGGCTCCGGTCGGTTCAGGCCAGCGGCACCTGCCATGCGTCGTAGCCATAGACCCAGTCGGCATTGCCCGGTCCCTTCATCCACTGGTTGCCGCGTGAGCCGATCTGGATTTTGGCGGTGCGCTCGCGACGTGCGTCCTCGTAAACCTGGAGACCCTCGAGCGCCTGGGGGCGTGACTCGGTTCCGGTCAGGGCCCGACCCAGCACCACCGCGTCCTCGATGGCCATGCCCGCGCCCTGGGCCATGAAGGGCAGCATCGGGTGGCAGGCATCGCCGAGCAGGGTGACGGCGCCCACATGCCAACAGGGCAGAGGCTCACGCTCGTACAGCGCGCTCTTGAGAACGCTGTCACAGGCCTGGAGCAGCTTGCGCGGTTCGGCGTGGAAATCCCGGTAGGCGGCGCGCAATTCATGCACATCGCCCTCGCTGGTCCAGGATTCCTCGGTCCACTCGGGCTGGCCGGTGGTCGCGAAGACAAAGGTCTCGCGGCCCTGGTTGAGGGGAAAGGTGACGATCTGGGTGTGGGCGTTGGGCCCCCACCACTTGGTGAAGGCTTCGATCTCGGGGACGTCTTGCACCCGCTCGGTCGGCACCACTGCGCGATAGGACACCACCCCGGTGAAGCGGGGCTTCTCCTCCCCGAAGAGGGCCGCGCGTACCCGCGAGTGAATGCCGTCGGCGCCAACGACCAGGTCATGCCTGGCACTGCCGCCGTCTTCAAAAGTGAGCGTCACACCCTGTGCGTCCTGCGCCAGTGACGCCATACGCCTGGAAAAATGCACCCGCTCCGCAGGGAACTCGGCGGCCAGCGCCGCCAGCAGGTCGGCGCGGTGGATGGTCACTTGCGGCGCGCCGTACTGTGCCTCGGCGATATTGCCCATGCCCAGGCGCGAGGTCTCGGCGTTGGTGTCCCAGTCGCGGCTGATGCGGTAGGTGGGCTGCGCGCCTTCAGCGCGGATGCGCGCGCCGATGCCACCGCCCAGGCCGTCCAGCGCCCGCACGACATTGGGCGTGAGGTTGATGTCTGCGCCCACGCGCAGCCACTGCTTGGACTGTTCGTAGACGGTCACCTCGTGACCCGCGCGGCGCAGCGCGATCGCGGCGGCGAGCCCGCCAACGCCGCCGCCTGCGATGCCGATGTTCATTGCTTGCATGCGAAGAGACTCCTCGGGATTCAGAACGCGCCAGGGAAGGACCCGCCATCGAGCAGGACGTTCTGGCCATTGATGTAGCCGGCATGCACGCTGCACAGGAAGGCGCAGGTCTTGCCCAGCTCCTCGGGCTGGCCCAGGCGATGGGCCGGGTGTTTGGCGACGCGCGCGGCGCGTACCTCGGCCACGCTCTTGCCATCGCGCTTGGCCTGCGTCGCAAAGTTGCTCGCCAGCCGGGCGGTGTCGAAGGTACCAGGCAGCAGGTTGTTGATGGTCACGCCGCGGGCGATGACGCTGCGCGCCAGGCCGCCGACGAAACCGGTGAGGCCGGCGCGCGCGCCGTTGGACAGGCCCAGAATCTCCAGCGGCGACTTCACCGCGCTGGAGGTGATGTTGATGATGCGGCCGAAGCCCCGCTCCATCATCCCGTCCACCGTCGCCTTGATCAGTTCGATCGGCGCCAGCATGTTGGCGTCCAGGGCGCCGATCCAGGCCTCGCGGTCCCAGTTGCGGAAGTCGCCGGCCGGCGGTCCGCCGGCGTTGGTCACGACGATGTCGAACTGCGGGTGCGCAGCGAGGATGCGTGCGCGGCCCTCGGCGGTGGTCACGTCGGCGGCGACCCAGTCCACCCGTCCGCCACTAGGCGCTGCCTGTTCGGCCAGACGGGCAGCGGCCTCTCTCAGCGGGCCCTCGGTGCGGGCCACGATGACCACATGCGCGCCTTCAGTGGCCAGCGCGGTGGCGCAGGCCAGGCCCAGCCCAGCGCTCGCGCCGCATACCAGGGCCTTCTTGCCTGAAATTCCCAGATCCATTTTTCGTTTCCTCAGGCGCCAGGCGCCATCGCCGCTTGAATCGATGGCACCGATTGCACCGATTGCACCCCTTGGGCCTCGCGCAGGTCTACGTCCAGGCGGGCCCAGGCGTCGATCTCCACATTCAGCTCGGGGAACACCAGTGCGCGAACTTCCACCAGCGTGGAGCAGGGAAAGTGGTTGCCGAAAAAGTCCCTCCGCGCCCGGCCGACCTCGTCTTTGTCGGTGATGTCGGTCAGGTAGACCACCGTCTTGATGATGTTGTGCCGGTGCCCGCCGGCCGCCCGCACCAAAGCCTCAAGCTTGTGCAGTACCACCAGGGTCTGGGCGTAGGCCCCCAGGGGCTGGCCGGCCTGCGCCGCCTCGCGGGTGGCGGGATGGCCGGTCATGCCCGACATCACCACCTCATTGCCAATGCGCCAGGCGTTGGTCCAGGAGGCGGTGGGCAGGTCGGGTACCGCCTGGCAGACGATTCGGTGTGGTGTGTTCATCGCAATCCCCCTGTCCGCGAGGCCCTCACTGCCCACCGGCGCGCACGCGCGCAATGATGCGTTCGCGCACTGGCACGAAGTCGTAGCTCGCGTAGACCTCGGTGCTGAAGACGCCCCATGCCGAGCGCTCGAGCTCCAGGTTCACCTGACCCAGCAGATGCGGCGGCACTTCGAGGGTCACGATCTGGCCCAGGCCCATGGCCACCGTCCACGA
>CANFQF010000262.1 GCA_947449025.1 Comamonadaceae bacterium
CGGTCGGCGCATACCCGGGTGGACAACGACATCCGCACCGACAGCGACTACCTCAGCCAGGACATGCAGGCGCTTTCCTCGGACTCCGGCCGGTACGACGCGATCATCAGCATGGCCAAGAACTTCTTGGAAAGTAGCTTCCGAGACCTGTCCACGATCCTCTCCAAAATGTTTTGAAAGGAGTCGTCGCGATGAACCCCACCCCTTCGTCCCCGAGTCCCTCTGGCGCTGCCTCCGCCCCCGCTTCCTCGGCGGCCTCCGCGGCTTCCCTTGCGCCCGCTGCCGTGCCCGCCGACGACCTGGCCGGCCCGCTGATGTCATTTCTTGAGCAAGGCGGCCGGCTCGGCCAACTGCTGCAGCTCACGCCCAAGCAGCTCGACCTTATTTACAGCGCCGCCCACCAGCTTTATGCCCAGGGCCGGCACCAGGAGGCGCTCAAAGCCTTTGGCGTGCTGGCCGGCCTGGACCCGAGCCAGGGCCGCTTTCACCACGCCGTCGCCACCTGCTTGCAGCGCCTGGGCCGCTACCGCGACGCATCTATGTGCTACCTCTTTTTGCAAGTCATTGAGCCCGATGGCCTCGAGCCCTTGTTCCGGCTGGCCGAATGCGCGCTGGCCGAGGGCGAGGCAGGGTCGGCCATCGGCCTTTTGGAATCCGTGGTCAACCTGCCCGGCGCCGGCGCGTCCGACGCCAGCTGGAAAACGCGGTCGCAGGCAATGCTCACGCTGCTGCGCGAGGGCCATGCCGATGCCAACGGCGTTGGAACACCCGATCGCGCGCTCCCCCCCGAACCCACCCCCCCAGGAGTTTCCTCATGACAGTCGCAGGCAGCGAAGGCAGTTCGGCACGTCCCATGGCGGACCGCCATGCGGGCAGTTATTCCACTCAGGCGTCGCCCCAGCAGGGCGTTGACACACCTCAAGAGCCGGTTGCCGCGGGCGCGCTGGGCGGAAAGTCTTTTCAGGTGATGGGCATGCAGAAGTCGGCTAAGGAGCAGGCGCCAGAAGCGCCGCCTGATGACCTGGCGCTGCGCCCGCCGGCGGATGGGGGGGGCATCCGCGACATGTCGATCCAGTTGGCGCTGCTGCAGGAAGAAATCATGACCGTCATGGCGCAGATGTCGCAGGCCAACATCGACGCCAACAAGACGGTGCGGTCCGAGCAGACCGAGGCATTCGCCAAGAAGATGGAAGAGATGATGCGCAAGCTCTTGGCGGCAGCAGACAACTGGATGAAGCACCTGCCCAGCTTTGTTCGCGACGCCGCCATGGCCGTGATTACATGCGCCGTTGCGGTCATGGCTGTTGCCGCCACGGTGGCTTCCGGCGGCGCAGCGGCGGCGCCCGCAGCCGCCTTGGGTGCGATGCTTTTGTGTCTGGCCGGAGTCACCTCGGTGGTCTATGCGCTGGGTGAATTTGTGAGCCAGGTCGAGGGCAAGGGAACCTTCGGCGGTGGGGCGGGGCAGATTGCTAAGAACGCGCTCACGCTCGACCTAGCAGGCATTACCACGGACATCGCCAAGGCCTGTGACACCGTCGACCCCAAAAAGTTAGCAATTTTGGGCGGCGTCGTCACCGCGCTCACCGCGGTGGTGATGGTGGGCGCCTTTATGAAGTCAGCGCCTGCACTCGAAAAGGCCCTGGGCTCCCTGAGCAAGAACGTCCGCCTGTTGTCGAATGCCCTCAACTTCACATCGGCCTCAGCCTCAGGCGCGCAGACCGGTGTGACCTACGAGACCGCCAAGAAGCAGTCCGAAGCCGATGTGGCGCAAGCCGATATGGAGCTGGCCAAGACGCTGATGCAGATGGCCGCCGACGCCTTGAGCCAGGCCATTCGTCTCACCACCGAGGTGGCCTCGTCGGACAACGCCAATTTCAAGGCCCTGCAGGACATCTTCGATTCCCATGCACAGACCACCCATCACCTGCTGTCCCAACCCGCCTGAGGGCCACTGCCCTCAAATCTTGCCAACCCAAGCCGTACCCTTTTTTCGGAGATCCTTATGTCCCAATCTGTCCAGACATCCAACACCAGCACCAGGGGTCTGCAGCAACTGGCGGCCCTGATGGGCGATGACGTCAAGCTCAAGAAATCAAGCAACACCGAGCAGACGCCGGGGCTGGTCATTGCTGCCGACGGCAGCAAGACGCTCTACCTCAATGATGCCGACTTTGCGACCCTGGTCGATGAATTGGACGACGAGCGAACCGTCGGCGGGGAAATCCATGTCTCGGCCAACTCCCTGGAGAAGATGGGCGCGGAAGAGGAGCAGCATCAGGCGGGCGAGCGTCTCTTTGGGGCCATCTCCGCTGCGTTCAATGACGCCCTTGCAAAGATCGCCGCGGACAACCCGGGCCTTCTTGCCGACCTGTTCAAGGCCTTCGAGAGGGAGAAAGAAAAAACAGGCGGGACGATCTGGGATCTGCTGAACGAGTTGAAAGCCCTGTTTGCCGAGTACCAGGCCGAGTCTGCCAAGCTCGGCACCGAGGCCGTGGTGAAGAACCAAGAGCTCGCCTTCAACAATGTGATCGAAAAGGTAAAGAACATCACCGACAAAGCGGCAGAGAAGATGGCCTTGGCTGTCGACCAGGCGATTACTGGCGCCTTCACTTCCACCTTCAGCGCGGCGCTGGCTGGGGGCAGCGGCAAGCTGGCCTACAACGCAGGGAAGGTTGCGGCCCCCGTAGCACAGGCCGGCCAGGCCGTCAACGCGGCAGCCCCCGCCGTTCCGGCGGCTCCTTACGCTGCCATGGCCCAGAACGCCGCCGGCGCCCCGATCGCGCCGGCAAAGGCGATGGCCAAGCGTGCTGAGTTGTTGTCGAACGCTTTGAATGGGGGGTCGGGTGTGTCGGGCCAGCTCGGGCAGTCTGTGAACGCAGACTTAGGGGGGCGGAGCGAGTACGCGGAAGCCATGTCCCAGTCCAAAGTTGCCCTGTTGGATGGCGAGACCGGCGCTGCGGAAACCCAGAAGGGGCAGGGCGAGACGATGAGGAATGAGGCGCACCAGAGCTTCAAGGAAATCATCGAGGCAGTCGTTCAGGCCCTGCAAAGCATGAACAGGAATATCGGCGGGATGGGGACAGGCGCATGACACACTCTGCGCCTTCCCTCGGCAGCGCCCCGGCCCGGTCGGATTCATCGGCCTCGTCCTCTGGCGGGCATATCACCGATTACCTGCGCGAGTTTGCGTCCCATGCGGCGCAGTCACTCGCGGCGCAGGGTGCAGAGACCGGCTTCGACGACGACGAGGTCGAGAGCTTTTATGCGGTAGCCCGTCAGCTGGTGGGGCAACGTGACCTGACCCGCGCCCACACTGTGCTCACCCGTGTGTGCGACTTGCGGCCCGGCGAGGTTCGTTACCTGAGGGCATTGGCCGTCGTCCGGCGCGAGCGGGGCATGCTGCCCTCGGCGGCGGCCCTGTTCCAGACCGTGGACCTGCTCGAGCCGCTCAACCCGCGCAATGCGCTGGACATTGCCGAGTGCTGGCTGCGCATGGGCGACATGGCGGGGGCTCGCAAGCAACTGGCCATGACTTTGACGCTGTGCGAGGCCCAGGGCCTTGCTACCGGGCGCGTGCCTGAGCGCGCGCGTGCCCTGACCGACCTGCTTGACCGCGAAGGAGTACCCCATGGAGAGCCACGCCAAGCTGCTGCCTCATGAGCAAATTCGTGCCCTGGCGGAGATCGGCATCATGGCCGCACGCCGGCGGGACGTTGACACCGCCGAGGTGATCTTCCGCGCGATCGAGCTCAGTCATCCGAACCGCTCCATGGCCTATGCCGGCCAGGCGCTGGCCCGGCTCGCGGTGGGTCGCCCTGCCCAGGCGCTGGCGGCGGTAGACCGCGGCCTGCGCCTGGCCCGCCCGGA
>CANFQF010000263.1 GCA_947449025.1 Comamonadaceae bacterium
GTCGGACTGCCGGTGCTCGCACTGTTGGCGGCCCTGCTGATCTTCGGCGGTTTTGTCGCCATCGGTGGCGTCAGTCCCCTGGAGCTCTGGACCTTGCTGTTCAAGGGCGCCTTCGGGGACTGGTTCTCATGGCAAAACACGCTCCAGCGGGCCGCGCCGCTGATGCTCACCGCGCTGTGCGTCGCGCTGCCTGCGCGCGCCGGCTTGGTGGTCATTGGGGGTGAGGGTGCGCTGGTGCTCGGGGGGCTGGCAGGCGCGGCGCTTCCCATGGCGATGCCGCTTCCCTCGGGGCCAGGTGGCCTCGCAATGGTCTGCATTGCCGGCGTGATCGCTGGCGCCCTGTGGATCGCACTTACCGGCGCACTGCGCGAATACCGGGGCATCAATGAGACCATCAGCAGCCTGCTGCTCGCCTATGTGGCCATCGGTCTGTTCAAGCACCTGGTGGAGGGGCCTTTGCGTGACCCGGCCAGCCTGAACAAGCCCTCGACGTTCCCTCTGGACGAGGGGCTCCGCATGGGGGGAATTTTTGGTTCCGAGGTGCACTGGGGCCTGGTGCTGGGTGTCGTCCTGTGTGTTCTTCTGGGCCTCGGATTGCGCCTCACCGTCTGGGGCTTTTCGATCCGTGTGGTGGGTGGCAACCCACGCGCGGCCCAACTCGTGGGCTTGCCGGCCTCGCGTCTGGTGATCCTCGCCTGTCTGCTGGGAGGAGGCTGCGCTGGATTGGCCGGCGCAGTGGAGGTGGCTGCGGTTCACACGGCGGCCAACGCGTCCTTGATCGCTGGCTACGGCTACGCGGGAATTCTGGTTTCCTTTATTGCACGCCATAACCCGATCGCTGTCATTCCGGTGGCGATTCTTTTTGGTGGATTCGGCGCGGCAGGCAGCCTGCTGCAACGTCGTCTGGGCTTGCCCGACGCCTCGGTGCTGGTGCTGCAAGGCATTGCCTTTGTCCTCATTCTCGCCAGCGAGGCGCTGCGCGATGTCGATTGGCGCGCTGTCTGGCGCCGGCTCTCTCAGTCGGCAGGTCCGCACGCACCCGCCGTCGTGGGCGTGGGCAACAAGACGGCCTGAACACGCCATGACGCTTGACCAGTGGATCGCCCTCTTCGCCGCACTCGTCGGTGGCGCCTTGCGCGTGGGGGTGCCTTTTTTGTTCGTGAGTCTGGGCGAGTGCCTGACTGAAAAATCCGGGCGCATCAATCTTGGCCTCGAGGGCGTGCTGGTGCTGTCTGCGATGGCGGCCTTCGGGGGCGCCTACCTCAGTGGCTCGGCCTGGGTGGGTGTGCTGGTGGCCGCCGCCGCCGGGGCCGCCCTGGCCGCACTTCATGCGGCGCTGTGCTCCCTGCCGCGCGTGAACGATGTGGCCACCGGCATTGCACTCATGCTGCTCGGGATGGGCCTGGCCTTCTTTCTTGGCAAGCCGCTGATCCAGCCGCAGGCGCCCCAGATTCCCGCTTTGCCGTGGGGCGACTGGAGCGACGTGCCAGCGATTCGCGCCGCACTGCAGATCAATGCCTTGTTGCCGATCGGTCTCGTGCTGGCGGTGGCCATCGGCTGGGCGCTCGGTCGAACCCGGGCCGGCCTCGTGGTGCGCATGGCCGGCGATTCCGCCAGCGCTGCCCGGGCCCTGGGCTACTCGGTCAAGCGGATCCGGATGTGGGCCACCCTGTCGGGCGGGGCCATCGCGGGTTTGGGCGGCGCATCGCTCACCCTGTTCTACCCCGGCAGCTGGAACGAGGGCATCTCCAGCGGGCAGGGCCTGATCGCGGTGGCGCTGGTGATCTTTGCGCGGTGGAGCCCCTTGCGCTGCATCGGCGCCGCCGCCTTGTTTGGTGGCGCAGGTGCCATTGGCCCCGCCTTGCAGTCGATCGGCATCGGCTGGGGCTACCACCTTTTCAACACGGTTCCCTATCTGCTGACGCTGCTGATTCTGGTGAGTACCTGCAGGCCCGGCGTCGCGTCTGCCGGCAGTCCGGGTGAACTCACTGCCAACCCGAAGTAAAGGAGAAGTGCCATGAGTGGTCTTGGTGGACTGAACAAATCGGCCCATGGAGTGGTGATGGGGCTGGTACAGCTTCAGCTGCCGGTGGTCGATACCCCCGCGCAGCTGGCCGCACAGGTGCAGCGCATCGTGGCCATGGTCGCCAAGGCGCGCCGCAACCAGTCCACCATGGATCTGGTGGTGTTTCCCGAGTATTCACTTCACGGGCTGAGCATGAGTACGGCCCCGGAGTTGATGGTGAGCCTGGAAGGTCCGGAGGTGGCCGCCTTCAAGACCGCCTGCCGGGACAACCATATCTGGGGCTGCTTTTCCATCATGGAGGCGAACCCGAATGGCAACCCGTACAACAGCGGCCTGATCATCGACGACCAGGGCGAGATCCGGCTGTATTACCGGAAGCTGCATCCCTGGGTCCCGGTGGAGCCATGGGAGCCTGGCAATTTGGGCATCCCGGTCTGTGACGGCCCGAACGGCAGCAAGATCTCGCTGATCATCTGCCACGACGGCATGTTCCCGGAAATGGCGCGCGAGGCGGCCTACAAGGGGGCGGAGATCATCATCCGCACCGCCGGCTACACCGCGCCGATCCGCCATGCATGGAAGATCACCAACCAGTCCAACGCCTTCCAGAACCTCGCCTACACCGCCAGCGTGTGCATGTGCGGCAGCGACGGCACCTTCGATTCGATGGGGGAGGGCATGTTCTGCAATTTCGACGGCACCGTGCTGGTCGAGGGTGGCGGACGTCCGGACGAGATCGTGACCGCGGAACTGCGCCCCGACCTCGTGCGTGAAGCCCGCAGCGGCTGGGGCGTAGAGAACAACATCTATCAGCTCTATCACCGCGGCTATGTGGCGGTGAAGGGGGGTGCCCAGGATTGCCCCTACACCTTCATGCAGGACATGGCCGCCGGGCGATACCAGCTGCCTTGGGAGGTCCGGGTCACTGACGGCACGAGCTGCGGGTTTGCGGCGCCCACACGCGCCTATCGCGGCCCCGAGCCGCATTCGCTGGTGCCTGACTCCATGCCGGTTGACAGGGCGGCCCCGCTCAAACCCCAGCAAGAGGCGAAGTGACCATGAGCGCGCGCTTTGTGCAGGCCAATCCGTACGCCTGGCCCTGGAACGGAGACCTCAGGCCGCTGAACACGGCACTGGTCGTGATCGATATGCAGACTGACTTCTGCGGCAAGGGCGGCTATGTGGATGCCATGGGCTACGACATCTCGCTCACGCGGGCGCCGATCGAGCCTATCCAGCGCGTGATGGCGCGTATGCGTGAGTTGGGGTTTCACATCATTCACACCCGGGAGGGGCATCGCCCGGATCTGTCGGACCTGCCGGCCAACAAGCGCTGGCGCTCGCGGCAAATCGGCGCGGGCATTGGCGACCCAGGCCCCTGCGGCAAGATTTTGGTTCGCGGCGAAGCCGGCTGGGAGATCATTCCGGAACTTGCACCCCAGGTGGGTGAGGTGATCATCGACAAGCCCGGTAAGGGGTCTTTTTGCGCTACGGATCTCGAGCTCGTCTTGCGCACCCGCGCAATCGACAACCTAGTGCTGTGCGGCATCACCACCGACGTGTGCGTGCACACCACCATGCGCGAGGCCAACGACCGCGGCTTTGAATGCCTCATGCTGTCCGACGGGACAGCCGCCACCGACCATGGCAACCATCTGGCGGCGCTCAAAATGATCACGATGCAGCATGGCGTCTTCGGCGCCCATGCGGACGCAGCGTCGCTGCTGTCGGCCCTCGACTAGCGCATTGACATGAGCGTCGTTCGCATCAATCCGGCTGCGGCCCCCGAGGGGGCGATGGCGCTTCAGACCTATTTGCTCACGAAGCGTTTCGGCAA
>CANFQF010000264.1 GCA_947449025.1 Comamonadaceae bacterium
ATCGTCGAGCGCGCGCCGTATGTGGATGTGGTCTTTGGCCCGCAGACCCTGCACCGCCTGCCCGAGCTGCTCGAGGCCCGTCGGCGTGAAAAGCAGGCCCAGGTGGACATCAGCTTTCCAGAAATCGAGAAGTTCGATCACCTGCCGCCGGCCCGGGTCGGGGGCGCCAGCGCCTTCGTGAGCATCATGGAAGGCTGCTCCAAGTACTGCAGCTACTGCGTGGTGCCCTACACCCGCGGCGAGGAAGTCTCACGCCCTTTCGAGGACGTGCTGATCGAGGTGGCAGGGCTCGCCGAGCAGGGCGTGAAGGAAGTGACCCTGCTGGGGCAAAACGTCAACGCCTACCGCGGCAAGATGGGCGACACCGCCGAGATCGCCGACTTTGCGCTGCTCATTGAATACGTGGCCGAGATTCCTGGCATCGAGCGAATCCGCTACACCACCAGCCACCCCAATGAATTCACCCAGCGCCTGATCGACGTGTATGCCAAGGTGCCGCAGCTGGTGAGCCACCTGCACCTGCCGGTACAGCATGGCAGCGACCGCATCCTGATGGCGATGAAGCGCGGCTACACCGCGATGGAATACAAGTCGACCATCCGCAAGCTGCGGGCGGTGCGGCCTCAGATTTCCCTCTCGTCGGACTTCATCGTCGGCTTCCCCGGCGAGACTGAGGACGACTTCCAGAAAATGATGAAGCTGATCGAGGACGTGGGCTACGACGCCAGCTTCAGCTTTGTCTTCAGCCCACGGCCCGGCACGCCGGCGGCCAACCTGCACGACGACACGCCGCAGACCCTCAAGCTCAAGCGCCTGCAGCAGTTGCAGGCCAAGCTGGAGGAGAACGTGCGCCGCATCAGCGACAGCCGGGTGGGCACGGTGCAGCGCATTCTGGTGGAAGGGCCATCCCGCAAGGACGCGAGCGAGCTCATGGGCCGTACCGAATGCAACCGCATCGTCAACTTCGCCGGCCCCCAGCGGCTCAAGGGGCAGATGATCGATGTGACCATTACCCAGGCCTACCCGCATTCGCTGCGGGCCGAGGTGCTCACGCGCGACTAAGGCGAGAGAAATCAACCGCAATAAAAAGGCGCTCCTCGGAGCGCCTTTTTATTCTTGGGTGGGCCCAGCCTCACATACCAGGCATTCCCGGCATGCCTTTCATGCCCTTCATCCCGCCCATGCGCTTCATCATCTTCATGAGGCCGCCGCCCTTCATTTTCTTCATCATGCCCTGCATCTGGTCGAACTCATTGAGCAGGCGGTTCACTTCCTGCACCTGAACGCCGGCGCCGGCGGCAATGCGGCGCTTGCGGGTCGCCTTGATGAGGTCGGGCTTACGCCGCTCGAGCGGGGTCATGCTGCAGATGATGCCCTCCTTGCGGCGAATGTCGCGCTCGGCCTTGTCCATGTCGACCTGGCCGGCCTTGGCCTGCATCTGGGCCGGCAGCTTGTCCATCAGCTGCGACAGCCCACCCATTTTTTTCATCTGGCGCAGCTGGTCGAGGAAGTCGTTGAGGTCAAACCCTTCGCCGCTTTTGACCTTGGCGGCCAGCCGCTGCGCGGACTCCATGTCCACGCCGGCCTGCACCTGCTCCACCAGCGCAACGATGTCACCCATGCCCAGGACGCGGCCGGCATGGCGCTCGGCGTCGAAGACTTCCAGGCCGTCAATCTTTTCGGACACGCCGGCAAACTTGATCGGCGCGCCCGTGATCTGCCGCACCGACAGGGCGGCGCCGCCGCGCGAGTCGCCGTCGAGCTTGGTCAAAACGATGCCGGTCAGCGGCAACGCCTCGCTGAAGGCCTTGGCGGTGTTGACCGCGTCCTGGCCCTGCATCGCGTCGACGACAAAAAGCGTCTCTATGGGCTTGAGCACGGCGTGCAGGGCCCGGATCTCCTGCATCAGGGCCTCGTCGATCGCCAGCCGGCCGGCGGTGTCGACCAGCAGCACGTCGAAGTAGCCGCGGCGGGCATGGTCGAGTGCGGCGCGGGCGATGTCCACCGGCTTCTGGTCGGGGCTGCTGGGGAACCACTCGGCGCCGGCCTGGGCGGTCACCGTCTTGAGCTGCTCGATGGCGGCCGGGCGGTACACGTCGCCCGAGACGGTGAGCACCTTCTTCTTGCGCTTTTCAATCAGGTGCTTGGCCAGCTTGGCGGTGGTGGTCGTTTTGCCTGCGCCCTGCAGGCCGGCCATCAGAATGACGGCGGGCGGCTGGGTAGCCAGGTTGAGGTCGGCGACGCCCTCGCCCATGGTGGCAACCAACTCGCGGTGGACGATGCCGACCAGCGCCTGACCCGGGTTGAGCGATCCGGACACTTCCTGGCCCAGAGCCTTTTCCTTGACCCGGGCGACGAAGTCGCGCACCACCGGCAGGGCGACATCGGCCTCGAGCAGGGCCATGCGCACCTCGCGCAGCATGTCCTGCACGTTCGACTCGGTGATGCGGGCCTGGCCCCGCATTTCCTTGACCAGGCGCGAGAGTTTGTCAGTGAGTGCGGAGGCCATGGCGCAATGGTTGGGGGGGAAGGGAGCCGCTGCCCTGAGTGCCGGCTGGGCCGGGCAGGCGAGCGACTAAACTGTGGTCATGATTCTACCGATCACCGGTGCTTCGGCATCCCTGGCCACCCTGCTGCTCGCGCTGGCGACGGCCGCCGCCTACGCGGTGCCGGCGGCCCTGGCGCAGCGACTGTCCGGCCGCGCGGCGCGCGGCGCGCTGCTGCTGGCTTGGGTGCTGCATCTGGCTGTTCTGGCGGGCACCCTGTTCGGAGACGGACCGCGCTTTGGCTTTGCGCCTGCCCTGTCGGTGACCGCCTGGCTGGTCCTGACCGTATATGCCATCGAGCAGCAGATGTTCCCCCAACTGCAGGCGCGCTGGGCCGTGGCCGGCCTGGGCATGATCACGGTGCTGCTCGCGCTGCTGTTCCCGGGCGCGCACCTGCACGGCTCCGCCTCGCCGCTCTTGCCCCTGCACTTGGCGCTGGGGATTGCGTCCTACGGCCTGTTCGCCGCCGCGGTGGTGCATGCTTGGCTAATGATGCGTGCCGAGCGCCAGATCCGCCAGGCGGCCGAGCCGCAGGCGGGTCTGCCCTTGCTCACCCTGGAGCGGCTGACCTTCCGCTTTGCCACAGGCGGCTTCGTGCTGCTGTCGGCCACCCTGCTGGCCGGCGTGGTGTTCGGCGAGGCCGCGGGCGGACCGGGCTGGCGCTGGGACCACAAGACCTCCTTTTCGGTGCTGGCCTGGCTGGCCTTTGCCATCCTCCTCATCGGGCGCGCGCGCTTCGGCTGGCGCGGTCGCCGGGCAGTGCGCATGCTGTATGTCGGCTCGCTGCTCCTGCTGCTGGCCTATGTGGGCTCGCGCTTCGTGCTGGAGGTGGTGCTGCAGCGGGGCATGGCGTGAAGTACCTGATCGTCCTGGCCCTGCTGGCCTACCTGTATTTCACTTGGCGCAAGCAGCGCCGGCCCGGGGCTGGAGGTGGCAAAGCGGCACCGGGCGCCAATCCCGCCTCTGACGCCGGCCAGGCACCGCAGGAGATGGTCCGCTGCGACCACTGCGGCCTGCACCTGCCGCGCAATGAGTCCCTCACAGACGGGCGCGGCCACGTGTTTTGCTCCAGCCAGCACCGCGACCAGGGCGGCGCCTGAGGCGCCGGACGAAAGATGCGCGAGCCTCCTGCCGCTGCGCTGTGGGACCAAGGCTGGTACCGCTTTGCGCGAAGGCTCGCCTCGCCCAACTTTGGCCCTCGGCCCCAAGCAGCCTGCATCGACCTGGTGGTGGTGCACTCCATCAGCCTGCCGCCGGGCCAGTATGGCGGCGATGAGG
>CANFQF010000265.1 GCA_947449025.1 Comamonadaceae bacterium
CCCAAGGCCCTGATCGGCTTTGCCGGCCCGCGGGTGATCGAGACCACCGTGCGGGTCACTCTGCCCGAGGGCTTCCAGCGCGCCGAGTTCCTGCAGCAAAAGGGCGCGGTCGACTTCATCTGCGACCGCCGCGAACTGCGCAAGACCGTGGCCAGCGCCCTGGCCATGTTGCAGCGCCAGCCGGCGGATGCGGTGAGCTGAGGCCTTCGGGCCTGCTCTTTCAAAACGACCCCTCGGGGCCGTTTTTCATGCCGACCCGGCGCGCGTCAACCCAGTACCGCGACCTGCAGACCCGACAGCACAATGCCTGCAATCTGCAAAAGGACCAGCATCGCCAGAGGGGTCAGGTCCAGCCCGCCCACCAGCGGGATGAGGCGGCGCAAGGGCGCCAGCAGCGGCACACACAGGCGATCGACCAGGTCGGCCATGTCCGAGTCGGCCCGCACCCAGGACAGGATGGCGCCCAGCAAGACCATGGCAGTCATGGAAGACAGCACCAGCCGCGCCAGACCGAAGACGGCCAGCACCGGCAGCAGGGCCCAGGCCGGACCCGACACGAGCCCGCCGGCCGAGCCGGCGCCCATGTGCATGCCCAGTGCGCCGCCCAAGGCCCCCGACAGCGACCACAGTGCCGCCAGTTGCACGAGCTCCACCGCCCAGGCCGCCAACAGGCTGGCTGTGTCCAGCCGCCCCATGGCCGGCAGCAGCCGGCGCAGAGGCAGCACCAGCCAGTTGCTCACCGCAAACACAAAACGCCCCAAGGGATTGCCAAAGGGCACCCGCTGCCACTGCATGTAGAGGCGCAGCAGGCAGGCCCCTCCCACCAGGCTCGCGGCCACGTCGAGCAGCAAGGACAGAATCTGGAAAAGCATAGGCGCGTACTCGGGTGATGGGCTTCTGTGATGATACCGACACGGTCCCTGCAAGGGGACTGCCCCCTTGCCACCGGAACCTCATGCCCGAAACCTTCCCCACCTCGCCTGCTGGCACCCCCGGTCCATCCGATGAATGGCCCGGGCTGCCGCTGTTCCCACTGGGCACGGTGCTGTTTCCCGGCGGGCTGTTGCCGCTGCGGATATTCGAGGTGCGCTACCTGGACATGATTCGCCGCTGCCAGCGTGAGGGTCGGCCCTTCGGCGTGGTCACACTGACCCAGGGCCATGAGGTCCGCCAGGCCGGGGCGGGCCCGGAGGCCTTCCATCCGGTGGGCACGCTGGCCACGGTGGCCGAGATCAGCTCGCCCCAGCCCGGCTTGCTGATGATCCAGGCCCACGGCGGCTCACGCTTTCAGCTTCAGTCCAGCCAGCAACTCAAGCACGGCTTGTGGGTCGGCCAGACGCAGCCCCTGGCCGACGACCCGGTGGTGCCGGTGCCGGAGGACCTCAAGGGTCATGCCACGTCCCTGGCTCACCTGCTTGAAACCCTCAGTGCTCACGCCGCCGACGCCCGCACCCGGATGCCGGTGCGCTCGCCCTGGCACCTGGATGACTGCGCGTGGGTCGCCAACCGCTGGAGCGAACTGCTGCCCCTGCCGCTCGAGACCAAGCAGCAGCTCATGGCACTAGACAACCCGATCTTGCGGCTGGAGCTGGTGGGCGATTTGCTCGCGCCGGCGGCCTCAGGCCTCAGGTGATCGGTGCCGGATTGAACAGCACCAGCGCGTTGTGCAGCTTCCAGTGCTCGGCCCAGGTCTTCTTGCGTCCGCTGGCCACCTCGAGCAGCAAGCGGAACATCTCCCAGCCGGTCTCCTCGATCGACGCCTCGCCGTCGGCAATGCGGCCGGCATTGATGTCCATCAGGTCATGCCAGCGCCGTGCCAAATCGCTGCGGGTGGCCACCTTGACCACCGGGCAGGCGGCCAAGCCATAGGGCGTACCGCGACCGGTGGTGAAAATGTGCATGTTCATGCCAGCGGCCAGTTGCAGCGTGCCGCAAATGAAGTCACTGGCTGGGGTGGCGGCGTAGACCAGTCCGCTAGTGATGCCTTTGTCCGAGAGCTTCTCCCCCGGCGATAGCGACCCTGCGATCGGCGCACTGCCCGACTTGACGATGGAGCCCATGGCCTTTTCGACAATGTTCGACAGCCCGCCCTGCTTGTTGCCCGGGGTGGTGTTGGCGCTGCGGTCAGCGCTGCCACGCTGCAGGTAAGCGTCGTACCAGGCCATTTCTTTGACCATGGCCTCGGCCACCTCGGGTGTCGCGGCGCGGGATGTGAGTTGGGCGATGCCATCGCGCACCTCGGTCACTTCGGAAAACATCACCGTGGCGCCGGCGCGCACCAGCAGGTCGGTGCAAAAGCCCACCGCCGGGTTGGCGGTCACGCCCGAAAACGCGTCCGAGCCGCCGCACTGCACGCCCACCACCAGGGCGCTGGCCGGCACCGTCTCACGGCGGCGGCGGTTCAGGCGTTCGAGGTGCAACCGGGCCTGGCGCATGACATCGTCGATCATGGACATGAAGCCCACGTGCGAGTCGTCCTGCAGGCAAACCACGTCCAGACCCTCAGTGCCGTCGCCACGGGTGTCGGTGATGGGGATAGTGCCCGGCGGCAGCAGCCGCTCGGGTTGCAACTTCTCGCAGCCCAGACTGACCACCATCACCTCGCCGCCAAAGTTGGGGTTGCGGCTGATGTTGCGCAAGGTGCGGATCGGGATCACCGCGTCCGGCGCGTCGATCGCCACACCGCAGCCATAGCTGTGCTCGAGACCCACCACATCGTCGACATGGGGGTAGAGCGGCAGCAGCTCGGACTTGATACGCTGCACCGCGAAGTCGACCACGCCAGCGACGCATTGCACCGTCTGGGTGATGGCCAGGATGTTGCGGGTGCCCACGCTGCCATCGGCGTTGCGGTAGCCCTCGAAGGTGAAGCCCGCCAGGGGCTCCATCGGCGCCGCCCGGCCGGTGGCCATGGGGAGGCCCTCGAGTGCGCGGGCCTGAGGCATTTCCAGCACCCGCTCATGCACCCAGCTGCCCGCTGGCAGGTCTTGGGTGGTGCGCCCGATGGTGACGTCGTAACGCCGGACCTCCGCGCCCGCAGGCAAATCGACCAGGGCCACCTTGTGGCCTTGCGGCACCTTGTCGCGCAGCGTCGGTCCGCCAGGCAGGGCCGTGCCCGCGGGCAGGCCGCCGTCATTGGCGACGATGGCCACGTTATCGGCCGCGTGCATGCGAATGAGAAGGGGCGGTCGAGTGCTCATGGCGTCGGGCGTTAGCGCACCAGGCAGGGCTTCTTGGGGTCGAACTTCCAGCCGGGAATCAGGTACTGCATCGCGATCGCATCGTCGCGTGCGCCCAGCCCGTGCTGCTGGTAAAGCGCGTGGGCCTTTTCGACCTCGGCCATGTCCAACTCAATGCCCAGACCGGGCTTCTTGGGCACCTGCACATAGCCGCCCTCGATCTTGAGCGGATCCTTGGTGAGGCGCTGGCCGTCCTGCCAGATCCAGTGGGTGTCGATCGCGGTCACCTTGCCCGGCGCGGCCGCGCCGACATGGGTGAACATGGCCAGCGACACGTCAAAGTGGTTGTTGGAGTGCGAGCCCCAGGTCAGGCCCCAGTCGCGGCAGGTCTGAGCCACCCGCACCGAGCCGGCCAGGGTCCAGAAATGCGGGTCGGCCAGGGGAATATCCACCGCCTGCAAGGCCAGTGAGTGCGCCAACTGGCGCCAGTCGGTCGCGACCATATTGGTGGCGGTGAGCAGGCCGGTGGCACGGCGAAACTCGGCCATCACCTCGCGGCCGGAGAAGCCGTCTTCCGCGCCGCAGGGGTCCTCGGCATAGGCCAGCACGCCATGCAGGTCGCGCAGCAAGCGCACCGCGTC
>CANFQF010000266.1 GCA_947449025.1 Comamonadaceae bacterium
ACGTTGCGGCTTTTGATTGGGTAGCGGGCGATCAGCTCGGCCACCGGTGAGGTGGACGCCGGCTCATGGTCGACGAAATGCCGCACGCCCCGTCCTTCGAAGAAGGTGATGCCCCAGCCGTCCGCATGGTGGTCGGTCTGGCCACCGCGTCGCGCGAAGCCGCTGAAGCTGAAGGTCACGTCCGTCGGCGTGTTGCAGTTCATTCCGAGGAGTTGGCACATGCCGCCATTGTGGCTGGGGTGACAGGGAACCGACAGCTCTTCCATGCAACCAAAGCGTGGATGAGTAAGGAGTCAGGAATGGCGGAAGAGATTCTCGATGTAAGCACCCCTGAGGGCCGGCGTGACGCCGTCCTGCTGCATGGGGTGAAGCCGGCCCAGCTGGCCGGGATCAGCACCGACGAGCTCGAGGCCGTCTATGGCCTGGCCCTGGAGGACCTGTCCGCCGCTCGCTTCGATGAGGCCATTGAGCGGCTGGCCTTTGTGGTGCAGCAAGACCCCTGGGAGCGTCGCTACCAGGTGGCTTTCGCCCACGCCCTGCAAAGCGTGGGCCAGTGGGAGGCTGCCGGCCGCTTCTACGTCGAGGCCCTGCTGTCCGACGCGACCGACGCCATGTGCGCCTATCGGGCTGGCGAGTGCCTGGGGGCGATGGGCGAACTGGAGGCGGCCCGGGAGGCGTTCGAGACGGCGGTGAAGCTGTCCTGGATCGAGCCGGGCCAGCCCGTGGTTCGGGAGGCCGCGCTGCAGCGCCTGGACCAGCTGGTGCGCGCGGGCGCCTGAGGGTTGCCATGCCTGTCTCGCCCAGCCTGCTCCGAGTCCACCCGGCCCCACCCCCGCCTGCGCCTGCCGATGCAGGCGCGACCGTGAGTAGCTGGGGGCCGGCGCCGCTGCCAGGCGCCCTGTCGCCTGCTGCAACGACCCTGTCCCCGGAGCAGGCGCGCAACCTCCACAGCCTGCACCGGCTGGACACGCATCCCTGGCCGCACGGCGCGGAAGCCGGCCGGAGTGAGGTGCAGGCGAAGGTCCTGCGCTGGGCGACGAACCACGAGCGCGCCCTGAAGGCGGGCGTGGACCTGACCCGCGCCACCTTCATGTCCAAGCTCGTTGCCCTGGGGTCTGCGCTGGTGTGCCTGGGCATTGCCGGTGCCCTGGCGGTGGCCACCGGCGGCGCTGCCACGCCACTGCTCATCATTGCATCGGTCCGTGCCACGGTCCTGGTGGCCGACTGTGCCTGCGCCTATGTTGACTGGAAGCGGTCGCAGGAGTCGCCGCCCCGGTCCCTGCCCCTGGGGGCCAATTCCCTGGGGAACCTGGTCTACACCCTGGCCAAGTCCTGCCTGAGTGAGCCGGACGAGGCGGTGAAGGAGAAGAAGGCCAAGCTCTTGGGCCAGGGGGTGAGTGCAGTGGCTGTTATCGGTCTGGCGGCGGCGGGCATGGCGATGACCGTGCCGACCGAGGCGTTCACGCTGGCGACCCTGCTGGCGGGCGGGATCTCTTCCGGAACGGGTCTGGTCGGTGGTACCGCGCGGGCAGCCATGGCCGCCCGCGCCGAGTACCGCACCCATATCGACAACCAGGCCAAGCAGGCGCTGTTCGATTTGCTCAGGACGAGCGCGAAACGGTTTTTCGTCAAATCGGATGGCACCATGGACCAGTCACTTTTCAATGCCTGGTGTGCGCAGATCACCTTGGGCCCGGCCGACGGCACGAACGCGCCCGAGGCGACCCTGTCGACGGCCTTTGAGAAGCTCAAGGACAAGGCCTGGGAGTCCGCCCAAGAACATGGCGCGAAACGGACGGACCGGGACCAGGCCCGGATGGATCTCGACACCTCGAAGAACCTGAGCGGTTTCCAGCGGACGTTTGCCGTGGCGCAGTTGGCGGGCTACGCAGGCGCTCTCGATCTCGCGCTGATCCAGGAACTTTTCTGATGCCTGTGAGCCCGCGATGAATGACAAGACCCACTTCCATGTGCCGGTGGGCTCGTCGGTCCACGCCGCCTGGCGCACGGGCCCGCCGCCCCCGCAGGACGCAGCCGTCGGCGCGGTGCCGCCGCCGCCCCCCGCCATCGTGGAGGCGCCGCCGCCATTGCAAGCCTTCCCGGGCGAGCTCCAGCCGCCGGCGGTGGTCCGGCACCCCGAGGAGGCGCGCGCGATCGAGCGGGCCGCGAGGGCCTTGGCTCAGGGGCCGGCCGTGGCGGCGGTCCGCTCCAACCGCCAGTACATCCTGCGCATGGCCCAGCGATGGGCACATAAGAACCAGGTCGCCGAGGCGGCGGGCGTCCAGCTGCGCAAGGCGACGTTCTTCAACAAGCTGCTGTCGACGGGTGGGGCCCTGATCACGCTGGGTGCGGCGACGGCGTTGGCAGTGGCCACCGGCGGTGCAGCGCTTCCGTTCGTCCTCATTGCCTCGGTGCGGGCCGCGGTTCTGGTCTCCGATTCCATATGCGCCTGGGCCGATTGGCGCGGCGCCAAGGAAACGCCGCCGGTCCGCCTGCCTCTGGGCGCCAACTCCCTGGGCAATCTGATCTACGCCCTGGGGGCCGGCTTGGGCCTGCCCGAAGCACAGGCCAAGTCGCTGGGCAGAAACGTCAGCGGGGTGCTGATCGTCGGTCTGGGCGCCGCCGGGCTGGCACTGGCCATGCCGCACGAGGGCATCACCACCGCCAGTGCCGCCCTGCGCTACACGGCGAGCGCGCTGGGCCTGGCAGGCACCGGCCGGCAGGCCGATGTGAGCGACCAGCAAGACCCGATCGTTAGGGCGCGGGACACCGCGCGTGCCAACCTGCACACGGCGCTGCTCGAGCAGGCAACGCAGCCGGGGATGGGCCTCGCCGGCTTCACCGCCTGGTGCGCGGCGCTGCGAGCCGATCTGGCCTTGGTGGGCATGGATGCCCAGACCCAGGCCGACCTGCAGAAAGTGATCGACGCGGTGGCCGCGGATGTTCGCGCGAATGAGTCGGTGACGACCCCCGTGGGCGCAGACCGGGCCAACATCGTTCCTCGCTTGGTCAACGACGTGCAGGCTGCCAACGCCGCGGCCAACCTGGTGTGGACCGGGCTGGCGCAGGCCCGGCTGCTGGACGTGATCGGGGCCGGTTAGCTCGGCGATTTAGCGGTCACCGCGTGCTCTTGTCGTGACGCTCTGCATCGCCCTCGTGTTTTCCGCGGCGGCGCAGCGCGCGCAGACGCAGGCTTTGTTGCGAGCCGCGGCCGGTACCCGTGCCAGCAGCTCCGCACTGAAGCTCACCTGCGTGCACCAGCAAGGCGGCTGGGGTTGGCCGGTGGCGCGTGCGGTCTCCATGGCGCAGGTGTTGGGCCCGCCGCACAAGGGGCAGCGCGTGGGGTCGACCGCGGCGAGCACCGCGTCCTGCGCAAGTTCGGCGCCCAGGGCCTTGGCGGCGCCAGGTGCGGTGTCACGCATGTCGCTGCCCGCCACGAAGCCCCTTTCTCAGACCGCCGCCTTGGCCTTCTGGCGCCAGGCGTGCAGCAGCGGCTCGGTGTAGCCCGAGGGCTGGGCTTCGCCCTTGAACACCAGGTCCAGCGCGGCGCGGTAGGCGTAGCTCGTGTCCCAGTTGCCGGCCATGGGCTTGTACAGCGGATCGCCGGCGTTTTGCTGGTCGACCACGCGGGCCATGCGGCGGAAGGTCTCGGTGACCTGTCCGGAGGTCACCACCCCGTGGCGCAGCCAGTTGGCCACATGCTGGCTGGAAATGCGCAGGGTGGCGCGGTCTTCCATCAGGCCCACGTTGTGGATGTCGGGCACCTTGGAGCAGCCCACGCCCTGGTCGACCCAGCGCACCACATAACCCAGGATGCC
>CANFQF010000267.1 GCA_947449025.1 Comamonadaceae bacterium
TACCAGACCACCACGACTGGCCCTGGTGCCGGCGCTTGGGGTTGCGAGAGCACGACCGGGACCGCGGTCAGCGCCTATGTGGCGTCCATCGGCACCGACGTCAACGGCGTCATCACCGTCACCGTTGCAGCCACCGGTATCAATGCCGAGGTCAACGGCAAGAAGATCGAGCTGCGGCCCTACCAGACGGCGGCCGGCCTTAAGACGGTGGCCAGCAACATGGGCTCTGCCGTGTTCCGCTGGGGTTGTGGGCCCGCTGCAAGTCCGAACGGGGTGCCCATCAAGTACCTGCCGGCGACCTGCAGGGAGTAATGGGTCTAAGCGGGCCCAACAGCCCGCCTAATTTAAGGCCTTACGGGGCCGGCCTGCGATGATCGGGGGGTGAGCATAGTTACCTCTTCCACGGGCGCCTGCGCCCCCTCCGACATCCCATTGACCCGCGAGCAAGGAATGGCCAGCTTCGTGCTGGCCTTCTTGCTCTTCCTCCCCTGGTTATTCAACCCGTCCTGGGGACCCAGCCCCATCGTGTTGCAGACGGCGCTGTCCGCTGCGGCGGCACTGGTCTGGTTTGCCCTGCCGCCTGCGCTGCGCGGGCACGCTGCCGCCGTTGTTGCCGGGTCGTGGCTGGCGGGTGGCTGCGTGAACGCGGCCATCGCGCTGGCCCAGTACTTTGGCCAGGTGCACCAGTCCACCCTGTGGATCAGCGCCTCTGCCTACGGTGAGGCCTACGGCAATCTGCGTCAGCGCAACCAACTGGCCACCCTGCTGGCCTTGGGCCTGGCGGCGGCCTTCTATTTCGTGGTCCGTGCCCGTGATTGGACCCGGGCGGGCCTGGTTCTGGCGGTGGTGCTCCTGTCAGCGGCCTGTGCACTGACCTCCTCGCGCACCGGGTTGCTGCAGTGGCTGCTCCTCGGCGGCCTCCTGCTCGCCGCGCCCTGGCTGGGCGGCCGCAGCGGCTGGCGCGGGTGGGGCCTGCTGGCGCTGGGGAGCTATCTGGTGTCGATGCTGGCGTTGCCTGCACTGGCCCAGTGGTGGACCGGCGAGTCCCCCACCACCCTGATGGGGCGCATGGCCTCTGACCTGGGCTGCGTCAGCCGCAAGGTGCTGTGGCGCAACGCCCTCACCCTGATCGCCGAGGGGCCCTGGGCCGGCTGGGGCCTGGGCGAGATGGACTACGCACACCATGTCACCCTCTACCCGAGTGAGCGCTTTTGCTTGATTCTCGACAACGCGCACAACCTCTTTTTGCAGGTCGCGGTCGAGCTTGGTTTGCCTGCTGCCTTCTTGCTGGGTGCCGTGATCGCCTGGGGCCTCTGGCGCGGTCGGCCATGGGCCGAGCGCGCGCCCGGGCGCTTGCTCGCTTGGGCCGCGTTGGCGGTGGTGATGTTGCACAGCCAGGTCGAGTACCCCTTGTGGTACGGGCCTTTCGAATTGGCGGCGCTGCTGGCGATTTCACTGCTGTTGATCCTGCCGGCTGGCACCGGAGGTGCCCCCGCCACAGCCACAGCCACAGCCACAGGCACAGGCACAGGCACAGGCACAGGCACAGGCACAGGCACAGGCAGCGAACGTGCCAATGCGAGCGCCAGTGCCAGTGCCGAGGTGTCGGCGGCGCCATCTGGGCGGCTCGGCGGCCTGCGCCTGGGCGTGTCCGCGCTGGCCCTGGTCTCACTCGCCTATGTGCTGTGGGACTACCACCGTATCTCCCAGCTGTTTTTGTCCGAGGACTCGCGCTCACCGGCCTATCGCGTGGACACGCTGCCCAAGGCGCGAGGCAGTTGGCTGTTCGCATCTCAGGTGGAGTTCGCCGAATTCACCACCGCGGCGCTGACCCCGGCCAATGCGGCCGCCATGGCCGACCTCGGTGAAGCCGTGATGCACTACTCGCCCGAGCCGCAGGTGGTGCAAAAGCTAGTGGAGGCGCTGCGCCTGGCCGGACGTGAAGAACGTGCTGCTTGGCATGCGACCCGCTTCCAGGTGGCGTTCCCTGAGGAGTACGCGGCCTGGCAGCAGACGCTGGCGAGCGCCGCGGGTGCAGCTGCTAGCGCAGGCTCGGCGCCAGACCGAGCTTTAGGCCGGACTTCAGGTCCTGCCTCAGGGCCGGGTCAATAAATGAAACCGACCGGCGCGCGGGGTGTCACGGGCAGACCTGCGGCCTGCCAGGCCGCCTGACCGCCGCGGTACCAGTGCACCTGGGTGTAGCCGGCCTGACGCGCCCGCATCGCGGCATTGGCCGACGCCCAGCACTGCACGCCGGTGCAGTAAAACACCAGCGGCCGGTCCCGATCGGGCGCGGCCGCGAACAAGATCTTTCTGAAGCGTTCGTCGAACGCGCGCTCGCGGGGAGTCTCGTCATAGGCGAGTCCGGCGTTCACCAGGTTCAGCGCGCCCGGGAGCATGGGCCCCCCGGCCGCTACATCGATCAGGACCGGCGGCGCGCCGCCCAGCATCATCTTTCGCAGGTCGGCCGTCGACAGTCGGGTGATGCCCTCGAGCCGCGCGGGGGTCATGCCAATCGGCGCGGCGCCCGTCCGCAGGCCCGAGGGCGCCGAGCCGCCCGGCTCCTGGGCCTCCGCCATCAGTGCGGCCGCCTGGGGCTCGGGCAGGTCTTGCAACTGTGTGCGGCTGGCCGCCGCGACAGCGTCGTTGAGTTCGTCGACCGTGTGCTCATTGACGGCCACCACGCGGCAAAGCCGGCCAAGGGTTCCGGCGAAATTGCAGGTGCTCAGGGCCCGCAGCATGGCCGTGGTGGCGTCGCTCGCGCCATAGACGTAGCCGTAGCTGCTGCTACTGGCGCCGATGGCCAGCGCCCGGTGCAGCGGCTGCGACAGGTAACGACCGGCAAGCGGGCGGGTCTGGTCGCGGCAAAGGGCGCTGCCGCCGCAGTGCTTTTCGATCAGCCGCCCAACCCGCTCCGCCAGGTCCTCGGGCGCCGCGCCGAGGGCCTGACCGAAGAACATGGGCTTGTCGCGCATCGACTCCGGCAGGGTGACCGGCTCGGTCTCGCGCTGGGTCACCACGCCCAAGGTGAGCGCGTCCTTGCCCTCGTGTCGGGTGCAGCCTGCTGGCGGTGTCTGGCCGCCCGGGCAAAACACCGCTGTGCGGTCCGCGGGTAGGTTGTTTTCCAGCGCCCGCAGCCGCAGCAGACCGCCAGCATCGTCAAGACGGTAAAGGGCCTGATTGATCACCTCGGCGTCGAAGCGCTCGCCGATTTGCATCTTGTAAAGCGCGTACATCTGCGGCATCAACTGCGTGTCGACCTGCTTGGTAAGGCGGTTGTGGGCCCCATGGATGCCCACCAGCGTCGACGGCGGCGGAAAGCCCGAGCCGAAGACGCGCTCGCGGCCGCCAATAAAGATGAGCGAGCAGGCTGAGATGCAGTAACCCGAGGTCACGGTCTTGATGCCGGCCGCCTGCACCATGCGTGAAACCTGCATGCCGGTCCACAGGTCGCCGCCGGGCGCGTTGACCAGCACCAGACGCTGGATGCCGGGCTGCGCCAGCGCTTGCTTGAAGGCGAGGAAGTCGGCGTCGACCGTCGGGCCGGTGGCGAACAGGTCGGGGCCCTCGCGCACCAGGGTCATTGCCCAAGCCGGCGCCACGCTCAGCGTCCAGGCCAGCAGACCTATACCCAACTGTCGTATCGCAAGCGGCCTCATCGCCAGTCGTCCCCTTACCCGTTGTTCACTTGCCAGGTGCCCTCGCATCGAGCCCTCTTCAGTCGGAGTCCGTCGTGCGCGCTGGCGGTTCAGCCCGGCGCCACGAAGCTCCCGCTCTTGCCGCCATGCTTTTCCATCAGCCGCACATCGCCCATCA
>CANFQF010000268.1 GCA_947449025.1 Comamonadaceae bacterium
CAACGCCGACGGGTTGTCCAGCGAAGACAGATCACCGGGTGGTGCGCCGGTGTAGACGCTGCGAATCACACGCCGCATGATTTTGGAACTGCGGGTCTTGGGCAGCTGCGTCACGGCGTGAACCGCAGCCGGGCGGAAGGGCCGGCCGAGCTGGTCGGCGACCCGCTGCGCGACCTCGGCCAGTAGCGCATCGTCGGCCACATGTCCAGGGCTTGGCACCACGAAGACCACCAACTTCTGCCCCTTCTCGGCATCGTGCACGCCAATGGCGGCGGCCTCGGCTACGGCCGGCATTTCCAGCGCCAACTCCTCAACTTCGGCCGGCCCCAGGCGCTTGCCAGCCACCTTGAGAGTGTCGTCCGAGCGGCCCATGATGAAGAAGTCACCGCCTTCCGTCCGCAAGGCCAGGTCGCCATGCACCCACAGGCCAGGGAGGGTGCGCCAGTAGGTCTCGAGGTAGCGCTCGTCGTCCTGCCAGAAGGACTGTGTCATACCGATATAAGCGCCGCGGATCGCCAACTCGCCGACCTCGCCGGTGACCGACTCGCCCTGAGCGTTGACCACGTCGACATCGACACCCGGGGAGATGGTGTTGAAGCCGGCCGGCGGGATGGGTCGGATCGGCACGCTGGCCAGCAAGCCGCCCGAGGCCTCGGTGCCGCCGGTGTAGTTCATCAGGGGGTGCTCGCCGCCGCCGAAGCGGCGCTGGAACCAGGCGAAGTGCTCGGGGTCGATGGCTTCGCCTGCGGTGACCAGCAGCCGCACGCTGCTGCGGTCGCCTGCGAGGGCCTGGTCCTCGTGCGCAGCCATCCCGCGGATCAGGGTGGGCGCTGAGCCGAAATGGGTGATGCGGTGCCGCTCGACCAGGCGCGACATACGGGACCAGTCGGGGAAATCCGGCGCGCCGTCGTAGCACACCAGCGTAGCGCCGCGCATCAGCGAGGAGCACATCACCAGGCTGCCGGCGATCCAGCCCATGTCGGCCGGCCAACAAAAGCGGTCACCGGGCTGGATGTCAAAGTGCACCAGTGCGTCGTGCGCGATCTTGACCGGGAAGTTGCCATGTGTGTGCACCACGCCCTTGGGCTTGCCAGTGGTGCCGGAGGTATAGATCACCATGAAGGGATCGTTCGGGTCCATGGCGAGCGGCGCGCGTCCGCGTCCGGCGCCCGCGCGTGCGACCGCCAGCCAGTCCCTGTTGAACGGGTCTGTTTCGGCATCGGCTACGGGCGAAGCATCCGGATCACCCTTCCACACCACCCGCTTGACCGAAGGCAGCCGCTCCAGCGCCTCGCGCATCGGGGCTTGGACATCGATACGACGGCCCCGCCGCCAGAAGCCAGTGGTAGCCAACACCACGCTGGCCTCGGCCGCAGCGAGGCGGGAGACGATCGCATCGGAGCCGAAGCCGCTGAACAGGGGCACCACGATGGCGCCGAGACTGGCCACCGCCATGAAGGAGATGCTGGCCTCGACTCCGTTTTCCATCAGCAGGCCCACGCGGTCACCGGGGCCCACGCCCAGGTCGGTCAGCCCAGCGGCGAACTCGCGTACCCGCCGCCCGAGCTCGGACCAGGCCACGGTCTGGACACGGCCGTCCTCGCGCTCGGCGAGGATGGCCAGCTGGCCGGCGGTGACCGGGCGATCGGCCCAGGCCAAGATGGTGTCGACCCAATTGAGCCGCCCGCCTGGAAACCAGCGCGGGAAGGCCGGACCACGCGCGTCGTCCAGGTAAGCAGCGGGCGGCGTGGCCCATTGGATCTCGCAATGCGCCATCACTTCGCGCCAGTAACGCTCGGGCTCGCGCAGCGCCAGAGCCTGCAGGTCTTCGTAGAGGGCCGTGCCCAGGAGGGCCATTAACTGCGCAATGCCGGAATGCGTCAGGTGCCGCTCACGCGGGTGCCAGGTGTCGGATGCTTGGATCACACTCAGGCCCTCTCGAAAATCGCGGCGACGCCCTGACCACCGCCGATGCACATGGTCTCGAGGCCGTAACGGCCCTTGCGCCGCTGCAACTCGTGCAGCAAGGTGGCCAGAATGCGCGCACCGGTGGCGCCGACCGGGTGGCCCAGGGAAATGCCTGAGCCGTTGACGTTGAGCCGGTCCTCCAGCGCGTCCATCGACAGGCCCCAGCCCTTGACGCAGGCCAGCACCTGACAGGCAAAGGCCTCGTTCAATTCGATCAGGTCCATCTGGTCCAGGCGCAGCCCGGTGCGGGCCAGCACCTTGTGCACCGCAGGCACCGGACCAATGCCCATATGCGAGGGCTCGCAGCCGGCCGCGGCCCAGCCCACCAGCCAGGCACTGGGCTCGAGGCCGAGTTCGGCCAGCTTGTCTTCGGCCACCACCAGGCAGGCGGCGGCAGCATCGTTTTGCTGGCAGGCGTTGCCTGCAGTGACGATGCCGTCCTTCATCACCGCGCGCAATTTGCCCATGGCCTCGCGGCTGGCGTCGGTGCGCACGCCCTCGTCACGATCAACCAGCAGGGCGTCGCCCTTGCGCTGAGGCACCGAGACCGGGACGATCTCGCTGGCGAACAAGCCCTGCTCCCAGGCCGCCGCCGCGCGCTGGTGGCTGCGGGCGGCGTAGGCGTCGGCCGCCTCGCGCGAGATCGCGTAGTCGCGGGCGAGGTTTTCGGCAGTTTCAATCATGCCGCTGATGCGGCCAAAGCGGCCCTCCGGCTGCGAGCGCTCACGACCGCGGTCGAGGCGGTCATGCATCGTGACCGAGCCGGCGCGGCTGCCCCAGCGCATGCCGGTGGTGTAGTACTCCACATTGCTCATGCTCTCGACGCCGCCGGCCATGACCACATCGGCCGCACCGGTCTGCACCATCATCGCGGCGGTGGCAATGGCCTGCAGGCCACCGCCGCAGCGACGATCGAGCTGCATGCCCGCGACCTCGATCGGAAAGCCCGCCTGCAGCGCCACCCAGCGGCCGGTACACGGCGTCTCGCCGTTGGTGTAGCTCTGGGCAAAGACGACGTCGTCAATGCGGGCCGGGTCCAGCCCGGTTCTCTGGACGATGGCGCGGGCCACGGTGGCACCAAGCTCCTCGACCGGCACCGGGCGCAAGGCCCCGCCAAAGGCGCCAACCGGCGTTCGCAGGGGGGAAACGATGGCAGCTCTTTTCACACGCAATTCCTTCAGCGATTCGATGAGGGGCGCAGGTCGACGCGCCCGTGATTGAGGACCACCGCGCCGCGCTCGAGGGCCGTGGTGCGAAGCGACACCTGGTCGCCGTCCACCCACAGCTCGGTGCGCAGGGTGTCGCCCGGCAAGGCCGGCGCGGTGAAACGCACACGCATCGCGGCAAAGCGCGTGGCGTCGTAATCAAGCAGCGCGCGCAGCACCGCGTGGGCGGCCATCCCCATGGTGGCCATGCCGTGCAGGATGGGGCGGGAAAAGCCCGCCCGGGCCGCGACCGCCGGGTCGGCGTGCAGCGGATTGAGGTCACCGCAGAGGCGGTACAGAAGCGCCGACTGCGGCGAGGTAGCCAGGTCGCAGACCGCGTCGGGCGCGCGCTCGGGGATGGAGTGCGGCGGCGGCGGGCTGCCTTCGGAGGCGCCAGGCCCCAGGCCACCGTCACCGCGCAGGAAATTAAGCTGGCGCACGGTGGCAATCAGGGTCCCCGAGGTCACGTCGCGGATCTCGCGGACCTGCTGCAAAAAGGCGCCCCGCCCCTCGCCTCGGTCCCACAGCGCGGTCACACGGGTGTGGCCGGTGGCATGACCGGTTGCCGGGAGCGGGGTGTGCAAGGTCAGTTCATGCTCGGCATGGACCACCTGCTCCCAGGCAATACCGGTGTCG
>CANFQF010000269.1 GCA_947449025.1 Comamonadaceae bacterium
CCGATCGCGGTCGGGCGTCCAGAGCCAGAACGCCAGGGCGAGCAGAATCAAGAAGGCAACGCTGCCTGCCAGTGCGAGGATCTTCATGGGTGAGTGAGTCGGATAGAGGGCCGCAAGGTGATTAATCCTTTCGGTCAAGGTCCAAATCGACCATCCGCTCACTGAAGATCTGCAAAAAGGCCTGCGCGGGTGCGGACAGTTCGTGGGCTCGTCGTTTGATCACTTGAAGGGTACGCTCGGTCAGAGGCCCCTCGATTCTTCGCACAATGACCTTCATGCTGGGCGCCATGACACGGATGCCCGAAGACACGATCGCCACCCCGAGGGATTGGCTGGCCAGAGAGACGGCCGTGATGTGGTTGCTGGTTTCATAGGCGGGGGCCAGCACCTTGTTGATCTGGATGAAAGCGCTCTCGGCCAGCTTCCGGGCGCCACTGCCCCGTGAGTTGATGATCACGGGATAGGCACTGAGGTCGTTCCAGCGAATCCTCTTTTTTCGGGCCAAGGGGTGGTCGGGTGCGCAGGCGATGCACAGGTGGTCGCTGGCAAGTGGGCGCACCTCCAGCTCGCTGTCCTCCTCGATGTCGAAGCCGAGGGCGAAGTCTGCGTCACGGCTGTAGACGTGGCCCACCATTTCTTCGTTCACGCACTCCCGAAAGACCACCGAAACCTTGGGAAAGGCCGCGTGAAATTGGACCAGCACGCCGGGCAGCACGGTGGTGGACAGCAAGGGAGGCAGCGCCAGAACCACCCGCCCGCTGCGCTCGAGGCTCAGGCTTTTGCTGTAGCCCAGCATGGCCTGTGCATCGGCCAGGATTCGCTCCGCCAGTGGCAAGAGGGCCCTGCCGCTGGCCGTGAGGCCAACGCTGCGGGTGGTGCGCTCGAAAAGCTTCAAGGCCAGGCGGTCTTCGAGCTTGCGCACGAGGATGCTCAGGCCCGCCTGACTCAGGTGCAACTGCCGCGCCGCCCTGGAGAACCCGCCCAAATGGGCGACGGTGACAAATGCATTGAGCTGGTGAATATTCAGATTCATCGCAAAATGCAATATCTATTTTTAAAAGTGATATTTTACTTGCCCTCACCTGCTCACTAGCATCACCAGAAGCCAACTTCAGGTCGCAGGAGCATGGGATTCACGGCAATTGAAAAAGTCCTCGGCCTCAAAAGCCGCGACGCTGCCCACCGCCAAGGCGCTCGGGCCGGCACGCTCCTCTATCCGGAGCCAGACATGGTCATGATCCATGACGGCTTGGTCGGCGAAGCCAAGAGCGAGCTCGATCGGGCCGGCATCAGCGAGCTGCATGACCCGGAGAAGGTCATGATGGTCAGCGACCACGATGTTCTTTATGGCAGCGCCCGCGCCGCCGAGCGCGGCGCCTTGAACCGCAAGGCGGCCAAGACCTGGAAGATCCGCAACTTCTACGACGCCGGCCAGGGCGGCCATGGCCACATCTTCCCCATGGAAGAAGGCCTGGTGTTGCCGGGGATGTTCTATTTCGACAACGACACCCACGCCACCAATGCCGGTGCGGTTGGCGCTTTCGGGATGCGCGTCGGCAATGAGATCTCGCGCGTGCTGGGGACGGGCACAACCTGGGTCACTGTCCCTGAATCCGTCCGTCTGCATTTGCGCGGTCGCCTGCCTCATGGCGTGCTGGCCCGAGACATCGGCTTTTTCATGGGCCGGGAAATCATGGCGGGGCGAATCAACTTTGACCTCGATTACCGCGTCCTGGAGTTCGCCGGGGACCTGGATGCCTTAGGCCTGGGCGATCGCGCGGCCCTGTGCAGCACCGCGACGGAGATGCGCGCTGCCGGCGTGTACGTCCCGCCCTCGGAAAAAATCCTGGCGTATTGCACAGCGCACGCCAAGCGGCCGTTTCAGGCGGTCTTCCCCGACTCGGATGCGCGGTACGAAAGCGAAGCCACCATTGACCTGGCTGGCCTTCAGCCGCAGGTGGTCACGCCTGGCAACGTCGCGAATTCCGTCGATATTGGCCAGGCGACTGGCACCGCCATCGACCATGCCTTCATCGGGTCCTGTGGCTCCGGCATGTACGAGGACCTTCTGACCGCCGCGAGCTTCCTCAAAGGCCGCAAGGTCGCTCCGGGCCTGCGGCTTTTCATCGTTCCCGGCTCTGAAAAGTCGACCAAGCGAATCGTCCAGGACGGCCTGCTGCAGGTCTTTCTCGATGCCGGCGCCATCATGCTGCCGGCGGGCTGTGGGCCATGCAATGACGCCGTCGTCGGCCCGCTGGCGGCAGGTGAGGTGTCGTTGTCGACGGCAACCAATAACAACAAGGGCAGATTTGGCCCCACCAACGCCCAGCTATTTCTGGGCAGCCCGGCAACCGTCGCTGCTTCCGCCGTCGCGGGCTGCATCACGGACCCTCGGGGCGCCTCGGCGGATTCATCCTTGCTCGATCGCAAGGAGACTTGCTATGTCTGAGTTTTCATGGGTGCTGCGTGGGCGCTGCTACAAGCTCGGTCATAACGTACCGCATCCAGGCGGGGTGATCCCCGGCCACTTCATCACCGCACGGGAGACCGATCCGGCGGTGTTGATTCCCCATCTCTTTGAACAAACGGATCCCGGTTTTTCCAAGCGCTGCAGGCCTGGCGATCTGGTGGTGACGGGCCGTAATTTCGGGATGGGGCAAAAAGCGACGGGCTATATCGCCATGCAGGCCCTGGGCCTGGGGCTCTTGTGCGAATCCATGTCGGTGCAGGCCTATCGCGCCGCGATTTCAGAGGGCCTGCGAACCCTCCCCCGCTGCCCGGGCATCCTCGACCTGTGCGAGACCGGCGACGAATTGGAGATGGACTTTCACTCCGGCCGATTCAGCAATATCACCCGCGGTCTGTCCCATGACTTCGAGCCCACCCCCGCAGCCCTGCGGGATTTGATCGCCCAAGGCGGCACTGCCGGCTGGCTGGCCAACTGGGCTCGAACTTCACCCCAATCCAAGGCGCGCGAAGCCTGAACGAACTCCCTCTCCTCCACACTTCACTACCACCAAAGGTCTGCACCATGCTCCTCGCCCGTACCTTGTCCAAGCTGGCGGTCACCACCTTGCTTGCCGCCTTGAGCGCGTGGCCTGCACACGCACAAAATGCGGCGGCCTATCCGAACGGCCCCATTCGCTTCATCGTCCCCGCCACGGCCGGCGGCACGACCGACATCCTGGCCCGTCTGGTCGGTAAGCATCTGGCAGAAGTATGGAAGGTGACGGTGACGGTCGAAAACCGCGCCGGCGCAGGTGGCGTCGTCGGGGCCACGGCACTGGTGGCTTCTGCGCCAGACGGGCAAACCGTTCTGT
Organism: Comamonadaceae bacterium; assembly: GCA_947449025.1. GTDB lineage: Bacteria > Pseudomonadota > Gammaproteobacteria > Burkholderiales > Burkholderiaceae_C > Ramlibacter. The sequence continues at coordinate 3,321 of CANFQF010000269.1, forward strand.
TCGTCCCCAGCGCATTCGGCGTGCGCTCCGCCATCGACACCAACCTGCGCTATGACCCGGTGCGCGACCTGGTGGGCGTGGGCCTGGTCGCCCGCGCACCGAGCTTCCTGGTGGTGTCGCCATCGCTGGGCGTCAAGTCGGTTCCAGAGCTGATTGCGCTCGGAAAGGCCTCTCCTCAAGGCCTGGAATACGGTTCCGCCGGTGTGGGCAGCACCGCTCACCTGCACGGTGCGCTGTTCGCCAGCATGGGCGGCTTCAAGTCGCTGCATATCCCGTTCAAGGGAACCCCGGAGGCGGTGGCCGAGGTCATGAGCGGCCGCTTGAAATATGCCTTTGCGCCGGGCCCCAACGCCTTGCCACTGGGCAAGGACGGCAAGGTTCTGGTGCTGGCCACCAGCTCGCCCGCCGGCGCGAAATTC
>CANFQF010000270.1 GCA_947449025.1 Comamonadaceae bacterium
CGATCGTCGATGCCTTGGGCGATATCCCGCTGGCGGCGCTGAACTTCAGAAACTTCACGGGTGATCTGTTCATCCGCCCCGCGCAGCTGGGCCAACTCGGACCGCAGGCCCTCGATCTGCTGGAACAGGTCCAGCAGGCTGCGGCGCAGCTGGCTGGCCTCTTCGCCCGAGCGCTGGCTGGCGGCACCGGTCTGCTGTTCAAGATTGGCGCGCAAGCCCTCGAGCTGCTGGCGCTGGGACTCGATGAATTGACGCTGCGACTCCAGCTGCTGGCGCTGAACATCGATCTGCTGGCGCTGTGCCTCGACGCGCACGCGCAGGTCCAGGATGGCCTGGCGCGCCTCGTCGTCAGCGAACAGGGCGTGGGCTGGCGCTGCTGCCAGCAACAGCGCCACCGCGCCGCCACAGGCGGCGACCAGGGGGCGCGCGGTGAAGCGGGCCAGGGCGAACATCAGCGGTAGACGATTTCAGCGCGCCGGTTCTGGGCGTAGGCGTCTTCCGTGGAAGCGGAGTTGGCCGGCTTCTCCTTGCCGAAGCTCACCGCCTCCATCTGGCTGTCGCTCGCGCCGGCGAGACTCAGGGCCTTGCGCACGGCCTCGGCCCGCTTCTGGCCCAGGGCCAGGTTGTACTCACGGCCGCCGCGATCGTCGGTGTGACCTTCGATGGCGATGCGCCGACCCGGGTTGGCCTTCAGGAAGCGGCCATGGGCCTCCACCACCGCCAGGTAATCGGGCTTGATCACAAAGCTGTCGTAGTCGAATTGAATCAGACGCGAAACCGAAGCGGGGCCTGCAGCGTTGCTGGCGGCGCTGACGGGCGCCGCCGGTACCACCTGCGACTGGCTGGAATTGGCGCCACCGGCGCCGCCAGCATTGCCGGGCGCCGCGGCCGGTGGCGCCAGAGGTGTCAGGGGCATCTGGGCACTGCGGTCCACTACAGGCGCGGGTGCGTCGAGTTTGACGCCTGAGGCGCAGCCCGCCATCAGTGCCGCAGCGGCAAGGGCTAGCAGCCAAGATTTTCCACGGTTCATTGGGATCTCTCCTTTTGTTGTCTGTTCGTATGTCGCCAGCAGGGATAGTTCACCACCCGACTGCTGGCACCCCGCAATCATCGCTCATCGCGCGGCCCCCAGGTGCCAAGGCCCCCGTCATCGCGCGAAAGGTCCCCAGTCGGGCTCACGGATATCGCCGCCCTGGCCCGCCAGCCGTGCCTTGATACGGCCGTCGAGGGTGGTGGTCATCAGCGCTTCCTGGCCACCCTGGCGGGTGGCGTAAACGATCAATTTGCCGTTGGGGGAAAAACTCGGGCTCTCGTCGGCGGTGGTGTCGGTGATCGACGCCACGTTGCCGGAAGCCAGGTCCATCACCTGCAACTTGAAGGCGCCGGCCACCCGGGAGGTGTAGGCCAGCGTCTTGCCGTCGGGGCTTAGCGCCGGCGAGATGTTGTAGCTGCCGTTGAAGGTGACGCGCTCGGGCGCCCCACCGCTGGTGCTGACCCGGTAGACCTGGGGCGCACCGCCACGGTCGCTCACGAAGTAGATGCTGCGGCCATCGGGAGAGAACACCGGCTCGGTGTCGATGGCGGGTGACTCCATCAGGCGGCGCGGCTCGCCGCCTTCGGCGCTGATGATGTATAGCTGGGATCCGCCCTCGCGGGACAGGGTGACAGCCAAGCTGCGGCCGTCGGGCGCCCAGGCCGGTGCGCTGTTGGAGCCGCGGAAGTTGGCCAGCAAGCGCCGGCGGCCGCTGGCCACCTCGTGCACATAGACGACCGGCTTGCGCGACTCAAAAGAAACGTAGGCCAGTTGGGCCCCATTGGCCGCCCAGGCGGGCGAGATGATGGGCTCAGGGCTGGCCAGGGCAGACTGGGAGTTCTCGCCGTCGGCGTCGGCCACCCACAGGTTGAAGCGGCTGGCGCCCCGGGTCACGTAGGCAATGCGGGTGGAAAACACGCCGCGCTCGCCGGTGAGCTTTTCGTAGATGTAGTCGGCGATACGGTGAGCCGCCAGACGCAGGTCGCCAGCGGTCACCGCATAGCTTTGCCCACTCAGGTCTTGACCCTTGACCACATCCCACAGGCGAAAACGGATGTCCCAGCGGCCGTCGGCCAGGCGCATGACGCTGCCAGCGGCGAGCGCATCGGCACCGCGCTGGCGCAATGCCACGAGGTCAGGCCGGGAAGACTCGTCCACCAGCAGACCGGGCACGTCAATCCCACGCAGCTGGCCGCTGCGCTCGAGGTCGGCACGGATGATGGAGGAAATTTTTTGCGGTGCGCCCTCCTCGCCGCGAAAGGGCGCGATGACGATCGGCAACTGGGTGAGGCCTACGCCGCTGACCTCGACGCGGAACTGGGCCAGGGCCGGGGCGGCCAGACCGGATCCGAGCAGGGCCAAGGCCCTGCGGCGCCCCGTGAACAAAAATGTATTCATACGCATCAACCTCCTCGGACGGACAGCGGTGTCACGCGGGCATCGGCCATCAGGCCCGGGCGGGACAAGCCCACCGCAGCGCGGATTGTTCCCTCCCGCTGCCGATTTTCGACCCGCAACCGGTTGGCCGACTCACGATCGCGCAAATGCTCCCGGTGCCAAAGATGAAAAACTTCGGTCGCCAAGTGCCCGTTTACGCGCGCCAAACCCTGATTGTGCAGCCTCAGGACCAGGTCGGCGTCCTCATGGCCCCAGCCAGCGAAAGTCTCGTCAAAACCATCCACCGCAAGGAGGTCGGCCCACCACAGGCCGAAGTTGCAACTTCGGATGCCCTTCCACGAAAAGCGCTCTTGCGTCCGTCCGGGCAGGCCAGGCCAACGAAGCAGGTGACCCAGCTTGTTGACCTGCCCAGACAGGCGCAGTCGCATCCAGTCCACCGTTGAAAGGGCCAGGGGGTCGATTGCGCCGGTCAGCACCTGCTCGGTGAGCGCCGGGTTGAACAGCACCCGGCTGCCATTGACGAAGGCGCCCGGACGGGCCAGGGCGCGATGGGCCCGGACAAAACCGAGGCCGGGGATGCAGTCGCCGTCCAGAAAGACGATGTAATCGGCACCGGCCTCATGGGCGATGCGCGCACCCAGGTTGCGAGCTGTCGAGGCGGTGAAGCCGGTGTCGGGATGCCAGACATGCCAAGCCGGGGCGGCGCAGGGCGGACAACCTGCTTCCAGCGCCTGCACGTGCTCGGGACGGGAGCCATCGTCGGCGACGACGAGAATGTCCTGCGCCGACAACTTGGGGGCCAGCGCGCGCAGCAGAACCAGCAGGGCGTCGCTGCGGTTGTAGGTCAGGACGACAAAGCCAATACGCATCAACGGAGCGGGTCGTTGGAACGAGGCGGATCTTGCTTCAGCCAGAGCTTGAGGTAACGGTAGTACGTCCCCTCGGCATTCGAGACCGCCAGCATGAATCCCCAGCGGCCGTCGAGGAATCCGAGGCGCAGCACGTAGGTGCGCACAAACGCCCACAGGCCATGCAAAACCGCGCCAGAGAAGGAACCATGCCTCCCGCGGTCATCCATATCCCTGGCACCGGCGGAGCTGTACCGGTCAACCTTCTCAAGCACCGAGGGCAGGTCACGAAAGCTGTAGTGAACGATGGGCCTGCGCAAGGTCCCCACCTTTCCCTTCACCTCGAGGTTGGCGTGAAGAAAATGCTCGGTGAAGCGGCCTGCGCCGCGTCGGACCAGACGTCGGGTGATATCGGGACGCCAGCCACCGTGGTGGATGAACCGCCCGACAAAC
>CANFQF010000271.1 GCA_947449025.1 Comamonadaceae bacterium
CGCAAGCGCGTGGGTCTGAAGGCCCTGGAGCGGGTACCGGTGCGCGAGCACACCGAGCTGCAGAACGCGGCCGGCCAGCGCGTGGGCGAGGTGAGCAGCGGTCTGCTGGGCCCGAGCATCGACCTGCCGGTGGCCCTGGCCTATGTGGACAGCGCCATGGCATCGCCGGGCACGCGGGTCAACGCCTTGGTGCGCGGCAAGGCCGTGCCGATGGAAGTCAGCGCCCTGCCCTTCATCCCGAACCGCTACTACCGGGGCTGAGCCCGACGACAGCCGCGATCCGGGCAGGGCGACAATCCCAACCGGCATCCGTCAAACGCCAACCCAAAAACAAGCAAGCAAAACCGCAACCAGGAGAACACCATGAGCGTCAAGTACACCCAGGACCACGAGTGGATCCAGACCGAGGGCGATGCGCCCTCGGTGGTCGGCATCACCGTCCACGCCCAGGACGCGCTGGGCGACGTGGTCTTCGTCGACCTGCCCGAAGTGGGCCGCAGCTACAACGCCGGCGAAGTGGCTGGCGTGGTCGAGTCGGTCAAGGCCGCCGCTGACGTCTACATGCCGGTCACCGGCGAGGTGGTCGAGGTCAACGAAGCCCTGCGCGGCGACCCCTCGCTGGCCAACACCGACCCGCTGGGCGCCGGCTGGTTCTTCAAGGTGCGATTGGCCGACCCGGGCCAGCTCGACGCCATGATGGACGCGACGGCCTACGACGCGTTCAGCCAGAACGCCTGAGGCACGGGCGGGCCCCGCGCCTGCCCTGCCCGCCGCCTGCGCCGGTCTGCGCACCCGATATCGACAGCCCTGACGGAGCCTTATTCATGTTGATGCAATCCGCCCGCCCCTTGAGCGATCTGGAGAACCCCGGCGAGTTCATTCCGCGCCATATCGGCATCTCGGAGGCCGACGAGCGACACATGCTCTCGGTCATTGGCGAGGCCTCGCGCCGCGCCCTGATTGAAAGCATCGTGCCGCGCAGCATTGCGCGCCGCCAGGCCATGCAGCTGCCGCCGGCGGTGGGTGAGGCGCAGGCGCTGGCCGAACTCAAGGCCATCGCCGGGCAAAACCGCCTGCTTCGCAGCTTCATCGGACAGGGTTACCACGGCACCCACACCCCGGGCGTCATCCTGCGCAACATCCTCGAAAACCCCGCCTGGTACACCGCCTACACGCCCTACCAGGCCGAGATCAGCCAGGGCCGCATGGAGGCCCTGGTCAACTTCCAGACCATGGTCTGCGATTTGACCGGCATGCCGATCGCCAACGCCTCCATGCTCGACGAGGCCACCGCCGCCGCCGAGGCCATGACGCTGGCCAAGCGCAGCGTCAAATCGAAAAGCAATCGCTTCATCGTCGCCGGCGACTGCCACCCGCAAACCATTGCGGTGGTCAAGACCCGTGCCAAGCCCCTGGGGCTGGAGGTGGTCGTGACCGCCTCCCAGGCCGAGTGGACACAGGCACTGGCCGGTGAGCACTTCGGCGCGCTGGCACAGTACCCCGCCACCGACGGGCGTCTGCCCGAGCTGAGCGAGTTGCAGGCAGGCACTGCCGCCTCGCACGCTCAGCAGGCCGCCTTCATCGTGGCTGCCGACCTGCTGGCCCTGACGCTGCTCACCCCGCCCGGTGAATGGGGCGCCGACATCGTGGTGGGCAGCACCCAGCGCTTTGGCATGCCCATGGGCGCGGGCGGTCCGCACGCCGCCTACATGGCCTGCCTCGATGCGCACAAGCGCTCCATGCCCGGGCGCCTGGTGGGCGTGAGCGTGGACAGCCACGGCAACCCCGCCTACCGCCTGGCCCTGCAAACCCGCGAGCAACACATTCGCCGCGAGAAGGCCACCTCCAACATCTGCACCGCGCAGGTGCTGCCGGCCGTGGTGGCCAGCATGTACGCGGTCTACCACGGCCCGGAGGGCTTGAAGCGCATTGCCTCCCGAGTGGCGGCCTACACCGCCATCCTGGCTCAGGGCCTGCAGCAACTGGGCTGGGCGACCGGGCCTGACGGTGTACCTGCGGCTGCCTTCGACACTCTGTGCGTGCAGACAGGCGCCGACACCGCCCGCATCGCCTCTGCCGCCGTGGCGCGTGGCGCCAACGTGCGCATGCTGGATGCCGGACACCTGTGCATCGCCCTAGACGAGACCAGCACACGCGACGACATCTCTCTGCTGTGGTCGGTCTTTGCCGGCGAAGGCAAGCCGCTTCCGAGCTTTGCCAAATTTGAAAAAGGCATCGAGCCGCTGATCCCGGCCAGCCTGCGGCGCACCAGCCCTTTCCTCACGCACCCGGTCTTCAACTCGCACCACAGCGAAACCGGCATGCTGCGCTACATCCGCGCGCTCTCCGACAAGGACCTCGCGCTCGATCGCAGCATGATCCCCCTGGGCAGTTGCACCATGAAACTCAATGCAACCAGCGAGATGATTCCCATCACCTGGCCCGAGTTCGCCCAGCCCCACCCCTTTGCCCCGGCCGACCAGCTCGCCGGCTACGCCGCGCTCGACGCGCAGCTGCGCGAGTGGCTGTGCCAGGCCACCGGTTACGCCGGCATCAGCCTGCAGCCCAACGCCGGCTCGCAAGGCGAGTACGCGGGCCTACTGGCGATCAAGGCCTGGCATGAGAGCCGCGGCGACATGCAGCGCGACGTCTGTCTGATTCCTTCCTCCGCCCACGGCACCAACCCGGCCAGCGCGCAGATGGTGGGCATGCAAGTGGTAGTGACCGCCTGCGACGCGATGGGCAATGTGGACATGGCCGACCTGCAGGCCAAGTGCGAAGCGCACAGTGATCGCCTGGCGGCGGTGATGATCACCTACCCCAGCACCCACGGCGTGTTCGAAACCAGCGTGAAGGACCTGTGCGCGCTGGTGCATCAGCATGGCGGACGCGTCTACGTGGACGGCGCCAACATGAACGCGCTGGTGGGTGTGGCGGCGCCGGGCGAGTTTGGCGGTGACGTGAGCCACCTCAATTTGCACAAGACCTTCTGCATTCCGCACGGCGGTGGTGGGCCGGGCGTAGGCCCGGTGTGCGTGGTCGAAGACCTGGTGCCCTTCCTGCCCGGACACGCCACCGGCGCGGCGGGCAGCCTGGGTGAGCGACCAGTGGGCCCGGTATCAGCCGCGCCTTTGGGCAATGCGGCGGTGTTGCCCATTTCATGGATGTACTGCCGCATGATGGGCGCCGAGGGCCTGCAACAGGCCACCGAGGCGGCCATTCTTTCGGCCAACTACATCAGCCACCGCCTCAAGGACCACTACCCCACGCTCTACGCCAGCGAGAACGGTCATGTGGCGCACGAGTGCATCCTGGACCTGCGGCCGCTCAAAGACACCAGCGGTGTGAGCGCCGAAGACGTGGCCAAGCGGCTGATGGACTATGGCTTTCACGCGCCCACACTCAGCTTTCCGGTCGCCGGCACGCTGATGGTCGAGCCCACCGAGAGCGAAACGCTGGGCGAGATTGACCGCTTCATCGGCGCGATGGTTGCCATCCGCGAGGAGATCCGCCAAATCGAACGCGGCGAGTGGCCGCAAGACGACAACCCACTCAAGCACGCGCCGCACACCGCAGCCAGCCTGTTGCGTGGCGATTGGACACATGCCTACCCGCGCGAGGTGGGCGCCGCCGTCCTGGGCGAAGGGCGCCACGCCAAGTACTGGCCGCCGGTGGGTCGGGTGGACAACGTCTGGGGCGACCGCAACCTGTTTTGCAG
>CANFQF010000272.1 GCA_947449025.1 Comamonadaceae bacterium
CCGGGCTTGGTGGCAATCCCGCTGCAGGCCAAGCAGGCGGTCCGACCGGTGACCATGATCCGCAGGCGTGGCCGAACCATGTCGGTCGCGGCCCAGACGATGTGGGATCGCTTCCGTTCATTGGCCACCGCTAAGCGGCAAGGAAAGGGCGTCGGGGAAAAAACAAAAGCGCCCTAAAGGCGCTTTGAGCAAAAGCGCCTTTAGGGCGCACTGTTTCAAGGATCCAGCGGTACGGTGGCACCACTCAAAAAAATCGGCGCCACGAAGCGCCGAAAATTACACTGCTGGAGGAGATGGTGGGTGGTGAGGGTTTCGAACCCCCGACCCCCGCCGTGTGAAGGCGATGCTCTACCACTGAGCTAACCACCCCATCACGCTCGAAGCACGTCCGGTTGAGCCGGAAGCCTACGATTATGCCACATGAAAAATGCGCGACTGAGGCGCGAATCAGCCGGCCGGGACACTGCGCCAGACCGTCTTGCCTCCACTGGCTTTGTCCAATTGCGCAAGCACCTCTTCATGGGCCGTCGCCTCCTGCTCGGTGGCTTCGATCACGGGAAGCTCGAGGCGCTGGAAGTCGACCCGCACGGACTCAGACCGTCCGACCTCGGTCGGTCCAGCATCTATCAGCAGAGCGTCCTGCCCTCGGGTGAGATAGATGTAGACATCAGCAAGCAATTCGGCATCGAGCAAGGCGCCATGCAGAGTCCGGCCCGAGTTGTCGACACCGAGCCGGTCGCAGAGCGCATCGAGGCTGTTGCGCTTGCCCGGATACATCTCCTTGGCCATGACCAGCGTGTCGGTGACCTGGCCCACGGTGGCGCGGAAAGAAGTCCGGCCCGAGATCTGCAGCTCTTTTTCCAGGAAGCCGATGTCAAAGGGGGCGTTGTGGATGATGACCTCCGCCCCCTGCAGGTAATCCAGCAATTCGTCCGCCACTTCGGCGAACTTGGGCTTGTCGCGGAGGAACTCGTCGCTGATGCCGTGCACCCGCAGGGCTTCCTCCGAGCTGAGGCGCTCGGGGTTGACGTAGTAGTGACGGTTGTTGCCCGTGAGCTTGCGCGCCACGAGTTCGACGCAGCCGATCTCGATCAGGCGGTCGCCCGTTTCCGGATTGAGGCCGGTGGTTTCGGTGTCAAGGACGATCTGGCGCATGGGCCAGATTCTATCGACGAGCCCGCAGTGAGCGCAGGCAAATCAGTGGGTTTCCTTGGCGTGGTTGATGGAGTACTTGGGGATCTCCACCACCAGGTCCTGCTGCGCAACGAAGGCCTGGCACGAGAGGCGCGAGTTGGGCTCCAGGCCCCAGGCCCGGTCCAGCAAGTCCTCCTCGTTTTCGTCCATCTCGTTGAGGCTCTTGAAGCCTTCACGCACCACCACATGGCAGGTGGTGCAGGCGCAGCTCATATCGCAGGCATGCTCGATGGCGATGCCGTTGTCGAGCAGTGCCTCGCAGATCGAGGTGCCGGCGGGCGCCTGCACCGATGCCCCCTGGGGACAGTAATCGGGGTGCGGCAGTATTTTGATAGTGGCCATCAGAGAGTTTCCACATTGCGGCCCGCCAGGGCCTTCTGGATGCTGTGATTCATACGCTGGGCGGCAAAGCCCTCGGTGACTTGGGCCAGTGCCTCACTGGCGGCCTCCACCGCTGCGGCGTCCTGCGACTGCGCGGCTGTCTGCTCAAGGTGAACGATGGCGGCTTCAATCGCTATTCGATCGGATTCGGCCAGCAATTGGCCATCGGCTGCAAGTGCGCTGCGGGTGGCCAGCACCAGCCGATCCGCGTCGACGCGCGCCTCGACCAGAGCCCGGGCCTGCATGTCTTGCTGGGCGGTCGAAAAACTCTCCTGCAGCATGCGCGCCACTTCATCGTCTGACAGGCCATAGGACGGCTTCACGTCGATCGTGGCCTCGACCCCGCTGCCCTGCTCCCGCGCGCTCACCGACAAAAGGCCATCGGCATCCACGGTGAATGTCACGCGTATGCGGGCCGCGCCAGCGGCCATTGGCGGGATGCCGCGCAGCTCGAAGCGCGCCAGGCTGCGGCAATCGGCCACCAGATCACGCTCACCCTGCACGACGTGCAGCGCGAGCGCCGTCTGGCCGTCACGGTAGGTGGTGAAGTCCTGGGCCTTGGCGGTCGGAATGGTTTCGTTTCGGTGCACGATCCGCTCGACCAGGCCGCCCATGGTCTCCAGGCCCAGCGAGAGCGGAATCACGTCGAGCAGCAGCAGGTCGCCCGAGGCGTCATTGCCGGCCAGCGCATTGGCCTGGATGGCCGCGCCCAGAGCGACGACCTCGTCGGGATTGAGGTTGGTGAGCGGCGCACGGCCGAAAAATTCGCCTACCGCGCGCTGCACCTGCGGCATGCGGGTGGATCCGCCCACCATCACCACCCCTTGCACATCGTCCTTGGCAAGGCGCGCGTCACGCAGGGCCTTGCGCACTGCTGCCAGCGTGCGAGCCGTCAAGTCGGCGGTCGCCACCTCGAAGGCGGGCCGGGTGACGGTGAAGTCATGGGCCTGGCCGCCGATCACCGCCTGGACCCGGGTGGAATCCGTGCCCGAGAGCGCCTCCTTGGCGGCTCGGGCGGCGACCTCGATCGCTGCCTTGTCTGCCGACGTGGCGGCCGCCAGGCCGGCGCCTTGGAGCATCACGGCTGCCAGGGCTCGGTCGTAGTCATCACCGCCCAATGCCGAATCGCCGCCAGTGGCGATGACTTCGAACACCCCGCGCGAAAGCCTCAGGATCGAAATGTCAAACGTCCCGCCACCCAGGTCGTACACGGCGTAAACACCCTCGCTGCCGTTGTCCAGCCCGTAGGCGATCGCGGCGGCGGTGGGCTCGTTGATCAGGCGCAGCACATTCAGACCCGCCAGTTGCGCCGCGTCTTTCGTTGCCTGGCGCTGGGCATCGTCGAAGTAGGCTGGCACGGTAATCACCGCACCGTACAGGTCGTCGACAAAGGTGTCCTCAGCGCGGTAGCGCAGAGTGGCCAGAATTTCGGCGCTGATCTCGACCGGACTCTTGGCGCCTGCTCGGGTCTGCAGGGCCACCATGCCGGGCTGGTCGATGAATTGGTAAGGGAGCTGCGCGCGTCCAGCGACATCGGACAGGCCCCGACCCATGAACCGCTTGGCAGACGCGATGGTGTTTTCGGGATCGCGGGCGCGCTCGGCCAGGGCATCAAAGCCGATCTGGCGGCCACCGCCCTCGAGGTAGCGAACCACGGAGGGCAGGATCACCCGCCCGGCATCGTCTGGCAGGCACTCGGCGACGCCGTGGCGCACCGCCGCCACCAGGGAGTGGGTGGTGCCCAGGTCAATGCCAACCGCGATGCGACGCGCATGCGGGTCTGGGGCTTGGCCGGGTTCGGAAATCTGCAGAAGTGCCATGGGAAGCCCGCTCACGCGGACCCTTCTTCAATTGATTGGAAACCTAGGATTGTCCCAGTTGGTCAAAACGCATCTGAACATCATGGTCAAAGCGCTCGATGAACATGAGCGCCCTCACCTGCCCCGCTGCAGCCAGCGCGTCGCCCCGGACATCGAGCGCAGCCTCAATCTCTGCCAGCAGGTCTTGACGAACCGCCTGCAGCGTGTCGTTCAAGCGCTGCAGGTCGGCTTCGGTAGCAGCCTCTTCAAGCGCCTCACGCCACTGCATTTGCTGCATCAGAAAAGCCGCTGGCATGGCCGTGTTGCTCTCGGCCTGGATCG
>CANFQF010000273.1 GCA_947449025.1 Comamonadaceae bacterium
AAAAGCTCGGGCTTCATGGGGTCTCCTGTTCTTCCTGTTGTCGCTCGCGCAGGACACGTCCACTGCGGATCTCGGCCACTTCCTCGAGCTCGAGTTCCTCCAGTCGGTCCGCCTCCCAGGCGGCCTCCTCCGTCGCCTGTCTGGTGAGCTCGACAAAGCGCTCTTTGACCTGCATCGACTGGCTGTGCTCTGTCCTTCGCTCGACCAGCGTCTGTGCCTGTCTGTGGCGCTCGGCCCGCGCCTGTTCCAGCGCCTTTTCGTGGTCACGCTCTTTCAGCCGCATTTCCTCGACTTCGAGGTGAACGTCCTGGATGGCCGACAGGCGCACCACCCGACTGCACAGGTCGTCGAACAGAGCACGCTCGCGGCGCTCGGCTTCGCTGCGGTAGTCCTCGAGCTGGCGCTGGCTGGCCTCCGCGCGGGCCTCGGCGCGCTGCAGCACCTGGCGCTGGCGTGTCACCGCCAGCGCCGCGCGGGACTCGCGGAAGGCCTTGATCGCCAGAATCTGGCCCAGCATCTTGAACATGGGCGGCTCCGATCCCGTCTCAGGAACCCACCAACTCACGCAGGCGCGCCAGCGTCTGCGAGAAATCGGCGACGTCGTCGGTGCGCTGGCGCAGGAACTGGTTGATGAGGTCCTGCTTGTCGATCGCCTCGTCGGTGGTCGCGTCACCGCCGCGCTGGTACTCGCCAATCTTGACCAGCAACTCCACCTCGGCGTACTTGGCCATCAACTCGCGCAAGCGCCCTGCTGCGGCCCGGTGTTCGGAGCTCACCACATGGTGCATCACACGACTGGCGGAGGCCAGCACATCGACCGCCGGGTAGTGGTTGGCGGAGCCGAGCTTGCGCGAGAGCACGATATGCCCGTCGAGGATGGATCGGGTCTCGTCGGCGATCGGCTCGGTCATGTCGTCGCCCTCGACCAGCACGGTGTAGAGGGCGGTGATCGAGCCCTTGTCGTTCATGCCGACCCGCTCCATCAGGCGCGGCAAGGTGGCGAACACGCTGGGCGGAAAGCCGCGCCGTGTCGGCGGCTCGCCGGCGGCCAGGCCGATCTCGCGCAGGGCGCGGGCAAAGCGGGTGACGCTGTCCATTAAGAACAGCACCTTCTTGCCCTGGTCGCGGAAGTACTCGGCAATGGCGGTGGCCACATAGGCCGCCTTGGCCCGCTCCATCGAGCTGCGGTCCGAGGTCGCGCAAACGATCACCGCGCGCCGGCGGCCCTCGGGCCCCAACTCGTGCTCCAGGAACTCACGCACCTCGCGGCCCCGCTCGCCGATCAGGGCCACCACCGTCACATCCACCTCCGCGCCCTTGACCAGCATGCCCATCAGAGTGGACTTGCCGCCCCCCGCAGCAGCGAAAATGCCCATGCGCTGGCCCTCGCCGCAGGTGAGCGTGGCGTCGAGCACCCGCACGCCGAGCGGCAAGGGCTTGTCGATCAGCCGGCGGGTCAGCGGGTCGGGGGCCGGCGCCATCACCGGGTAGAACTTGTCGGCCTTGATCGGGCCGAGCCGGTCGGCGTCCATCGGCCGGCCCAGGCCGTCGAGCACCCGGCCCAGCAGGCCCCAGCCCACCGGCACCATGTGCGTCTGCCCGGTCGGAATGACCTCGGTCGAGCCGCTGATGCCGGTCATATCGCCCAGGGGCGTGAGCAGGGCCGAGTCCTTGGCGAGGCCCACCACCTCGGCCTTGATCTCGAAACCGTCGTCGGGGTTGCGCAAAATGCAGACCTCACCCACCTTCACATGGGGCACCACCGCCTTGACGATGGTCCCGACCACCTGCACCACCCGGCCCTTGATGCGCAAGGTGTGCAGGTCCTGCAGGGCCATGCCCATCATGTCCATCACGTAATCAAACTGCCGCATGAACCCTGCGCCTTATGGCGCATCGCTCCTTGTGAATTTTCTTGTCAATGCTTGGGTCAATGTCCTGCCTGGTGGTTGGTGCGTGGCTCTTGGTTCTTGGTTCTTAGTTCTTAGTTCTGGGTGCTTGCTGATGGGTATCGAATCGGTGAATTGGGTTCGCCCTAAGCGCGGCTGCCCAGCACCCGCTCGAAGGCTTGGCGCAGCGCCTTCATCTGGGTCTCCAGGCTGGCCTCCACCACACCCACTTCGGTCTCCAGCACGCAGGCGTCGCCTTCCAGACGGTGGTCGGGCACCACCTCGATCACATCAATCCCCGGAAACTCCTGCTTGAGTGTCTCGATGCGTTCGCGCACCGCCGCGACCTCGGTAGGCGCAAGCCGGACCGTGACCTGTTTCTGGCTGCGCGCCACCGCCAGGACATTGCGCACCGTCATGAAAATCCGTTCGCGCTCGTCGTAGCCGTGGATCACGGTGCGCACCGCGTTCATCACCAGGTCGACCATCCGCCCTTCGAGTCCGGAGAAGAACTCGACCTGCCGGGCGACGTTCTCGATCAGGCGCTCGGCCGCATCGAGCCGGGCCGTTTCCTGGCCCTCGGCATAGCCACGGCGCTTTTCCGACTCGTAGGCCTCCTGCGCCTGGCCCAGCACCAGATCGGCCTGGGCCGCTGCGGCGGCGATCGTTTGCTGGCCATCGGCCAGCACCTGCAGTTCATCGGCGCGCAGGACCGTACTGCCCGGGCGAACATGCACCGCCAGCGTGCGAACGGGCTTCAGGGGCTCGCGGGGAAGAGCGAAAGCCATGGGGCGTCCAGTTCGTGAAGCAGGGCCCGCGCCAGGGCGAGCGCCTGGTGGGGTTCATCCAATCCGGCGGGCAAGGGTTCGCGCCCCACCTGCGGGGGCAGGCGCAGGTGGCCGCGCCGGGTCACGGGTGGTGATGCGGCCTCAAAAGCCCGCGCCAGAACTTCGGCGCCCCAGCGCAGGGTTTGCTCGGACACCGTGGCCGCCTCGACCCGCAGTGCTGGGGCCCCACCGCCTCCGGCCCACAGGCGAGGCGCCTGCCGGCGCACAAATTCGAGACTGCCCGGGCCCAGCTGCATTTCAAGTGCGGCCAACTCGGCGCGGGCGATCACCTGCCGGATCGCGGGGCCCAGGAGCACCAGGCCGGCGTGGCGCTGCAGCGAATCAAACAGGTGGGCCGGCGCCGCGCACAGGGCCAGGGCCGGGTCCTCGGGCGAGTCGATCCAGCCCAGGCCCAGGGCCGGATCCCGCAGCAGGGCCGCCGACACATGGCGATGCAAGATGCCTTCGCCCGCCACCCGCGTGTCCGCGGCCAGCCGACCCAGCACCTCGCGCAGCCGCGGCCAAAGCCCGGTACCTGCGCCGCCCCAAGCCTCGAGCCGCGCCGGGTGGGCCAGGCTTGAAGGCAGCGCATTGGCCTCGAGCATCGCCCGCGCCAGTGCAGTGGCAGCGGCCATGCCTCAGCCCGCCTTGGTCGACGTGGCAGACCGGCCCCGCAGCCGCAGCAGGGCCGGCAAGCCACTGGGTAGCCAGCCGCGACGACGCGCCTGCAGCAAAGCCGCCCCGCCCAAGGCCAGCAAGCTCGCCACCAGCAGCACCCACAGGGCCGCCCCGCTGCCCTGCTGCTGTGCCCCCCCGGCGGCGGCGACCGCCGGTCCGGAGGTCGGCGCCGCAGAGGGTGTGGAGGACGGTGCAGACAACGTAGACGGCGCAGCGAGCATCGGGCGCGAATCGCCGCCAGCGCGCAGGTGCTGCGGCTGGCTCGGCACCATCACGATGGTGATCTTGTC
>CANFQF010000274.1 GCA_947449025.1 Comamonadaceae bacterium
CGCGCCAAGCGGGACGGCGCCACCAGCGTGGCTGCCGGCACGCCAAAAAACGGCACGAACTCGGCGTCCCGGGGGCCGAAGTCCATGTCGGGCAGGTTGAAAAATCCAAAGCCGCGCCGCACCGAACGCACCAGCGGCAGTGCCCCGTCGGCGCGCGAGAACAGCTCGGTGTTGCCGTGGCGCAGCCGGGCACGTCGCATCGCGGCGTCGATGATCGGCTGGGTCTGGGCCTGGTAAATCGAGGCCAGGCCGCGACGGATGTGGAGTTGGGTCGCCACACCCGCCACATCCAGCCCCATGAAGTGCGGCACCAGCCACATCACCGGACCTGGGTGGCGGTCGGCAAAGCCCGGGTCGCCCTCGACGCGGATCAGGCGGCGCAACCGCGCCACCGGCGCGAACCAGAGCAAGCCGCGTTCAAGCACGCTGCGGCAGTACCAGCCGAAGACCTCGCGGCCCAGGCGCTCGCGAGCCTCTTGGCTCATTTCGGGAAAACACAGGGCGAGGTTGCGCAGCGTGATGCGCCGGCGCGAGGCCGCCAGCCGCCACAACAGTCCGCCCAGGCCCTGGCCGATCGCAGCCTGCCAGGCCAAGGGCAGCCAATGAAAGCACCAGAGAAAGGCCAGCAGCACATAGCCACCCGCCAGCGACCCGGCCCGGCGCAGCGCGTGGGCACCCGTCACGCGTCCGGCTCCCGACGCGGCTGCTTGTAGCGGTTGTAACTCCACAAGTATTGCTGCGGGCGCTCACGCACCAGCTGCTCCATCCCCTGGTTGATCTGCGCCACCGCCGTGTCGAGGTCGCTGGCCAGCGGCGCCTGCAGCTCGCGCACATGCAGGATGTAGCCCTGACCCGCCGGCAGCCGCTCGCCCCAGAGCAGGCGGACTTCGGCACCGGTCTGCAGCACCATACGGGCGGCCAGCGTCATGGTGTAGGCCGGCCGACCAAAGTACGGCGCCCAAACGCCCTGACCCTCGGGCGGCACCTGGTCGGGCAGCAGGCCCACCGCCTGGCCCGCGCGCAAGGCCTTGACCATCTGCCGCACACCGGTGAGGTTGGTGGGCACCGCCAAAAGGCCGGGACGGCTGCGCGACGCGGCCACCAGGGGCGCCAACCAGGCTTTGCGCGCTGGCCTAAACAGCACCGTGAAGGGAGGTGCGTCCGGGCCCAAGCCGCCGGCAATTGCCAATGCCACCGCCTCGAAGCAGCCCATGTGGGGCACGAGCACCATCACCCCGCGCCCGCTGGCGAAGGCTGCGTCAAGGCTGGCCTTGTTGTCCCAGCCGATCGGCGGGGTAGCGCCGAACCACAGCCGGGGTAACTCGGCCACCATCCGGCCGGTGTGGGCCACCGCCGGCCGTACCTCACGGGCTGAGTAGCCGGCCTGCGCGGAGTGCTGCGCAAAGCGCCGGCGCCAGGCGGGTGACAAAGCCCAAACCACCCAGCCGAGCGCAGCGCCCAAGCCATGCAGGAGGCGCAGCGGCAGCAGGGACATCAGTCGGAACAGGGCCGTCATGAAAGGGGGATGAGCGTGGGCGCAAAAAAGGGCGATCGGCAGGCGCAATGAACCGGTGGACGACGGACACAAACCAGGACGCGGACGCTAGAATCGCGCAGTCGCCGAGTTATGAACTACTTGCAGGGCGACGTTAAACACTCACTGCTAAAGCGTTCGCCGAAGCTCCAGCGAAGGCAACGCGCCCTTCAACCAAAACGGAGTATCTCAAATGGCGAACGACTATCTCTTCACATCCGAATCCGTGTCCGAGGGCCATCCCGACAAGGTGGCCGACCAGATCTCGGACGCAATTCTCGACGCAATCTTCACCCAGGATCCGCGCTCTCGCGTGGCCGCCGAAACGCTGACCAACACCGGTCTCGTGGTGCTCGCCGGTGAAATCACCACCAACGCGCATGTCGACTACATCCAGGTTGCGCGCG
Source organism: Comamonadaceae bacterium (assembly GCA_947449025.1). GTDB lineage: Bacteria > Pseudomonadota > Gammaproteobacteria > Burkholderiales > Burkholderiaceae_C > Ramlibacter. The sequence continues at coordinate 1,942 of CANFQF010000274.1, forward strand.
ACACCATCAAGCGAATCGGCTACGACAACACCGAGTACGGCATTGACTACAAGGGCTGCGCGGTCATGGTCTGCTACGACAAGCAGTCCAATGACATCGCCCAGGGCGTGAACCACGCCTCCGACGACCACCTCAACACCGGCGCCGGCGACCAAGGCCTGATGTTCGGTTACGCCTGCGACGAAACGCCCGAGCTCATGCCCGCGCCGATCCACTACGCGCACCGACTGGTCGAACGCCAGGCGCAAAAGCGCAAGGACGGCTCCATGCCCTTCCTGCGCCCGGACGCCAAGAGCCAGGTGACCATGCGCTATGTCGATGGCAAGCCGCACAGCATCGACACGGTGGTGCTGTCCACCCAACACAGCCCCGAGCAGAGCGACGGCAACAAGATGAAGGACTCCTTCGTCGAGGCCATCATTGAGGAAATCATCAAGCCGGTGCTGCCCAAGGAGTGGCTCAAGGACACCCGCTACCTGATCAACCCCACCGGCCGCTTCGTCATTGGCGGCCCGCAGGGTGACTGCGGCCTCACCGGCCGCAAGATCATCGTCGACACCTACGGCGGCGCCTGCCCGCACGGTGGCGGTGCCTTCTCCGGCAAGGACCCCTCCAAGGTCGACCGCTCGGCCGCTTACGCCGCCCGCTACGTGGCCAAAAACGTGGTTGCTGCCGGCCTGGCCAAGCAGTGCCAGGTGCAGGTGGCCTACGCGATCGGCGTGGCCAAGCCAATGAACGTCACGGTCTACACCGAAGGCAGCGGCGTCATCGCCGACGAAAAGATTGCTGCCTTGGTCAACGAGATTTTTGACCTGCGTCCGAAGGGCATCATCCAGATGCTGGACCTGCTGCGCCCCATCTACCAAAAGACCGCCGCCTACGGCCACTTCGGCCGCAACGAACCCGAGTTCACTTGGGAGAGGACGGATAAAGCACAAGCGCTGCGTGCAGCGGCGGGCCTCAACTGAGGCACGCTGGCGCATAGCGCCAACTTGGGCTTTGGGGGGCACTCATGCCGCGTAGCGGCGTGACGTGACCACCACAAGGCAGCTGCGCTGCGCGCGGCTGCGGGGCTGTAAACCCACGAGCGCAGCGAGCTCTTCGAGGCCGTGGACTACCAAGTCCGCGGCCTTTTTCATTCCAGGATCCACTGCAGCGGCGGCGGTGCAGAGTGCCTTGGCGTGAGCCATCCTCCTACAGGCGGTTTGCGAACCCGCTGACGAACGGGCTCCTGCGCACCGCCCGATCATGGCCACATTGACAGTCCACCCGATCAGGATGTTGCGCAAATTCCAATGCGCACCACCCGATAAGCGGCACAGTCCGTCGCACCCCACCCACGCCCCCTATCAGGAGAACTCTCATGGCAAACAAGGGCACAGCACCCCACAGCGCAAACCACGCCGCGCCCCACGAACCGGAACTGGCGGCCAGTAGCAGCGCCTTCGCTGACCTGACCCGTCATCAACTGGCCAACACCGCTTCCAACGCAGGGGCCCTGCTGAGGGCGCTGGACACCTTCCAGCAGACGCAGCAGCACATGGTCCAAAGAGCCGCCCTCCTGCATGAGCGGACGGCAGACCGGCTGCGCACTGCCGCGAGCCCCATCGAACTGGTGGCCATCCAGTCGACCGTGGTGCTCTCGGGTCTGAGCGAATGGGCGCAATACTCGCAAGAGCTCATGCTGGCCTCGCTCAAGGCGCAAAGCGA
>CANFQF010000275.1 GCA_947449025.1 Comamonadaceae bacterium
CAGAGCAAAAGCGGGCGGAAGGTACATCGAGGGATGCGGCGCCGGGTGGGCTGACCCCAAGCGTACCGCATCCCGGACTCAGGGAGCCACCCCTCAGACCTCAGGCCGCCTGCATGAACCCGGCGAAAAACGCCGCCAGCTCCGCATGCGCGTCCAGCGGCAGCACATGGGCCACATACTGGTCTGGCCGCACCACCACCAGCGCGCCTTGCGCACGATCGATGCTGCGCAGGTCGTAGATGTTCGGCTGGTGGCGCACCACCGCGCTGAACACCTTCTCGTAGTCATAGAGGCCCAGGCGGCCCTTGGGCGGGCGCAGCATCAGCGGCATGGACTCGATGGCCAGCTCGGTGTGGGGCTGCTGGAAGATGCCGCGGAGGTCAAACACTGCGTCGAGGTCCTGCCCATTTGGCGTGAAGCGAAGCACCGGCGAATCAGGTGACTCGGCCAGGAAGCGGGCCAGGGCACGCAGGCCATGGCCGTCCTCCACATGATCCTGGGCACCCGCAAAGGCATACAGGCGCCAGCGGCCGTCGGCCAGGGCTGCATGACCCAGTTGGACCGGCTTGGCGTCGTTGATCTGCAGCACCTGCGCTGAGTGAAAACGCATGCCCACGGTGTAGCCCGGGGCCAGTGACTGGTGCACGGCCTCACCTGTGATGCGCGAGGGCGGGTAATGCGTGCCCATGCCGGCGGTGAAGCGGCCATGCTGCTCGAAATACTTCTGGAAGGCCTTCGGGTCTACCCCCTGGCCATCGGCGTCGCCGTCGAGCTTGGGCTTGTCGCTGATCATCTTGGCCCACTCGCGGTCGAAGTCGATCAGGCCCTGGCCCGCCACCTGCCGCTCGGACGAATACGAGTGCAGCAGCTGCGGATCGCACTGCCCGCGCAGCACCGCGGCCAGCTTCCAGCCCAGGTTGAAGGTGTCCTGCATGGAAAAGTTCATGCCCTGTCCTGCCTTGGGGCTGTGGGTGTGGCAAGCATCCCCGGCAATGAAGACGCGCGGCAGGCGGCTGCCCTCTTGGCCGGCGGGCACATCGTCGTACTTGTCGCAAATGCGCTGGCCGATTTCATAGACCGACCACCAGGGCACCTCCTTCACCTCCAGGGTGTAGGGGTGCAGGATGCGCTGCGCCGCGGCGATCAGATGGTCGAGGGTGATGCCGCGGGCCGACACGCGCTCGGCCTCGCCCAGCTTTTCCATCTCGACATAGAGGCGCACCAGGTAGCCGCCTTCGCGCGGGATGACCATCAGGGTGCCATGCGGCGACTGCATTGCCGACTTGTAGCGAATATCCGGGAAGTCGGTCACCGCCAGCACGTCCATCACCCCCCAGGCCTGGTTGGCCGAGCCGCCCACCAGCTGGCGGCCGATGGCGCCGCGCACCGCGCTGCGGGCGCCGTCGCAGCCCACCACGTAGCGCGCGCGCACCGTCTCGATCTGGCCCTGGTGCGCGGCGTCGCTGCGCTCCAGACGCACGACCACCGGGTACTCGGCGCCTTCTTCCACCTTCAGGTCAAGCACCTTGCGGGCGTAATAGGGCTCCATGCGGCTGGGGGAGTTGCGCATATGGGCCAGGTAGTGGTCATGCACCCGCGCCTGATTGAGCACCACATGCGGAAACTCGGACAGGCCGTCCTCGGTGTCCTGCACACGGCCGTGGCGCACGATGCGGCTCGGGTCTTGGGGATCGGGCTTCCAGAAGGTCACCTCATTGATCCAGCAGGCCTCTTCCTCGACCTTCTTGGCAAAGCCGAAGGCCTGGAACATCTCCATCGTGCGGCAAGCAATGCCGTCGGCCTGGCCCAGATGGATCGGACCCTCCTTGGCCTCGACCAGGCAGGTGTGGATGTCGGGGAAGTTGGCCATCTGCGCGGCCATCGTGAGGCCGGCGGGACCGGCGCCCACCACCAGCACGTCGACCTGCTGCGGCACGCTGTCGCCAGGGGGCAGGGCATGGGGCGAGGCTTCGCGGACTTCCGGGTCGCGGCTCTTGAAGCCATTGAGGTGAAATTGCATGGGCAGGTCTCCAGGTCGGGGGCGGGTTTCGGCCGAGGTTCGCTATTTGATAAGCATCAATATTATATGCATGCTGACTATTTTTGAGCCGGACGGATAGAATCCGGACAAACCCGAGGGCCTGCTCCTGACCCCTCACCCCGCTGTGCCCGCCCCTGATCCCACCATGTCCCGCACGAAAGACAAGTCCAAGTCACTCGACCCGCGCGCCCTGCCCGGCCACCTGGCCCGGCGGGTGCAGCAGTTGGCTGTGGCGCTGTTCGTCCAGGAGGTGGGCGATATCGGGCTTACGCCGGTGCAGTACTCGGCCCTACAGACCATTGCCAACCAGCCTGGCATCGACCAAAAGACCTTGGCGGCCACCATTGGCTACGACACCTCCACCATCGCCGGCGTGATTGACCGCCTGGAAGCGCGGGGCCTGGTGGCCCGACAGGTCTCCCCTGCCGACAGACGCGCCAAGCTGCTCACGCCCACCGAGGAGGGCAGCTTGGCCCTGACCGCGGTCGTGCCCCCCATGCTGCGAGCGCAGGACCGGCTGCTCGAGCCCCTCAGCGCCGCCGAACGCAAGGAGTTCATGCGCATGATGCAAGTCGTGATCGAGGCCAACGCCGAGTTGAGCACCATCCCGACCAAAGAGTGACGCATGGATAAAAACGACCTGTCCGCCTGGGTCCACGACCATGTCTTCGACGCCGGCAATGACGCCGCCGAACGCGGCACCCGGGTGGTGATGTGGATCACCCTGGCCATGATGGTCGTCGAGATCGGCGCCGGTTGGTGGTTCAACTCGATGGCGCTGCTGGCCGACGGCTGGCACATGAGCTCGCACGCGGTGGCCATCGGCCTGTCGGCCTTGGCCTATGCCACGGCGCGCACCTATGCGCGCGACCCGCGCTTTGCCTTCGGCACCTGGAAGGTTGAGATCCTGGGCGGATTCGCCAGTGCGATTTTCCTGCTGGGGGTGGCGGTGATGATGGCGGTGGGCTCCACAGAACGCCTGCTGGCGCCAGCGCCGATTCAGTACCGAGAAGCGATCATCATTGCCGCCCTGGGATTGGTGGTCAACTTGGTCTGCGCGTGGATCCTCGGGCGGGCGCATCATCATGGTCACGCCCATGGCCACGGCCACGGCCACAGTCACGGTCACTCCCACGGGCACGGTCAGTCTCACGCTCACGGGCACTCGCCCGACCCTTCACACGCACATCGTGACGACCATGCGCATGCCCACGCCAGCAGGCACACCCATGGCGAAGCCTCCCACGACCTCAACCTGAAGTCCGCCTACCTGCATGTCATGGCCGACGCCGCCACCTCGGTGCTGGCCATCGTGGCCTTGGCCGGCGGCTGGGTCTATGGCTGGTCCTGGCTCGATCCCGCCATGGGCCTGGTGGGCGCGGTGCTGGTGGCGGTCTGGGCCAAGGGCTTGGTCGCAGACACAGGAAAGGTCCTGCTGGACCGGGAGATGGACCACCCGGTGGTTGACGAAATCCGCGAGGTGGTGGAGGCGGGCGCCGCCGCCCACATCACAGACTTGCATGTGTGGCGGGTCGGCAAGCAGGTCTATTCCTGCGCCCTGACCGTGGTGACGCGCGACCGCTCGCTCACCCCGGAGATGCTGCGCCAAC
>CANFQF010000276.1 GCA_947449025.1 Comamonadaceae bacterium
AGACCCAGGTAGGCGCCGGCGAAGGGCGCCGACAGCAGGTCACGCCCGGCTGCGGCGAGGTTGGGCCCCGCGATCGCCCCGATCAGGCCGCCGGCCATCACCCAGGACACGGCCTTCTCGCGCCCGCCCGGCCCAGCCAGCTCCGCGGCGGCAAAGCGGTACAGGTTGGCGTTGGCGTTGTAGTAGCCCGCCACCACGGTGGCCAGCACCAGCAAGCCGAAGTTGCGCGTGACCGCCGCCCAGGCACACAGCAGGGCCGACGCCAGGCCGACGAGGAGCCCGAGCTGGAAAGAGCGCTGCCGTCCCCAGCGCCGCTGGGTGCGTGCCACCACCCCGGTGGACAGGGCGCCGCCCACGACATAGCCCATGACCGGTAGCGTGGCCATCCAGGGCAGGGGCGCCAAGGCGAATCCGACCAGTCCGTTGATGGCGATGAAGGTGACGTTGTTGGTGAGGAACAGGCCTTGGCAGACGGCCAGGAGCAGCAGGCGAGGATTCATCGGCTCATCATGCCGGAACAGGGTGTGCTCGCGAGTCGCCGGCGCGTCTGCGCGGCGCGCCGGCAGCCCCCTCCCGCTCTCAGCCCGCGTCAGCCCCCAGCGTGAGCCAGGACAGCGCTGCCAGCGGCGCTGTTTCTGCCCTCAGCACGCGCGGACCGAGCGTCACCGGTTCGAAGCCGGCGGCCCGTGCTTGCGCGACTTCCTGCGGCGCGAGCCCGCCTTCGGGACCGGAGAGCAACAGCACTGGCGCGCGGGTGTCCCCGGCCATGGCATGCGACAGCGGTCGGGCGTCCGCCTCGAGCGAAAGAACCAAGCGGCGAAGCGTCGGTGCAACGGGGGCTGCCAGCCAATCGGACAAGCCGCGCGGCGCATCGATCTGCGGCACGCGGTTGCGCCCGCATTGCTCGCAGGCGGCCGCAGCCACACCCTGCCAGTGCGCTTGCTTGCGTTCGGCGCGCTCACCTGACAGGCGCAGCACGCTGCGCTCGGTGATGAGGGGCGCAATGCCTGCTACGCCCAGCTCGGTGGCTTTTTCGACCAGCCAGTCCATTCGTTCATTGGCCGGCATCCCCGGCGCCAGCCAGACCGCCCGCGTCGCCTCGCGCTCGATCGGCTCGTGCGCGCCGACCTCGACCTGCACGTCGCTGCGGCCCATGCGGGTGATGGCGGCTTGCCACTGCCCGCCGCGGCCGTCGAACAGGATCACCGCCTCGCCAGGCTGCATCCGCAGCACCTGCACATGGCGCGCGGCGCCGGCCGGCAGCGCCAGACGGGCGCCCTCGGACAACAAGTCGGGGCAGTGGATGCGCGGCATAAGTCTTGGGTTTCAGTAAGTGCAGCGGTGGGCGATCGGAGCCGGCGTTTGCCCCTGCCGCCTCAGCTGCGTCCGAAGCTGAAGGCCTCGGTCATGGAGGTGCCCTCGATCTGGTCCACCAGACGCAGCAGCGGGGTCAGTTCGCGGTAGCGCCTTGCGGTGGCGCGGATGTAGGCGATAAAGCGTGGCGCGTCGGCCAGGTACTTGGGCTTGCCGTCTCGCAGGGTGAGGCGGGCGAAGATGCCCGCCACCTTCAGGTGCCGCTGCAGCCCCATCCACTCCACCGCGCGCCAGAACTCGCCGAAGTCGGCGTCCACCGGCAGTCCGGCCTTGCGCGCTGCCTGCCAGTAGCGGACGGTGACATCGAGCACCACCTCTTCATCCCAGCTCAGAAAAGCGTCCCGCATCAGGCTGGCGATGTCGTAGGTGATGGGCCCGTAGACCGCGTCCTGGAAATCGAGCACGCCCAGCCGGGGCTCCTCGGGCTGGCCAGGGATCATCAGGTTGCGCGGCATGAAGTCCCGGTGCACGTACACCGCGGGTGCGGCCAGATTCCGGGCGATGATGAGACGGAAAGTGGCGTCCAGCGTCTCGCGCGTCGTTCCCTCCACCACCACGCCGCGGTGCTGGCTCAGGTACCAGTCCGGGAACAGCCCGAGCTCGCGCAGGAGCAGGGCCTCGTCGTAGGCCGGCAGCACGCCCGGTCTGGAGGCCTGCTGCCAAGCCACCAGGGCGTCGACCGCGCGCAGGTACAGGCCCAGGTTCGCCTCGGGCCGCGCGGGGTCGATGACCTCCATCATGGTCTGGCGACCCAGATCGTCCAGCAGCATGAAGCCCAGGGGCTCGTCCCAGGCCAGGACACGTGGCACCAGCAGGCCGGCCGTTTGCATCAGGCCAGCCACCTTCACGAAGGGGCGGCAGTCCTCCTTGTCCGGGGGGGCGTCCATGATGATCAGGCTGGCGCCGGCTTCATCGTCGATGCGCAGGTAGCGGCGAAAGCTCGCGTCGGCGGAGGCCGGTCGCAGGCTTTGTGGCACCAGTCGGTGGGCCTGACGCTGGGCGCCGAGCCAGGTTTCGAAGTGCGCCTGGCGCTCGGCATCACTCCAGGTGACGGTCTGCAGGGTGGGGTCGCTCATGGATAATTCATTTTACAAAGCGGCCTGTGCATTTCCCCGTGCCAAGCCGCTTGCTGCGGCCCTGCCGGATGCAGCGCTTGTACCCATCCATGCCACTCTGCCCGCTGCCCAGCTTCCACGCCTCTTCCCAGCGCCGCCCTGCGGCGCTGCTGGCGCTGGCCTTGGCGCTGACCGGTGTGACCGTCAGCGCGTGGTCCCAGGGCAGCCGGCCTGAGGCGCCGGCGCCCGTTGCAGATTCGGCTCAGGACCCGCTGCAGCTGCGGCGCAGCTTGCTGCTCCAGCCCCGCATCCTGCGCGAGGAGCGCGCGCAGCAACCCCTCTTTCTGGAGGGCGGCCGCGTAGAAGGCCGCACCGAACTCGAAACCAAGGTGGAGGGTCAGGCGGTACTGCGGCGAGGCGATATCGTGATGCGCGCGGACCGGATTCAATATGACCAGCCCTCCGACACCGCGCGTGCCCAAGGCCAGGTGCGGTTCAACCGGGCCGGTGATGTGTTCGAGGGCCCGGCACTGGAGCTGCAGGTCGACGCCTTCCAGGGCTTCTTCAGCACGCCCCGCTACCGCCTGCTCAAGAACGACGCCCACGGACAGGCCGAGCGGATCGACTTCATCGACAACGACCGGACCAGCATTCGCCAGGCCAGCTACACCACCTGCCAGCGCGACGACGAGCGCAGCTGGCGCCCGGCCTGGATGCTCACGGCGCGGGAGATCCGCTTGGACAACGAGGCCGGCGTGGGTGTCGCCACCGGCGCCGTGCTGCGGGTCTTCGGCGTGCCGGTGGTCCCGCTGCCCTACCTGAGCTTTCCCTTGTCGGACGAGCGCAAGTCCGGGCTGCTGCCGCCCACGACCGGCGGCGACAGCGTCAACGGCACGGTGGTGTCGGCGCCCTATTACTGGAACATCGCGCCCAACCGGGATGCGACCATCACCCCCACACTGATGGGCCGGCGCGGTCTGGAGCTGGGCAGTGAGTTTCGCTACCTCGAGCCTGATTTTCGCGGCCGCGCGCGCCTGAACGTCCTGCCCAATGACCAACTGCGCGATGGGCTTAACCGCTGGGCGCTGGGGCTGGAGCACCAGGATCGCCTGATACGCGATCCCTTTCCCAGCGGCTTGGGCTTCACCCTGCGGGTCAACCGGGTGAGCGACAACGACTATTGGCGCGACTTCGGCCGCAACAACATCACCCAGTC
>CANFQF010000277.1 GCA_947449025.1 Comamonadaceae bacterium
GAGCTTCCCGTCGAGCAAGCTGCGGGGCAGGCGCTGGGGGTCGATGGCATCGAGGTCGACCAACGGCACCCCAAAACTGGCGGCCAGCGTGTGGGCCAGGTCGGACGGTGACACCGCGCCAGACCCGGTGAGCTCTGCAATGAAGGTCTGCCCGGTCGACAGGCCCTTGCGGTAAATCGCCTCGGCGGCCTGCTGCTCGAGCTTGCCGGCGGCAATGAGGGCGCGGGCCAGTCCCGGAAGGGCCGGCGGCGGCTGCTGCAAGGGGGTGGCGGTGGTTTCGGCGACGGCCATCGGCATGAGGGGGGGCGCCATCCCCACGGCGCCCGTAATCGGGTGGTGGGCGGGATCATCGCCCAAGTTGAATGTACTGTAAATGTAGCAACTTCTGGTCTGCTGCCTGGATGAAGAGGGCCGGGCAGCTGAGAAGTCCGGTCAGGTCAGGGGCGGCGGCAGGCGCCTGGAGGCCGGCAAGGAGGGCAATTACGAAAGGTGTTTTCGCTTGGCCGGAGGGGAGTCTGCTTTTCTATCTGGTGGTCATAATGATTTGCTGATAAACATCAAATAGGGAAGCATTCGTGAACAAGCTCAAGAAGTTTTTGGGGACCACTAGCGTCGTATTGCTATGCATTTTTGCCGGGTTGTCCCTGGCCTCTTGCGGTGGCGGCAGCAGCAGTTCGGGTGGTGGCTCTGGCTCGGGTGGTTTTTCTGTTGGCGTGACGGGGTTCTAAGATGAAAAAACGAATTGTTTTGGCTTCGGCCGCTGTGATGACGGCAACGGTCGCTTGGGCGGTGGTGGGCCCAGTGTTGGGTCGGTCGCTCGACTTCGATCAGCTTTTCTTTTTAGCCGGCAGTATCGACGATGTCTTCCCCGCCTGCAGCGTCACGAACGGTATCGTCACGGCCCCGGATCCGGGAAACGACTGCAATATCCAGCCGGCGGTCCAGACGGTCACTGTCTACAAAATGGCTCTATGCGTCGCCAAACCCAGTGCACCGACGGTACTGGCCGCCGCCTCGCTAACTGGCTGCAGCACGATTTTTGAGTCGACCAGCGCAACCGGATCACCGGTGGATATCGACCCGAATGTGGTGGCCTCGCTGCCCAACGGCACAGTGACCAAGCCTGCCAACGGCACCTACAACTACCTCTATGTGGAATTGGATCCGGAGGTCAAAATCAAGGCGTCCGTGCGATTCGCATCGGCCATCGGGGATTCCAACGGTTTTACAACCGGAGCGTATTGCTGGTCGACCGGTGCGACCACCTACAACTTCTCTAACAACCTGTCCGGCTCCATGCCGCAAGCAACCGCTTGCGGATCCTCTGCGCCGGGCGCAGGGAGCGTGAGCGCCACGAGCAGCCTCTACAACTCGGCGTTTAACGATGTACTCTACCCGCCCGGAACCGGGTTCGTGTATTCCTTCGTCAACCTGCCCACCACGGCGGGCGGTCTCAAGACAATGGATGCCTATCTGATCAACGCCGACGGCAAAATTCCTAACACCCAAACAGTCAATACGATGGGTGATGTTAAGCGGGTGTCTGGGATCCTGACCCTGCCCGCACCCGGCATGACTGTCAGTGATGCCACCACGAAAATTGTTCTGGGTTACAACAACAGCAAGGGTGCACAAATCGCCACGCAGGCCGGCCCCTTGTCAACGCGTCGTCTCACCAAGTTCGGCAACGGTCCCTTCGACATGACCGTGACGGCGCAGTAATCAGACCTCGTTGTCACGCGCGGAGCGCGGTATCCTGCGCGCATGAACCTCTCGGCTTTTCACCAGGCTGCGGGGTTCATGCCGTAGCGCCCGCCCTATACGCCCTACACGCCAGGCCACGAAGCCGCTGTGTCGGCACATCTGGGTTTTGCAAGAGTGGGCATCTCAGCTCCACTTTCCTCCTGAGAGGACAAGCCATGAAAATCACCGTCTCCACCCTGGCACTTGCACCCCTGAGTGAGGTGTGGCGCGCCTACACCAGCCCCGAAGACATCAAGCGCTGGAACGCCGCCTCCCAGGATTGGCACACCACGCAAGCCACGGTGGACCTGCGCCCCGGCGGGCATTTTTCCTCGCGCATGGAAGCCAAGGACGGCTCCTTTGGTTTTGACTTTGCCGGGCAATACACCCAGGTAGTGCCCCACGCCTTGATCGAATATCAATTTGGCGATCGAAGCGCCAGGGTGGAGTTTGTCCAGGAGGCCACTGGCGTGCGCGTGACGGTGTCCTTCGACGCTGAAACCACGCACCCTGAAGATCAGCAGCGCCAAGGCTGGCAAGCCATTCTCGACAACTTTGCGCGGCATGTGGCGGGCTGATCCAGCGCTTGCCGGCTTGCACCTCACATCCGTCCGATCACCCCCTGCCAATTGACCGGCAAGGCCGGCCGCTTCCTCAGCGCAGAACAGCGCTCTTGTCTGCTGCTTCGATGAGGTCTTTGGCGTCCCCCGGCAGCAAGAATCCGGCAGCCTGCGCGCGCGCTGCCGCCTTGCGTACCGCCGCCACATAGCCGGCGTGATCACCATAGCGTTCTTGCAATGACAAACGCGGATCGCCCATGGCCTGGCGTTCCTGCGCGGTCTTGGCAAAGGGCACCATCCCGCCGACGTAATTGCAGATCTGGCCCTGGTGGAAGGGCTTATCGCCGCCCGCGGTGATGTTCCAGCCCAAGTAGGTGCCCAAGGGCGCATCGGTCAGCACCACGGGCACGCCGCCCAACTCATTGCCATCGGCGTCGACGCGGGGCGCCCACATCGGCAAGGCTTGGCGGATATGCGGCGGTACGCGTGAGATGACGCCTGATCCGTCGGTCGGGTTGAACTGCGGGCCCCAGTCATAGTCGAACACCGGCATGATGAAGTCGGGCTCGGGCACCGTCGGCCGCAGCTGCGGCAGTGTCGGAAAGCCCATGGCCTGCTTGTTCGCGCGCACCAGCGTGCCGGCCGCCAAGGTCGGCCACTGGCTGGCCGGCGGCTCGATGTTTTTCATGACCCAGTTGCGAAAGTGCAGCCGCAGCGCGTTCACGGTTTCCGTGTGCGGCACCGGGTTCACGGGCAACGCCCCGACGCCGTAGTTGTTGCCTGGACAGCTCGCGCCCGTCTTCGGCAGGCCCACGCCGGGCAGGCTGGAATCAAAGCCGCCTGTGCTGCCGCCATGGGTGGAACTGGCGATGTAGTAGCGCCTCACCTGGGGTGGCAAGGGCAGGTCGACGCGGCCGTCGGTGCCCACCCATTCCGGGGTGAGCTTGAGCGCCCACACCTCGGCGGAGCCAAAGTGCTCCACGATCTTGGGACAGGTTTTGGAGGCGAGGCACCGGTCCAAAATGCCAGCGTCCGGGCCGCCGCGCACCGGGTCGGGCTGGGGCGTCCACCACTGCGGGCCTTCGCTGCCCGCTTGGTACAACTCCAGCACTCCATCGGGCTGCGCCCAGCGCATGTTCAGCGCAATGCGGCGTCCGGCAATGATGGGCCACATGCCCTCGTGCACCTGCTTGCCATCTTCGGCCTGGTTAAAGCCCATGTGCAGCCAGCCACGCAAGAAATTGCCAGATTGCGAGGAGCCGCGGCCAATGCTGTGAGTGACCAGGCCCGCGATCGGGTTGGGCGTGCCCGCGTCGTCGGCCTTCGCCGTCTTGAAAAA
>CANFQF010000278.1 GCA_947449025.1 Comamonadaceae bacterium
ACGCTCGATCCGCTGGCCACCGGCGCCTTGCCCCTGTGCTTTGGCGCGACCACCAAATTCAGCCAACTCCAGCTCGAGGCCGACAAGACCTACGAGGCCGTTGCGGTGCGCGGCGTTCGCACGGCCAGCGGTGATGCCGAAGGCGATGTGCTCGAGGCGCTGGATCCGCGCGCCGTTTCCCTGCCCACGCCGGCGGAACTGGCTGTGGTCCAGGCGCAATTTACCGGCCCCATTCGCCAGGTGCCTCCGATGCACAGCGCCCTCAAGAAGGACGGCAAGCCGCTGTACGAATACGCCAGGGCGGGGCAGGAGGTCGAGCGCGAGCCGCGTGAGGTCACCGTTCACGCACTGACCATCACCCCTGACGAACCCGCGGCCACCGGGCACCCGACCCTGCGCATTCGGGCCACGGTGAGCAAAGGGACCTACATCCGCACCCTGGGCGAGGACATCGGCGCTGCGCTCGGTTGTGGTGCGCACCTGTCGGCCCTGCGTCGGATCGACACGGGCGGCCTGTCGGTGCAGGGGGCCATCACGCTCGATGCCCTGGAGGCCCTGCCTGAGGACGAGCGACTCGCGCATCTGCTGCCGACTGAGTCCCTGTTGGCCGGACATACCCGCGTCACGCTCGGCACGGAAGATGCAGGTCGGTTTCTGTCCGGCCTGCGCCGGCGCGGCTCGTGGCCGGATGCCAGCGCCGTGGCCGTGTTCGGCGACGCGCCGCCCGCCCTTCTGGGCTCGGCCCATGTGAAAGCCGGTGAATTAATCCCGGGGCGTCTGCTGAGCCCCATCGAAATACAGCAAATCCTGGAATCCAGAGCATCCCACGAGGTAACCATCCCATGAGCACTCCCATTCGCAACATCGCCATCATCGCCCACGTGGACCATGGCAAGACCACCATGGTCGACCAACTGCTGCGGCAGTCGGGCACCTTCGCCGACCACGAAAAAGTCGTCGACACCGTGATGGACAACAACGCCATCGAGCGCGAGCGCGGCATCACCATCCTGGCTAAGAACTGCGCGGTGAGCTGGCAGGGCACCCACATCAACATCGTCGACACCCCCGGCCACGCGGACTTCGGTGGTGAAGTCGAGCGCGCCCTGTCCATGGTGGACGGTGTGGTGCTGTTGATTGACGCGCAAGAGGGCCCCATGCCCCAGACCCGTTTCGTCACCAAGAAGGCCCTGGCCCTGGGCCTGCGCCCCATTTTGGTGGTGAACAAGGTCGACAAGCCCGGCGCGAACCCCGACAAGGTGATCAACGCCGCCTTCGACCTGTTCGACAAGCTCGGCGCTACCGACGAACAGCTCGATTTCCCGGTGGTCTATGCCTCGGGTATCAATGGCTGGTCCTCGACGGTCGAAGGCGCTGCCGGTGAGCAGTGGGGCCCCGACATGTCGGCCCTGTTCGACACCATCCTCAAGCATGTGCCCGCCAACTCGGGTGATGCCTCCGCACCGCTGCAGCTGCAGATCTCTGCACTCGACTTCTCCACCTTCGTGGGCCGCATCGGTGTGGGCCGCATCAGCCAGGGCACGATCAAGCCCTCGATGGATGTTCTGGTCATGGAAGGCCCGGATGGCAAAGCCGTGAAGGGCCGCATCAACCAGGTGCTGACCTTCCAGGGCCTGGACCGTGTGCAGGTGACCGAGGCCGGCCCCGGCCACATTGTCCTGGTGAACGGCATCGACGAGGTGGGTATCGGCGTGACCATCACCGACCCGGCCAACCCGACACCGCTGCCGATGCTCAAGGTCGACGAGCCGACCCTGACCATGAACTTCTGCGTCAACACCAGCCCCTTGGCTGGCCGCGAGGGCAAGTACGTGACCAGCCGCCAGCTGTGGGACCGCCTGCAAAAGGAGCTGCAACACAACGTGGCGCTGCGCGTGTCGGAGACCAAGGAGGAGGGCGTGTTCGAAGTGATGGGCCGGGGCGAACTGCACCTGACCATCTTGCTGGAGAACATGCGCCGTGAAGGCTACGAGATGGCCGTGTCCAAGCCGCGCGTCGTCTTCCGCATGGTCGACGGCGAGCGTCACGAGCCGATCGAGCTGGTGACGGCCGACATCGAAGAACAGCACCAGGGCGGCGTCATGCAGGCGCTCGGTGAGCGCAAGGGCGAGCTGGTGAACATGGAGCCGGACGGCCGTGGCCGTGTGCGCCTGGAGTACCGCATTCCGGCGCGTGGCCTGATCGGTTTCTCCAACGAGTTCCTGAACCTGACCCGTGGCTCCGGCCTCATCTCCAACATCTTTGACGGCTACGAGCCGCACAAGGGCGACATCGGCGGCCGCAAGAACGGCGTGCTGATCTCGATGGACGATGGCGAAATCTTCACCTACGCCCTGGGCAAGCTAGACGATCGCGGCCGCATGTTCGTCCGGGCCAACGACCCGGTGTACGAGGGCATGATCGTCGGCATCCACAGCCGCGACAACGACCTGGTGGTCAACGCCACCCGTACCAAGCAGCTGACCAACTTCCGCGTTTCCGGCAAGGAAGACGCGATCAAGATCACGCCCCCGATCGAGCTGACCCTGGAGTACGGCGTCGAGTTCATCGAGGACGACGAGCTGGTTGAGATCACGCCCAAGAGCGTGCGCCTGCGCAAGCGTCACCTCAAGGAACACGACCGCAAGCGCGCGTCCCGCGAAGGCGCATAAGGCCTGGGGGCTGGCCCGATGCGGCTGACCCACTCACGCGCGGTGCTGGCCATGGTGGGGGTCACCCTGCTGTGGTCGACCGCCGGCGTGGTGACCCGTCACCTCGAACATGCGGCCAGCTTCGAGGTGACTTTCTGGCGCAGTTTCTTCACCTTGATGGCCCTCTTGGTGATGCTGCCGCTGATGCGAGGGCGCGGCGTCTTCGCCCGCCTGCAACACGCGCCGCGGGCCCTGTGGGCCTCCGGCCTGTGCTGGAGCGTGATGTTCACCGCCTTCATGCTGGCGATGACGCTCACCACGGTGGCCCACGTGCTGGTGACGATGTCCATCGGCCCTCTGCTGACCGCTCTGGGCGCACGAATCTTTCTGCGCCACCGCATTGCGCTGCGAACCTGGGTGGCCATCGCGGTGGCCGGCGGTGCCATCGCCTGGATCTACGGTAGCCAACTCGGGCAGGTCGGCCCGGCCGGCTGGCTGGGGATCGCGGTCGCATTTGCGGTACCCGTTGCAGGTGCGACCAACTGGACCCTGAACCAGCGCGCCCAGGCCCGTGGAGAGCAAGTCGACCTGGTACCGGCGGTGGCCGTGGGCGCGCTCATATCCTGCCTGGTGACACTGCCCCTGGCGCTGCCTTTTCAGGCGACGCCTCATGACCTGGGTTTGCTGGCCTTTTTGGGCTTGTTTCAGCTGGCGATTCCCTGTGTGGGCGCGGTGCTGTGTGCCCGCGTCCTAAGCGCGCCCGAGTTGTCTCTGCTGGCGCTGCTAGAGGTGGTGTTTGGCATCCTGCTGGCCTGGTTGGGCGCAGGGGAGGTGCCCGAGGCCCGTGTGCTGGCAGGTGGCGCGCTGGTACTGGCAGCCTTGGTGAGCAACGAACTATTTGCATGGAGGCAAACCCGATGAACCCGTCGCACCCCGATGTGCAAACCGAGCGGCGCGGCCGCTTTGGCCTCATCACTCTCAACCGCCC
>CANFQF010000279.1 GCA_947449025.1 Comamonadaceae bacterium
TCCCTTTACAAGGTGGAGGCGGGCGATCCCGGCGCGACGCTGGGCACCTACCTGCGCGTACTGGCGGTTCTCGGACTCGAGGGCGACATCAGCCATCTGGCCGCGGACGACAAGGTTGGACGCAAGCTGCAGGACCTCGCCCTGATGCCGCAGCCGACGGCCGTGGTGCGCAGCCGCGTGCCGAGTGCGGCGCTCCAGGCCCGCGAGGCACCTGCGCCTGTTCCCAAGCCATCGAAGGCGAGGCCCCGGTGAGCCGCCCCGCCCAGTCCCTGGAGGTCTGGCTCGACTGCGACCTCGGGCCTGCATGCCAGGTGGGAACGCTGTCGCATGACCGTGGTCAGGTGCGATTTCGCTACGAACGGGCGTGGCTGTCGGATGCGCGCGCATTTGCACTCGACCCGGACTTGTCGCTGGACGACCAACCGTTTTTCCCCCAGATCGAGTTGGGCAACTTTGGCATCTTCCTCGACTCGTCCCCGGACCGATGGGGCCAGACGTTGATGAAGCGCCGTGAGGCGCTGCAGGCCAAGGATCAGGGGCGCACGCCGCGCACCCTGCATTCCTGGGATTACCTGCTGGGTGTGCAGGACCTCACGCGCCAGGGGGCACTGCGTTTTCGGCTGGCGGGTACCGACGCATTTCTCGCCGACGAGGCCCTGGCCGCACCACCGGTCACCAGCCTGCGTGAGCTGCAGGCGGTCGCCTACGAGCTCAGTGGCCGTCGCCAGGATGATCTGGATGCTTTGAGGAAATGGTTGGCGGTCTTGGTGGCCCCGGGCGCTTCCCTGGGTGGCGCACGGCCCAAGGCTAATTTTTCCGAGGCGGATGGATCGCTCTGGATCGCCAAGTTTCCGGCCCGCGATGATGACCGCGACATGGGCGCCTGGGAGCACCTGGTGCACGGCATGGCGCATCGGGCAGGTGTGGTGGTGGCACCTGCCAGGGTGCTGCGTCTGAAAAGTGACCATCACACCTTCTGCGTGCAAAGATTCGACCGAGTGGGCCCAGCCAGGCGCTTTTATGCATCGGCCATGACCCTGCTTCGTAAGTCGCGCAGTGAGGGCAGCAGTTACCTTGAGCTTGCACAGTTCCTGCGCGCCCAGGGCGATGGTGCCCAGGCCGCTGCCGACCTGCAGCAGTTATTCCGGCGGGTTGTGTTCAATGTGGCGATCGGTAATCGCGATGACCATTTGCGCAATCACGGGTTCATTCTCGGTTCGCAAGGCTGGCGATTGGCGCCTGCCTTCGACATGAACCCCGACGCCGACAAGGCGGACCATGTCCTCAATCTCGACGACACGGACAACCGGCCTGACCTGTCGACCGTGCTGGCCACCGCACCTTTTTATGGTCTAGGCGGGGTGCGGGCGCAGGCGGTGTTCCAAGAGGTTCTGGCAGCGGTGGACGGCTGGCAGCCTGAGGCGCGGCGAGCGGGCATTGCCGCCGCGGATATTGCGCAAACAGCGGCGGCATTCAGCGCGCACGCACAATACAGGGCCTGATTCAGGACTTTCATGGACGACAACCAACTCGAGGTGCCCACCTCCTTCTCGCACCTCTACGCCACCCCCAGCGGTCGCCTGTCGATAGCGCGCGCAGAACTGCACGAGCGCTATGAGCTGTGCGAGGACCTCTCGCAGATGCTCACCGAAAAAGCGTCCGAGATGCTGCACCGCCTGGGCGTGGCCGAGTCCGATGTGATCGAGCGGATTCAGCGCGGGCTCGAGGGCGAGGGCTCGCCGGTGACGCCGCCGGAGGCGCGCTGGGTGGTGTGCCGCCTTGCGGAATTGCTGGGGTGGGAGATGCCGGCGCCTGCGCCGGAGGGCCCGCTCACCGGGCCCGCTGCAGCGCCGCAGTAGGCCTCCCCTGACTGGCCGTCCCGGCAGCCGTCATGGCGGCCTTCACGATCCAGCACAGCCACTTCTCAGTAGCCACTCAGTAGCTGCTCAGTAGCTGCTCAAAAGCCGCCTCCTGAGCCTGAGGCGAATGCTTCGCGCCATGCCGCAGCGTGTCAGCCACGTTGCCGGTTTGGCCCTGTGATCGTCCCTATCCTCGCCCGCCAATGCACAACCCGGGAGCGAGGATTGAACCAGCGATACCACCGTCTTGTCTGTGACATTCGTCACGCAGGCTTGATGGCTTTGAGCGCGGCCGCCTTGTGCTTATGCCTTGTGTGGCCGCTATGGCCCCAGTGGGTGCACAGCCAGACCCTCCCGACGCGCATCGGGGCTGATCCGTCGGCGCCGCTCACCCGCCAACCCACGGTGCTGGCCACCGGCAATGGCCTGGCACTGGTCAATATCCAGACCCCCAGTGCCGCGGGCGTCAGCCGCAACACCTACAGCCAGTTCGATGTGGGGAGCACCGGCGCCATCCTCAACAACAGTCGCAGCAATGTGCAGACCCAGCTCGGCGGCTGGGCGCAGGGCAACCCCTGGCTGGCCACGGGCAGCGCCCGGGTCATCCTGAGCGAAGTCAATGCCAGCCGCCCCAGCCAGCTGCAGGGCTATGTCGAGGTCGCGGGCCAGCGGGCGGAGGTTGTCATCGCCAATCCGGCCGGAATCGCGGTCGCGGGCGGCGGGTTCATCAACGCCTCCGGCGTGACCTTGACCACCGGCACACCGGTCGTGAACAACGGCGCCTTGACGGCTTACCGTGTCCAGGGTGGCTCGGTGAGCATTGATGGGCAAGGCCTGGACACCCGCAGCGCGGACTACACCGCCATCCTCGGCCGGGCAGTCCAGCTCAACGCAGGCATATGGGCCCAACGGCTTCAGATGGTCACGGGCGCGAACGAGATCGCCAGCGGCACCCTGGGCAGCACCGCGACGCCCCAAGTCACGCCGCTGGCCGGGACCGGTGCCAGGCCGACCTTTGCGCTCGACACCTCTCACCTCGGCGGCATGTATGCCGGTCAGATCACCCTGGTCGGTACCGAAGCCGGGCTGGGCGTGCGCAATGCCGGCCAGTGGCTGGCCGGCGCAGGCTCTCTGGTTCTGAACCAGGACGGTTGGCTCAGCAACAGCGGGACGCTGCAGGCCACAGGGGGAGACGTCCAGGTGCAAGTCCGGGGCGACCTGGACCAGAGTGGCACGGTGTCCAGCAGCCAGCAGGTCCTCCTGCGTTCGGGTGGGCACCAGAACCACGCTGGCACCGTGGCAGCCCAGGGCGGTGTGCGCATCGAGGCTGCCGGTCCCGGCGCCCGAATCCAGGCAAGCGAGCGGGCGGTCTGGGCGGCCGGGCTCCAGGCCGATGGCCAGCTCGCCGGCCAGCAAGACTTGAGCGTTCAAGCCGCCGGTGCCATCGAGCTGCGCGGTCTGGCAATGGCCAGTGGCAACCTCAGCCTGGCAGGGGCTGCGCTAGACCTGTCCCGCTCCGCTCAGCAGGCCCGGACCGTTCGCCTGGACGCCATCGAAGGTGACATCCTCGCCACAGGCAGCCAGGTGCTCGCCAGCGACGAGCTGCAGCTGCACACGCCGAAGTCGCTGGTCACCGACGGCGCGCGGCTGCAGGCCGGCGCCATTGCCCTGCAAGCCGGTGACTGGCGCAACCGGGCGGGCCAGCTGGTCCAAACCGGCGCCGCGGATCAGGTGATTGCGCTGACCGGCAA
>CANFQF010000280.1 GCA_947449025.1 Comamonadaceae bacterium
GGAGGCGGGGCAGGTGCGCACCGAGGGCCCTGCCGACGCGCTGCTGGTCGATCAGTCTCTGACGGTGCTTGCGGGCATCGAGGCCGGTGCGCTGGTGAGCGCTGAGGTGGCCGAGCGCGACGCAGACGGGCAGCGGCTGCGGGTGCAGTTTGAGGGCGGTAGCCTTTGGCTGCCCGACGAGGGGCAGGGGCTGGGCGCCCGGATCTGGCTGCGCGTGCTGCCGCTTGGCCGCGCCGCTACAGATCCCGCGCTGCAGGCAGGTACTGCGTCTGCCCCCGCGCATTCACCGCAGTGAGGCCCTGCGCCGCCAGCACCGCTCGCACGGTAGCCCGTGCCACCGCCTCGGCCGCCATGGTGGCCAGCACCATCATTCCGGGGTGCTTGTCGTGGTGGCCGGTGGCCAGCGCGAACAGGGAGTCGCCGTCGGCCACCGTGTGCACCGGGTTGATCGCGCGCGCCAGGCCGTCATGCGCCACCTGGGCCAGGCGGTTGGCCTGAACCTTGGTCAGCTTGGCATCGGTGGCCACCACGCCTATGGTGGTGTTGCTGCCCGCCAAAACGGGGATGGGCGCCTCGCCCGCCAGCAGACTGCGGCGTATGTCCGCCAGCCCCTGACCGTCGGCCGTCCTCGCGCCGGCCAGCACCTGGCCGGTGTCGGGGTCGACCACGTCGCCTAGCGCGTTGCAGGCAATCAGTGCGCCCACCGTGACACCGCCCACGGTGACCGAGGCCGTGCCGATGCCACCCTTCATCGCGCGCTCATGGCCAAACACCTTGCCCACGCAGGCCCCAGTGCCGGCGCCCACATTGCCTTCGGCGGGTTGCGCGCGCGAGGCGGCCTGGCAGGCAGCGTAGCCGGCATCGGCGCCCGGCCGGATGCGGGCGTCGCCCACCATCAAATCGAAGAGCACCGCACCGGGCACGATGGGCACGCGCGCAGCGCCCACATCCACGCCCACGCCTTGTTCCTCCAGCCAACGCATCACGCCGCTGGCCGCGTCTAGGCCGAAAGCGCTTCCGCCAGAGAGCAAGATCGCGTGCACCACCTCCACCGTGTTGACCGGGGAGAGAAGATCGGTCTCGCGGGTGCCGGGAGCGGCGCCGCGTACATCGACCCCGCCGACCGCACCCTCGGGAACGAGCACGACGGAGCAGCCGGTGGGCCGGCGTGTGTCAGTGAAATGGCCGACCGATATACCGGCCACGTCGGTGATGGCGCCGCAGGGCGCGTCCAGGGGATGGGGGCTGCGCATAGCGTCATTGTGGCGAAGTTCGGCGCTGACCCGAACCCGCGGAGGGCCCGGTGCGCCAAGCCCTTTCAGGGGCTGTCCAAACCCGGCCCCCAGCGCCGTTTGGGTTTGGCACACTGCGAGGCCCTGTGCTCGACGATCCACCGCATGAACGAAACCCCCGCCCATCGTCGCCACCCCCATCGGCGCCCGCCCCATGCCCGGCTGTGGCCGGCCCTGCGCTCACGCCCTCGCCTGTTGGGCGCTTTGCTGTTTGGCCTGGCAGTCGACCTGCTGCTGACCCAATGGTTGGGCCGGCCTGCCGTGTTCAGCGCCCTGGTTGCGTGGAACGCCAGCGCGATCGGTTTTTTGGTGGTGACCGGCCACATGATGGCCACCACCGACCTGGCGGCGATCCGCCGCCGCGCGGTGTCGCAGGACGAGGGGCGCATCGCCATCCTGGCCCTTGTGGTGCTGGCTGCGATGGCGATGCTGGCGGCGGTCGCCTCCGAGTTGGTACAAGCCCGTGCGATTGAAGGCGGGGCACGTCTGCTGCATGTGGGCCTGGCCGCCTTCACCGTGATGACGTCCTGGTTCTTCACCCAGGTGCTGTTCGCCCTGCATTACGCGCACGACTTCTACATGGCCCGTGCTTGCGGCGAGCCCGATCCGCTCGAATTCGCCGGTACGCCGAACCCGCTCTACAGCGACTTCCTGCATTTCGCGGTGGTCCTGGGTGCCACCGCGCAGACGGCGGACATCAGTTTCCAGGGCAGCCTGCTGCGCCCCGTGGGCACGCTGCACAGCCTGATGGCCTTTGTGTTCAACGCCAGCCTGGTGGGCTTGTCGGTCAACGTGGCGGCTGCATTGCTCTAGGGCTGGGCAGAGCGTCTGGCCCGCTCCCACTTCGGCATGGCGAAGCCGGTCATGACGACGAGCAGGCGTATGCCGGCCGTCACCGCTGTGGCCAAGATCAGGGCGGAGGTGGGTGACAGGCCGAGCGAGAGGGTGCCCACCAGGGTCCAGCCCCCGGCCAAGGCGCACAGGGCATACGCCTCGCGGTCGCTGAAGGCGCTTGGGATATCGTTGCAGACGATGTCGCGCAGTACTCCGCCAAATACGGCAGTGATCATGCCCATCAGCACGGCGACTACTGCGGGCTCCCCCTGATTCAGAGCCATTTGGGTGCCGTCGGCGGCAAAAAGGCCCAGGCCCAGGGCGTCTGACACTTGTATCGCGTGCGTGCTCTGCTCGAGGTTCCCGTGATTGCGTAGCAGGAGCACGAAGGCCAGAGTGAGCGCCGCCAGCACCCAGAGCCAATACCTGTGCTCAACCCAAAAAAAGGGCCGATGGTCCAGCAGGATGTCGCGGAGTGTTCCCCCGCCGAAGGCGGTGATGCCGGCGACCATCGCCATGCCCACCATGTCCAGCCCCTTGCGGGCCGCGACCACCAGTCCGGAGTAGGTGAAGGCCAGCACCCCGAGTGCCTCCGTGACGGCGAGGGCGGACTCCAGATGGGACCAAGAAAGGAAGTTATCGATCATTTATGCCTACTATTTAAATTGATGCTAAACCTTTGAGATTGCTTTCCGCAAGTCCTGTTGAGAAAAACTTTCTGTACCGCGCCAGCACCGCCATTGGGTTGATCAGGGCCGCCAGATTCACGGGCGTCTGACGTCCTCGCGCCCTCCCCCTGTCAATGACGACGGGGTCGCCCACCTCGGACGCGCGCGCTGGCCTTGAATTGCTGCGAATTGACCGATTCGCCGCCCATGTCCGTTTTCACCCTCGCTTCTATGCAAGCCCACGCGCCCCGGCGCCGTCTGGGGCTCGCGCTGCTGCTGGCCAGTTGCCTCGTGATGGTGGGGGCCGCGCCAGCCAGCGCCCAGGCGCCGCCGTCCCCAACGGCCTCGCCTTCGCCACCACCAGCGCCGACGATCTACTTCAACACCTCCCTGCTGGCCTGCCCAGCGGGCCAGCAGCCGGGGTACTTTTTCGCTGGGCGCGACCTGCCGCATCTGCGCGGGAGCAGCTGGTGCGAAGCGGTGCAGGCCAGCATCGTCTGGGCCAACGCCACCGACACCCTCACCTGGCGTCTGCCCTACCGGGTCGAGCTGTGCACGCCCGGTGTGGGCTGGACGTACTCCCACGCCACGGCGGAGGGCGGTCGCTTCCTGAGCTGGCCGCAGCGCGACGTTCATCTGCTGTGTCTGCCCGACCCGACGCCGCCCCTGGGCTGCGCCCTGGGCGGCGGTGGCTTCAGCAGCTGCCCGGCCGCGGTGCCCCAGGTCGACGCGGCTGTTCCCTCGGGCACCCCGGTGGGGGGTGGCCCCTCGGCCGACGCGGGTGCCC
>CANFQF010000281.1 GCA_947449025.1 Comamonadaceae bacterium
CTCCGTCTATGGCGCCTTGCGGATCGCCCAGGCAATCCGCGGCCAACACCCCCAGGTGCGCATCGCCCTGGGCGGCGGCTATGTCAACACCGAGCTGCGTGAACTGGCCGAGCCGCGTCTCTTTGATTTCGTCGACTTCGTCACCCTCGACAGCGGCGAGAGGCCGGTGCTGGCGCTGTTGGCGCATCTGCGTGGTGAACGCGGGCGCGAGCGACTGGTGCGAACCTTCGTGCGTGATGAGGGCTCCGCTGCAGGCGCACCGGGTGGCGCGGTGCGGTTTGTGAACTGGCCGGAGCCCGATATTCCTTTTGAGGAGGTCGGCACGCCCACCTGGGATGGTCTGCCGATCGACCAGTACCTGAGCTTGCTGGACATGCTCAATCCGATGCACCGTCTCTGGAGCGACGGGCGCTGGAACAAGCTCACCGTCGCCCACGGTTGCTACTGGAAGAAATGCAGCTTTTGCGATGTCGGGCTCGACTACATCAGCCGTTACGAGACCGCTTCGGCCAGCACCCTGGTCGACCGGATCGAGCGCATCGTCGACGAGACCGGGCAAACCGGTTTTCACTTCGTCGACGAAGCTGCGCCGCCCAAAGCGCTCAAGGCGCTGGCCGAAGAGTTACTGCGCCGCCAGCTCTCCATCTCCTGGTGGGGCAATGTTCGTTTTGAGAAGACGTTCACTCCGGCCCTTTCCGAGTTGCTGGCCGAGAGCGGTTGCATCGCCTTGTCGGGCGGGCTGGAGGTGGCCTCTGATCGTCTGCTTGCCCTGATGAAGAAGGGCGTGACGGTTGAACAGGTGGCGCAGGTCACGCGCGGCATGGCCGATGCGGGTATCTTGGTGCATGCCTACCTGATGTATGGCTTTCCGACGCAGACGGTGCAAGACACCGTCGACGCGCTCGAATACGTGCGCCAGCTGTTCGAAAGCGGCTGTATCCACAGCGGCTTTTTCCATCGCTTCGTCTGCACCGTTCATTCCCCTGTGGGCAAGGATCCGGCCGCTTATGGTGTGGAGCTGGTGCCCTTGCCGCCAGGCACCTTCGCGAAGAACGACATTGGCTTCATCGACCGCACCCCGATGCCCAAGGGGGTGGACCATGACCTGCTGGGGCGTGGCCTTAAAAAGGCGATTTACAACTTCATGCACGGGGTGGGCGTGGAACAGGACGTACGGGCCTGGTTCGAGCTACCCAAGGGGGCCGTGCCTCGGCCGGCTGTGCGCAAGGACCGGATTGCGCGGGCCTTGATGTGAGGCGCAAAAGAAAAAGCCACCAGGCTTTAAGACCTAGTGGCTGTTTTCATTCGAGTTTTTTGGCTCCCCGACCTGGGCTCGAACCAGGGACCTACGGATTAACAGTCCGGCGCTCTACCGACTGAGCTATCGGGGAACAAGCCTCAAATTATAGCCAGAAAAATCGGGGCTTCCTGCCGCCTGCGCCCGGAAACTTCCGAGGCACAGGGGCGCCGTGACACGCTCAGTCGAAGACCGGGGATTCCACACCCAGCACCTTGTGCAACTTGGGTGAGGTGGTGGTGTACTGCAAGTGGATCTTGCCCTTCTCGGGGAAGACAATTGCCGCGGCAGCGAAGGCGGCCAGTGCGCACTCGTGGAAGCCCGAGAGAATGAGTTTCTTCTTGCCCGGGTAGGTGTTGATGTCACCCACCGCGAAGATGCCCGTAACGCTGGTGGAGAATTTTTCGGTGTCGACCACCAGTTGTTTGCGCTCGATGGCGAGGCCCCAGTCGGCGATAGGTCCGAGCTTGGGCGAGAGGCCGAAAAACACCAGCAGCATGTCCATCGGCACCACGCGTGTCACGCCGTCGGCGCCGGTGACCTTGGCACCCACCATGCGGCCCTCGCGCTCCTCGTAGCCGGTGACCTGACCCACGATGAACTGCATCTCGTACTGCTCGCACAGTTCCCGCATCTTGGCCACCGAGGCCGGTGCGGCCTTGAAGCCGTCGCGGCGGTGAACCAGGATCACGCTCTCGGCCTTGTTCGGGCCTTCGGCGGCGAAGTTGAGCGTCCAGTCGAGGGCCGAGTCGCCGCCTCCGACAATGAGCAGGTTCTTGCCGGCAAAGTCGGCCGGGTTCTTGACCCGGTAAAACAGCTGTTTGCCATCGAAGGCGTCCAGGCCTTCCACCTTGAGCGTGCGCGGCTCGAAGGCGCCTACGCCCGCGGCGATGAAGATGGTCTTGGTGAGAAAACGCGTTCCCTTGCTGGTCTCGACGTAGAAGCGCCCGTCTTCCTGCTTGCTCACCACGGTGACAGTCTGGCCCAAATGGAAGGTCGCGCCGAAGGGCTCGATCTGCTTCATCAGCGCATCGGTCAGCTCCTTGCCGGTGCACACCGGGATCGCCGGGATGTCGTAGATGGGCTTGTCCGGATAGAGCTCGATGGGCTGACCGCCGGGGTAGGCCAGGGAGTCAATCACATGGGCCTTGAGCTCGAGCAGGCCGAGCTCAAAAACCTGGAACAGGCCGACCGGTCCAGCGCCGATGATGACGGCGTCGGTCTCGATCGGGCCGTCGTGTGCGCCGGCGGTGTCAGTCACTTCTGGGTTCGCGTTGGGATGCATGAGGGCGTGAGGCGGTAGCTTCAGCGCACCAGCTCGGAGAGCTTGCCGGTTTTGTCCTTCCACTCGTCGGCGTCGGGCAAGGAGGGCTTGCGCTTGGTGATGCTTTTCCAGCCCGGGGCGCGGGAGAGGTCGGTGTTGATTTTGATCAGAGCCATCTGGTCGGCCGGCACATCCTCTTCGGCGTAGATGGCGTTGACAGGGCACTCCGGAATGCACACCGCACAGTCGATGCACTCGTCCGGGTCGATCACCAGCATGTTCGGCCCCTCGCGGAAACAGTCCACAGGGCAGACGTCGACGCAATCGGTGTATTTGCAGCGGATGCAGGATTCGGTGACGACGTGGGTCATGATGAAAAGCTTGTGCCGAACAAAAATATGATTTTAACGGTCTCTGAGAGGGGCGAAACCGGTGGGGAGATAGGGTCTGGGAGTCAATCGAAGGGCCACAGGATTGCTTGCCGCGTAGCCAAGGCCCTGTGCTGGGCGACCTGGCCCCGGGGCCAGGCCTGTGCCATTGGGCCCGCAGGGGCAAAGTGCCATCAGCGCACCAGTACAGCTCCCGCAGTCTTGTGGCTGGCGGTATCCACCAGAACCAGGCTGCCTCGTAGGCGCGAACGGGCAAATGGCAGGGCGGGCAGCGCCTCCTGGAGCGTGAGCTCGACATGGCCTATCGCATTGGGCTCGAGTTGGCTCGCGTCGGTTTCCTGCAGTGTCTGGATGTCCAAACGATGCACCACCCGGCGCACCTTGGCCTTGACCCAGCGGTGACCATGCAGGGCCCAATAGATCCGGCCAGTGACCAGCGGTTCATCGTCCAGCCAGGCGATGGTGGCCGAGATCTCCCGTGAGGGCTCGGGCGACTGCGCGCCTTCTGCGAGCAGCCAATCACCGCGAGAGACGTCGACCTCGCGGTCCAAAACGATACCGGCGCTGTGACCTGCGGCCACCGCGGCCGGGACGCGCACATGGTTGAGAACCTGCGC
>CANFQF010000282.1 GCA_947449025.1 Comamonadaceae bacterium
AAGAACTTTGAAAAAAGGAGTCAAAGCGCATTACAATGCGGCCTCTTCGACCAAACCGGGCGGGTACCAACCGCCCGTTTTTTTTGGCCGATCGCTTTTCAACCGACTCCAAACCGACAAGCTTCAGACAACGGATGGCCCTGCAGGACCTCGCCCTTTCTACCGTGACCGGACTCGGTTACGAACTTGTGGAGCTTGAACGCTCTGCTGGGGGCCTGCTTCGCGTGACCATCGACCTGCCCTGGACGCCGGGCAGTGAGGCCCTGGTCACGGTGGAGGATTGCGAGAAGGTCAACCGGCAGCTGCAGTTCGCGCTGGAGGTGGAAGGCATTGAATACAGGCGCCTGGAGATTTCCTCTCCGGGCATTGACCGGCCCCTGCGCAGCGAACGCGAGTTCGAGCGCTACGCGGGCGAGCTGGTAGACATCACCCTCAAGGCGCCGCTAGGCGCTGCGGCCGCCGGCTCCTCGGTGTCTGCCAACCGCAAGAAGTTTCGCGGCACGCTCGAGCGTGCAGAGGCTGGCGGCTGGCAGATCACGTGGAGCGACGAGCCGCCGCCCAAGCCGGGTCAGAAGGTGAGCAAGAAGAAGGCGCCGGCGCCGCTGCAGGTCTTGGGTTTCCAGCTCGACGAGCTGCGAGAGGCCCGCCTGGCGCCGGTGGTGGATTTCAAAGGGCGTGCGCCCAAGTCAGTTGCAGGAGAGTCGTGAACATGAACCGCGAAATGTTGATGCTGGTCGATGCCATCTCGCGCGAGAAGAACGTCGAGCGTGACGTCGTCTTCGGCGCTGTCGAGTCCGCGTTGGCCCAGGCCACCAAAAAGCTGTACCAAGGTGAAGTGGACATCCGTGTCTCGATGGACCGCGACAGCGGCGACTACGAAACCTTCCGCCGTTGGCTGGTCGTGCCCGACGATCAGGGTCTGCAAAACCCCGACGCCGAAGAACTGCTGATGGACGCCAGCGACCGGGTGTCCGACGTCGAGGTCGGTGACTACATCGAAGAGCCGATCGAATCACTGCCGATCGGCCGCATCGGCGCCATGGCTGCCAAGCAGGTCATTCTTCAGAAAATCCGCGACGCCGAGCGCGAAATGCTTCTGAGCGACTTCATGTCCCGCGGCGAGAAGATCTTTGTCGGCACCGTCAAGCGCCTGGACAAGGGCGACATCATCGTCGAGAGCGGTCGTGTCGAAGGCCGCCTGCGCCGCAGCGAGATGATCGCCAAAGAGAACCTGCGCAACGGCGACCGGGTCCGCGCCATGATCATGGAAGTGGACCTCACCCTGCGCGGTGCGCCCATCATCCTGTCACGCTCCGCCCCCGAGTTCATGATCGAGCTGTTCCGCCAGGAAGTGCCCGAAATCGAGCAAGGCCTGCTAGAGATCAAGAGCTGCGCCCGTGATTCGGGCAGCCGCGCCAAGATCGCGGTGCTGTCCCACGACAAGCGGGTTGACCCCATCGGCACCTGCGTCGGCGTACGCGGTTCGCGCGTCAACGCCGTCACCAACGAGCTCGCTGGCGAGCGTGTCGACATCGTGCTGTGGTCCGAAGACCCGGCTCAATTCGTGATCGGCGCCCTGGCACCGGCCAACGTGAGCTCCATCGTGGTGGACGAAGAAAAGCACGCGATGGACGTGGTGGTCGACGAGGAAAACCTCGCCATCGCTATCGGCCGCGGCGGTCAGAACGTGCGCCTGGCGTCTGAGCTGACCGGCTGGAAGATCAACATCATGGACGCCAACGAGTCGGCGCAGAAGCAGGCGGAGGAAACCACCACCCTGCGCGCCCTCTTCATGGAAAAGCTCGACGTCGACGAAGAAATCTCCGACATCCTCATTTCCGAAGGCTTCACCAGCCTCGAAGAAGTGGCCTATGTGCCGATCCAAGAGATGCTCGAGATCGAAGCCTTCGACGAAGACACCGTCAATGAGCTTCGCTCCCGCGCCAAGGACGCCTTGCTCACGATGGAGATCGCCCGCGAAGAGAGCGTCGAGGAGGTGTCGCAGGACCTGCGCACCCTCGAAGGCCTGACCCCGGAACTGATCGCGCAGCTGGCCGAAGCCGGCGTGCACACCCGCGACGACCTGGCTGACCTAGCCGTCGACGAACTCACCGAAATCACCGGCCAGTCCACCGAGGACGCCACGGCCCTGATCATGAAGGCCCGCGAGCACTGGTTCACCAGTGCGGCCTCGCAATGACATGATGGGAGGCCACAAAACATATGTCCAGTACGACCGTCGCCGAGCTCGCCAGTGAGCTCAAGAAAACTTCAGACCAGCTGCTCGAGCAGCTGCGTAGCGCGGGTGTGGCCAAGGCCGCGCCAAGCGATACGGTTTCCGAGACCGACAAGCAGAAGCTCCTAGGCTACCTGCAAGCGGCTCACGGGACTGCGTCGCCCGAGCGCAAGAAGATCACGCTCACCAAAAAGTCCACCTCCGAGATCAAGCAGGCCGACGCTACCGGGCGTGCCCGCACCATCCAGGTTGAAGTTCGCAAAAAGCGCACCTTCGTCAAGCGGGATGAAGCCGACGGCGGCACCGAGGCAGGTGCCGATGCAGCGATTGCCGCTGCGCCGGCAGCCCCAGTAGTCGACCAGGTCGACCTGGCTCGCCGCGAGGAAGAGGCGCGTCGGCAGGCCGAGCTGATTCGTCGCCAAGAAGAAGACCTGGCCGAGAAACGTCGCCAGCGCGAGGAGTCCGAGCAGCGCGAGCGCGATGCCGAGGCCCGCGCCGCCGCCTACCAGGCCGCCGAGCAAGCCAAGAAATCAGAAGTCAGCGCGCAGAAGGAAGAGGCTGCCGCTGAGGCTGCCGCTGCCGCCGAAGCGCGCGCAACCGCACAGGCAGAGGCTCGCGCCAAGGCCGACGCCGAATCCAAGGCCCGCTCTGACGAGGACACCGCCCGCGCCCGCGACCTTGAAGAGCGCCGCCGCAAGGCGCTGGCCGAGGCTGAGGCCATTCGCGCCATGATGGCCACGCCTAAGAAAGTGCTGGTCGCCAAGAAGCCCGAGGAGCCCAAGCCTGCGGAAGCAGCCAAGGCGGCCAAAGGCACGCTGCACAAGCCGGCTGTGGGCACTGGTACCGGCCGGCCTGCGCCGGGCGCCGCCGCTGCCCCTGCCGGGGCTGGTAAGGAACTCAAGTCCGCCAAGCTGTCCTCCAGCTGGGCGGGTGACCCGGCCAAGAAGAAAGCCATTCCGACCCGGGGCGACGCCTCCGGTGGTGTCGGACGCAACAACTGGCGCGGCGGTCCGCGCGGTGGCGGCGGCGGTCGTCGCGGTGGTCGTGGCGACTCCCGCGAGGAAGTCCAGGCCCAGCCGACCGAGCTGCGCGTGCTGGAAGTGCATGTGCCAGAGACCATCACCGTGGCCGAGCTGGCGCACAAGATGGCGGTCAAGGCCTCCGAGGTGATTAAGGTGTTGATGAAGATGGGCCAGATGGTCACCATCAACCAGCCGCTGGACCAGGACACGGCCATGATCGTGGTCGAGGAAATGGGCCATACCGCGGTGGTCGCTGCGCTCGATGATCCGGAAGCCTTC
>CANFQF010000283.1 GCA_947449025.1 Comamonadaceae bacterium
CCGGTTGAGCCGCTCCCCTCGCATGGAGGCGCTCAGTTCCCCTCGTCCTCGCGCTGGCGTTTCTCCAGGCGGTTCATGCTACGAGCATAGACCGCGGTGATGAACCAATAGGTCACCAGGGCACCTTGGGCTCCCACCCAGAAACTGAAAGGCCAACCGAAGAAGTCGAAGGCCAGGTCGCGGGCATGGAAGGCGACCACGAAGGTGACAACGAACCATAAGACCAGCAGCGAGGCGACCAGGCCCAGGTTGCGCCGCCAGTAACGCGCCTGCCCAGTGGCCGGACGCCATGGCGCGTCGGGCGCCTGGCTGGCGCCGGTATGCCCGGACAGTGTGGCGGAAGGCGGTGGGTCAAATTTCATCGCAGGTGCCGTAAACGCCGTAGCTGCCGTACGGTGCATCGAAGGCCAAGCCAGCAGCGGGCGAAATGACATCGAACCAGCAGGTGAAGCTTTTCATGGTGCTTCGGAAAAAACCAATTCAGACGGACGGTAGCGAGGCCCCGGGGTCGGGCGAATTGCCAGCTTGCGACGCCTGGCCCCGCTGAGACAACAGCATCCAGATACCACGGCGCCCGCGGTCGTCCAGAGCCGACCAGCCGGTAATTTCATCCAGGCTCCGCAGACAGCCAATACAGAGGCCGGCCGCCGAGTCCATCTGGCATACCGATACACAGGGTGAGGGCACGGGCCCCTCAGTGGCCAGCGCCCTCCTGACCCTCGACTGCAGGGCCTGGCGGGCCGCGGCGTTTTTCAAAGCATTAGGGGGCATGAGGCGCATTGTCGGTGACCAACTGCTTCAGCCCGGCTCAGGCCTGCGCCTGCGCAACGTCGGCGACCGGCGCGCCACCGGTAAGCCCCGGCAAATCCTGGGGCCGAAGTTGAAAAACGCCGTTGGGATGCCCTGCAGCGGCCCAAATTTGCTCGAAACGGAACAGGTCGCGGTCGATCAGGGTCACCGGCGGCTCCAGGTGCCCCAGCGGAGACACACCCCCAATGGCAAAGCCGGTGCGGGCGCGAACGAACTCGGCATCGGCGCGACCGGTTTTGCCCACCAGGGCGTCGACCTTCTTTTCGTCGACACGCCGGTCACCAGAGGTGATGACCAGCACCGCCACCCCGTCGGACTTGCGCCGAAAGATGATGCTCTTGGCAATCTGCCCGAGGGCAACACCCAGTCCGTCGGCAGCCTGCTGCGCGGTACGCGCGGCATCACCCAGCATGACCGGCATATGCGGGTGGCCCAGGGCCTCGAGCGCCCGCGCCACCCGTTGGACGCCATCGGGCAGGGACTGGAGTTCGGCACCGCACATGTTCGCCATGCCCTCAGCCGGCCCGCTTGTTGAGGATGGCGGTGGCCGCGCGCGACTGAGGCTTGCGGCCGAGGACGCCACTGATGAACGCACCGGCGTCCACCAGCTTGTCTAGGTCGACGCCGGTCTCGATGCCCAGTCCCTGCAGCATGAAGACCACGTCCTCCGTGGCGACGTTGCCGGTCGCGCCCTTGGCGTAGGGGCAGCCCCCCAAACCGGCGACCGAGGTGTCGAACTGCCACACCCCCATCTCGAGCGAGGCAAGGGTGTTGGCCAATGCCTGGCCATAGGTGTCGTGGAAGTGGCCGTAGACCTGATCGATTTCGAAATGCTGCAGGGCCGCCTCCATCGCCCGCTGCACCTGCGCGGCGGTGCCGACGCCGATGGTGTCGCACACGCCCACCTCCTGCACCCCGATTTGCTTCATCAGGCGCGCCACCATCGCCACGCGATCGGGCGAAATATCGCCCTCATAGGGGCAGCCCAGGGCGCAGGAAATAGCGCCGCGGACCTTGATGCCTCGCGCCAAAGCCGCCGCCACCACCGGCTCGAAGCGCTCAATGCTCTCGGCAATGCTGCAGTTGATGTTCTTCTGGCTGAAGGCCTCGCTGGCGGCACCGAAGACCGCAATCTCATCGGGCAGGCTGCCCAAAGCCGCCTCGAAACCCTTCATGTTCGGTGTGAGCACCGAATAAGTGACGCCGCTTTGGCGCGCAATACCGGCCATCACCTCGGCGTTATCGGCCATCTGGGGCACCCACTTGGGGCTGACAAAGCTGGTGACCTCGATGCGCCGCAGGCCCGCCTCCTGCAAGCGGTGCACCAAAGCGATTTTGGCCGCGGCAGGCACAGGCTGCTTCTCGTTTTGCAGACCGTCACGCGGGCCGACATCGACCAGGCTGACTGAGCGCGGGAGTTTCATGGTGAGGTCTCGTCTCTGTGTTCGAGGGGGGCAGTGACAGGCCTGGGCTAGTAACCGCGCGCGCGGTCCACCAAGCCTGCGACGGACTCACCCCGCTCCATGGCGCGTATCTTGCCGGCAATCTGGGCGATGGTTTCGTCACGCAGGGTGCGCGCCGAGGTATGGGGAGTGAGGGTAAGTTTGGGATGGCGCCAGAAGGGATGGGCCTCGGGCAGTGGCTCCTGGCGAAACACGTCGAGGGTGGCACCGGCCAGCCGACCCTCGTCCAGCAGGGCCAGCAGGTCTTCGTCGACCAGATGCGCGCCACGGGCGACGTTGATCAGATAGCCCTCGGGCAAAAGCCGGCCCAGGGTCTTTCGATTGAGAATGCCCTCGGTCTGCGGCGTGAGGGGCAGCAGACAAACCAGCACCCGCGTACCCGACAAGAACGGATCCAAGTCCTCGGCACCGTGGAAGCACTCGACACCCGGCAGGGCTTGCGGGGTGCGGCTCCAGCCGCGCACCGGAAATTCAAAATGCGCCACCGCCTGGGCGACCCGCCGGCCCAGCACGCCCAGGCCAAGAATGCCGACCGGGAAGTCAGCCCGCAGGCGAGGCCGCCGGAATGACCACTGTCCCTGGCGCATCTGCGACTCGCTCAGATCGAACTCCCGCATGTGCCGGATCAGCGCCTGGCAGACAAATTCGGCCATCTGCACCGCCATGCCGGCGTCGTCGAGGCGGACCACGTTCAAGCCAGGGGGCAGGCGCAGGCGCAGCAAGGCGTCGACGCCGGCACCGGTGTTGAACAGCGTCTTCAGCCCTGGCTGTTCGTCGATAAACTGCTGCGGCGGTGACCACACCACCGCATGGTCAGCCTGCGGCGCACCCGGAACCCAGGCTTCGATCTGGGCCTCGGGCAGGGCCACGCGCAGGCGCTCAACCCAGGGCTGGGCCGTGGTGTGGGTGCAGCAAAAGGCGATTCGCATGGCTGGGATTGTCGCTGGCTGAAGGCTGTGCCTGTGGGGCCCGGTTTCAGGGTCTGGTTGACAGGTCCGACTTAAAAGCTCGACTGGCAAGCACGGCCTGACCTCGTGCCGCGCTCAAGTGGCCTCGAGCTTGAGCAGCTCCGCGCCTTCGGCGACCTGATCGCCGGGGGCGTAGAGCAGCACCAAAACCTTGCCATCGGCCGGGGCGGCGATGGTGTGCTCCATCTTCATGGCCTCCATCACCGCCAGCGGCTGGCCTTTGCGGACTGCCTCGCCCGCCTGGACCGCGAAGGAAACCACCTTGCCTGGCATCGGCGCGGTCAGGCGCCCG
>CANFQF010000284.1 GCA_947449025.1 Comamonadaceae bacterium
GCGACCTGATCCCGCGCATTGCGATGGAAGTCGACGAGGACATCCGGCACGACTCCGAGTTCGCCACCCGGGTCACGGTCATCACCGCGTCCGCCCGCCGCCTCGAGCGCTTTGTGCCACTGGCCATGGGCAAGCCTGAGCGCTGGTTCAGCGCCGAGCGCATGCAGCAAAAGTTTCGCGACTGCACCGAGCCGCTGCTGGGGCCGCCGGGCTGCAGCCAGGCCTTTGACGCGCTTCGCACCTTGGACGGCCCCGCCCCGGTGGCGGCAATTCTTTCCCTCCTGCACACTCTCACCCAAACCACGGAGACACCATGAACCTCCCCTCGATCCGCAAGCGCCTCCTGCTGGCGATCGCCGCTTCCAGCCTGGTCCTGGCAAGTGGCGGCAGCGCCTTCGCACAAGAGTACCCCGCCAAGCCCGTGCGCTTGGTCAGCCCCTACGCACCCGGCGGCTCCACCGGCGTGGTCGCCCGCATCCTGGCCAAGAAGTTCCAGGACCAAACGGGCATCGCGATGGTGGTGGAAAACCGCCCCGGCGCGGCCAGCAACATTGGCAGCGACCATGTCGCCAAGTCAACGCCGGACGGCTACACCCTCCTCATGGGCACCAGCAGCCTGGCGATCAACCCGGCGCTTTACCGCACCATGAGCTTCGACCCGATCAAGGACCTGGCGCCCGTCGTTCCGCTCATCACCGCGCCCAACGTGCTGGCGGTCGATGCCTCGCTGCCGATCCGCTCGGTCAAGGAGTTGATCGACTACGCCCGCGCCAACCCGGGCAAGCTCAATTACGGTTCCTCCGGCAACGGCGCGACCAACCACATGGCCATGGAGATGCTCAAGACCATGGCCGGCCTGCAGATCACGCACATTCCGTTCAAGGGCGGCGGTGAGGCACTGGCTGCCCTGCTCGGCGGGCAGATCCAGCTGATGTTCAATCCGGCGTCGACCCTGCAGCAGCACCACAACGGGGGCAAGCTGCGCATGCTGGCGGTCACCTCCGAGAAGCGCGTCGACGGCCTTGCCGTGCCCACCGTGGCCGAGACGCTGCCCGGGTTCGAGTCGAGCGTGTGGTTCGGCCTGTTCGCCCCTCCTGGCACGCCGGCCGCGGTGGTCCAGCGGGTCAATGCCGAAATGAACAAGGCCCTGCGTGACAAGGAAGTGCTGGACGTGCTCACGACCAACGGCATGGTGGCCCTGGGCGGCAGCGCGGACACGATGAAAACCATGCTGCAAAAAGACACGGTCCGCTGGGGGCCTGTCGTCAAGGCATCGGGCGCCACCGTCGACTGACGCAATGCCCGCCACGCCGGCCTCCCGTGCCGCGACCGCCGCAGTGACAGAGGCCCGACCCTTGGAGGTTCGGGTCGATGTGACCTACGAGGCGATCAAGCGCGACATCCTGGGCAACCGCCTGCGGCCGGGGACCAAGCTCACTCACCGCATGCTGGCCGAGAGCCTGGGCGTGTCGCGCACGCCGGTGCGCGAATCGCTCGAACGCCTCTACCAAGAGGGCTATGTCACCCGCATCCTCAATCGCGGTTACTTCGTCGCCGAGATCAATGAGCAGGAAGTGCGGGAGCTTTATCAGACCCGCGAGGCCCTGGAGTCATTCGCCCTGGGGTTGACGCTGCAGCGCGGGCTGTCGGCGCGGGACCTCAAGCCAGTGCAGGCGGCCAATAAGCGCTACGCCGCCCTGTGCAAGGAGAGCCTGAGCCACGAGCGCGTGCTGGTGGACAAGGAATTTCACCTGCGGCTGGCGTCCCTCAGCGGCAACTCCCACTTGGTGCGCACGCTCGAGGGCATTTTCGACCGCATCATCCTCAAGCGCCGGGTCGAGGGCTACCACGACACGCGCGGCCTCACGCCCTACGAAGACCACGTGCGCTTGCTCGAAGCCCTGGCCAAGGGTGATGCGGCACGCGCGCACACCCTCTTGCACGCCCACATCGACAGCGCCTGCGTGCGGCTGCTGCACTATCTGGGCTCGGGCGGGTAAACCGCGGCGGCTTGGCGGGGCGGTTGTCGTAGGCGGTTTGACTGGGCAGTCATCCCGAGCCTGATACAGACCCGGGAAGAGCGCCTCAGCGCACGCCGCAGTTCACGCCTCCCTCCAACCCTCAGTTGACGCAGCGGAAGCTGGCGGCCTCGTTCAGCGACCCGCTACCCGAGTACTGCGGCCAGGTCGGGAAGGCGCACAGCGGACGGGAGCGGCCGAGGTTGGCCTTGCTGCTGTCATAGGCGACCGGGGTGGCCGGCGGCGCAATGCCCTTGTCCGCCCAGTCGTCAAGCACGCTGAGGTTGTCCCAGCTCAGAAGGAAGTCGCCGATGCCGTGCCCGAGCCCGGGCACCAGGTAAAAGCGCAGGGACTTGTCGACCGTGTCCTGCCCCATCTTGGCGACCATCGCGCGGTAGTGGTCGACCGTCTGGTAGGGGCTCAGGCTCACATCGTCGAGCCCATGCACCAGCAGCACCTTGCCGCCCTTGCGGAAGAAGGGCGTCCAGTCGGTGTGGGTGGCGTCGAGCATCTCGGACACCGCCAGCACGCGATTGAGGAGCGGGCCGGGGTTTTGCACGTCGTAGGTCGCCATGCTGAACTTCGGGTCGCGGGCGATGATGTACTTGAAGAAGCCGTCGGCGCGGGCGACATGGTGGGCGTTGGGGCCGCTGGTCGGGGGCTCCTGGAACTGGGGCTGAGAGCCAATGGCCATCGAGCTGCCCTCAAGGATGTTGTAGCCGCGGTAGGTCTTCACTCCGTTGGCGAAGGCGTAAGGGACGTTGTAGCCCTCGTGATAGACCTTGATGGTCCGATCGATCTGGGTCGGCGTGAGGCAGTGCGCCGGGCTGCCGGTCTCGCCGTTCTTGCAGGTGATCGACGCCAGGTAGGCGGCCGACTTCGCCCGGCAAGCGGCCATGTTGCTCACCAAACCGTCCTTGGCGCCGTCGAGTTCGTCGCAGGCAGCGCGGGTATCTGCAGCAATTTTGCTCACCAGCGCAGGCGGGATCCAGCCGGCCGATTTGTCGTCATAAATGGCCGCGCGCAAGGACGCGCCCCAGGAGCGTACCTCGGTGAAATTGGACACCGGGTAGTTCACCAGCACGCCGTCAAAAGACTCCGGGTACTTGAGCGCGGCCATCGAGGCGGCGCGTCCACCCGAGGAGCCACCACCGAAATACATGCGGCGGATCTCCGAGCCGTAGCGCGCCTTGGCCAGGCTGAACGCCACGTCGCGCAGCTTCTTGATATGCATGTGCGCGAAGTTGAGCAGTTGCTCGTCGTTCAGGCCGAAGGACGCGTCGTTGGAGTCCGGATGCTGGTGGCCCGAGTCGCTGCCCAAGGTCATGTAGCCCGAGGCGAGCGGGCTGGGCTTGGCGTAATGACCGAGAGGGGCCGGGCCCACGGTATCGGGCAGCACGCCGTCGTAGCCGCCGCCGCCAAACTGCAAGGCCTTGCCGTTCCAGTTGGAGGGCAGGTTGACGCGA
>CANFQF010000285.1 GCA_947449025.1 Comamonadaceae bacterium
AGCACGCGCAGGGCGGCGCAGGTGTCGTGGCCGCGCCCGCGCAGCGCCTGGTAGGTGGCCTCCATCACAGCGCGTGATGGCACGCCGGCTGGCAGGAGACCGAGCTCCTGGTCATAGCGTCGCCGCAGGCGCTGGACAAAGCGCGAGCGGCCTGCCAGGCCGGGGGTCATAATTCCTGCCACTTGCTGTGTTTCCATGAACGAATCGCCGACGCCCTCTCGCTGGATGCGGGCGCTTTCCATCACTGCCTCCGCCCTCTGGTGGCTGCTCGTGGCCCTGTGGCTGGCGTTGGCGCTAGCCTGGGGCGCGTTGCACGGCTGGATTGTGCCGCGTATCGACGATTGGCGTCCTGCGCTGGAGCGGGAGGCCTCGCGGGTGCTGGGGGTGCCGGTGCGGATCGGTGCAATCTCCGCCCACAGCGACGCACTCATGCCCTCCTTCGAGCTGTCGGAGGTGGTTTTGCTCGATGCCCAGGCCCGCGAGGCGCTGCGCCTGCATCGGGTGGTGGTGGCCCTCTCGCCCCGTTCCCTGCTGGATTTGGGGTTTGAGCAGCTCTATGTCGAACGCCCCCAGCTCGAGGTCAGACGCGACGTGGCCGGCCGGCTCTGGGTGGCCGGTCTCGAAGTTTCGCGCCCCTCCGGTGAGGACAGCCCGGCCGCCGACTGGTTCTTCCGGCAAAAAGAAGTCGTGGTGCTCGGGGGCTCGCTGCGCTGGGTCGACGAGCAGCGCAGCGCCCCGCCCCTGGCGCTGACCGACCTGCGCTTCGTTGTCCGCAATGGCCCGCGCCGCCACGACCTCCGGCTGGACGCCCGCCCGCCCACCGACTGGGGGGGTGCCTTCACCCTGCTGGGTGAGCTTCGTTCGCCCTTGCTGTCGCAGCACCCCGGCCGCTGGCAGGAATGGCAGGGCGAGCTGCATGCTGATTTCAGTGCGATCGACCTCTCCCGTCTGCGGTCCTACGCCAACCTGGGTGTGGACCTGCGCAGCGGCCAGGGCCGTCTGCGCGCGTGGGCCGACGTTGACCGTGGTCGCTTGGTGGGTGGTCAGGCCGATGTCGATCTGCGGCAGGTGGATGCGGTGCTCGTCGCTGGCCGTCCCCCCCTGGCCCTCGCCTCTGTCGGTGGCCGCCTCATTGGCAAACGATTGGGCCAGGGCTTCGAACTTGAGACGCAGGCGCTGCAGTTCGAGACGCCTGATGGCCAGCGCTGGCCGGGCGGCAACCTGGCGCTCGCCTGGGAGCCGGCAGTTGCCAAGGAGCCAGGGCGGGGCCGCCTGCGGGCTGACCGACTCGACCTGCAGGCCCTGACCCGGCTGGCCGACCGCCTGCCCCTGACCGACGCCCAGCGCGGCCTGCTGGCGCGGATTCCTCAGGGGCCCGACGGCCTGGCAGGTCTGATCGAGCGCTTGGACGCCAACTGGGAGTCGCCGGGCGCTGGCCCGGCCAAATACAAGGTCCGTGCCCGCGCCAGTGGGCTGGTCCTGCCGGCAGACCCGGCCACCCGTCGGCCCGGGCTGCGTGGGGTGACGGTCGAGGGCGAGTTCGACCAGGCTGGCGGGAAGGCCCATCTCGAGGCCCCGGGTGGCACGCTGACGCTGCCGGGGATCTTGGCCGAGCCCCAGGTGGGCCTAGACACACTGGCTGCCGACCTCCAGTGGAAGCGCTCCGATGGGCGTTTGTCCGTCGGCGCCACCGGCATCCGCCTGGCCAATGCCGACCTGCAGGCCGAAGGCCAGGCCTCCTGGCGCAGCGCCGACCCGGCGCGTGGCGGGCCGGGCAGTCTGGATCTGCAAATGACGATCCTGCGGGCCGAGGCGAACCGCGTCTGGCGCTATCTGCCGGTGTCGCTGCCACAGACGCGCGACTATGTGCGCGACGCCATCACCGCTGGCCAGGCCTACGACGCCCGGGTGAGCCTGCGCGGCGACCTGCGGGACTTCCCCTTCCATGATCCCAAGACCGGCGAGTTCCGCATCGCCACCAAGGTGCGTGACCTGCAATACGCCTACGTGCCCCGCAATGCCGCGCGCCAACTCGGTGCCGGGCAGGCCTGGCCGGCACTCACAGGCCTGTCGGGCGAACTGGTGTTCGAGCGCGCCGGCATGCGGGTGAACAAAGCCCAGGGCCGGTTCGTGGGTGTCCCGGGGCTGCAGGTGCAGGCAGAAGCCAGCATCGCGCATTTTGCCGAGGCAGTGGTCGGTGTCACCGGCACGGTGCGCGGTCCGCTGGCCGAGTCACTGGCGGTGTTCAACGCCACCCCGGTCGCCAGCACGCTGGGCCAGCCGCTCGCGCAGGCCGTGGTCAATGGCCCCGCCGAGGTGAAGCTGCAGCTGTCCCTGCCCCTGGCCGGGTTGGACCGCAGCAAGGTGCAGGGCAGTGTCATCCTGCCCGGCAACGACTTCGCCATGCCCGGGGCGCCAGCCCTGGCTCGCGCCCGTGGGACAGTGGCCTTCACCGAGCGCGGCTTCAGCCTGGGTGGGGTGCAGGCGCGGGCCCTGGGCGGCGACCTGCGCCTCGACGGCGGCACCCGGCCCGCGCCGGTGCCGGCCGGTGAGGCGCCCATCCAGCTGCGTGTCCAGGGCACCGCTTCTGCCGAGGGCCTGCGGCAGGCGCGCGAATTCGGACCGGTGGCTCGGCTGGCGCGCCAGGCCATCGGCAGCGCGCCCTACACCGCCCTGATTGGCCTGCGCCCAGGCGCGGCCGATGTCACCGTCACCAGTACCCTGCAGGGGCTCTCCCTGTCCCTGCCGGCGCCCTTGTCCAAGGCGGCCGACGCCGTTCTTCCTCTTCGCTTCGAGCGCAGTTTCGGCGGCACCGCAGCACGGCCGCAGGACCAGATGCGTGTGGAACTGGGCCGCCTGGGCAGCGTCCACTATGTGCGCGACCTGTCGGGTGCCGAGCCCCAGGTGCTGCGCGGTGCCATCGGCCTGGGTCTGGCTCCCGGCGAATCCGTCTCCTTGCCCGAGCAGGGCGTCGCGGCCACCTTGCGTCTGGTCGGCGTCAACCTCGACGATTGGGAGCAGGCCCTGGCCGCGCCGACCACGCCGGCCGCCAACCGCGGCCTGGTCGACCCCGCCCTGCTGCCCTACCTGCCGACCACCTTCAGCCTGCGCGCCCGCGAGCTCACGCTCTCGGGGCGCACGGTCAACAACCTGGCGGCTACTGGCACCCGGGACGGCCTGACCTGGCGGGCCATGATCGAGGCCAGCCAGCTCCTGGGCAGTTTCGAGTACCGCCAGCCGGCCAACGCGGCCGCCGGCGGCGGACGCCTGGTGGCGCGCCTGACACGCCTGGCCATCCCGGCCAGTGCCGCTGGCGACGTCGAGGCGCTGCTGGATACGCAGTCCACCGGCATGCCGGCAATTGATGCCGTGGTCGAAGACTTCGAGCTGCGCGGTAAGAAGCTGGGCCGGCTGGAGATGGACGCGGTCAACCGCCCGGCCCCGAGCGGTGGCGGATCCGAGTGGCGTCTGAACCGTC
>CANFQF010000286.1 GCA_947449025.1 Comamonadaceae bacterium
GCCCGCAGGTCGGCCAGCGGCACCCCGGCCTCGCCGGCCTGCTGCGCCGCAGCCCGCTGGGCTGCGGTGACCGGCCAGCCCCCACGCGGGCTGCTTGCCTGGGCCAGAGCCATTTGCGACACGCTGCCCACCAGCAAGAGGAGGGCGGCCTGCAGGGTTCGGACGCGTAAAAAAGTATGTGTCATGGCTGGATTTTGCGGCCTCTTGGGCTCCAGGGCAACGGCCTGTCGTCGCGCCAGCGTCGATGGCCCCCGACCTGGGAGACAATGCCGGTTCGTCCGCGAGTCCTGACATGGCCCTGCTTCCCATCCTCGTCTATCCCGATACCCGTCTGCACACCATCGCCAAGCCGGTGGTCCAGTTCGATGATGCCTTGCGCCGTTTGGTGGCCGACATGGTTGAGACCATGTACGACGCCGGCGGCATTGGCCTGGCCGCTACGCAGGTTGACCACCATCTGCGGCTGGTGGTGATCGACGTCTCCGAGGAGCGCGACCAGCCGATGACCCTGATCAACCCCGAAATCGTCTGGGCCAGCGACACCAAGAAGCTCAACGAAGAGGGTTGCCTGTCGGTGCCCGGGATCTACGACGGTGTGGAGCGGTCCACCGAGGTCAAGGTCCGCGCGCAGGACGAACAGGGCCAGGAGCGGGTGATTGAGGCCGACGGCCTGCTGGCGATCTGCATCCAGCACGAGATGGACCACCTGATGGGCAAGGTCTTCGTCGAGTACCTCTCGCTCCTCAAGCGCACACGCATCCAGACCAAGCTCGCCAAGGCCCGGCGCGACGCGCTGCGCGGCTGAGACGCGGTGGATTCGGCCTCCAAGACGTGAGACCTTCCGCGCGCCCCTGCGCCCCGCTGCGTGTGGCCTTTGCCGGCACGCCCGAATTCGCGCGTGAGGCGATGGCACGCATCCACGCCGCGGGCTGCCACATCCCCCTGGTTTTGACCCAGCCCGACCGGCCGGCCGGCCGGGGCATGAAGCTGCAGGCCTCGCCGGTCAAGCAGTTTGCCCTCGAGCAGGGGCTGGCTGTTGCGCAGCCGCGCAGCCTGCGGCTGGACGGCAAGTACCCCGAGGACGCCTTGGCCGCACGGGCGGCGCTCGAGGCCGCCCGGCCCGACGTGATGGTGGTGGCCGCCTACGGCCTCATCCTGCCCACCTGGGTGCTGCAACTGCCTCGCCTGGGCTGCCTCAACATTCACGCCTCGCTCTTGCCCCGCTGGCGCGGCGCCGCGCCGATTCATCGTGCCATCGAGGCGGGCGATGCCGAGACCGGCGTGGTCATCATGCAGATGGACGAGGGCCTGGACACGGGCGACATGCTGCTCACGGGCCGCCGTCCGATCACGTCCGCAGACACCACCGCCGCTTTGCACGACCACCTGGCCGATCTGGGCGCAGACCTGGTGCTGCAGGCCCTGGACCTCGCAGCCCTGGGGCAGCTCGCGCCGGTGCCGCAGCCGGCCGAGGGCGTGACCTATGCGCACAAGATTGAAAAGGCCGAGGCGACGATCGACTGGTCGCTGCCGGCCGATGTGATTGCCCGCCGGGTGCGTGCCTTCGATCCCTTCCCCGGGGCCAGCAGCGCGATGGGCGCCGAGGTGGTGAAGGTCTGGCGCGCCCAGGCCCTGGACGCCCAGGCGCCCGATGCGGCGCCGGGCCAAGTGATGGCGGCCGACGGCGAAGGCGTGCGCATTGCCTGCGGCCACGGGCAGCTACTCGCCACCGAGCTGCAACGCGCTGGCGGCAAGCGTCTGCCGGCAGCTGATTTTCTGCGCGGCTTTGCACTTGTTCCCGGGCAGCGCCTGGGCACGGCTGGCTGAAACTGCTACCCCATGGATCGGCGTCTCTTTGACATCGCCCACCCCGAATTCCGCGTGGGTATGCGGGCCATGGCGCCGCAGATGCCGGGGCTGGCGGCCTGGGGCCTGATGACCGGGGTGGCGATGGTCAAGTCGGGCTTGTCTATGCCCGAGGTCCTGGCCATGGCGCTGCTGGTCTACGCGGGCAGCGCGCAGCTGGCAGCTTTGCCCCTGCTGGTGGCCGGCGCGCCGGCCTGGGTGGTGCTGGCCACAGGCTTTTGCGTCAACCTGCGCTTCGTGGTTTTCAGTCTGCACCTGCGCCAGTACCTGATGCATCTGCCCCTGACCCGGCGGCTACTCATTGGCTATCTCACGGTGGACATGTCCTATGTGCTGCTCACCCAGCGCCGACCGGAACCTGCGACTGATGACGCCGGGCGGCGCGCCCAGGAGGCCTTTTTGGGCGGCGCCAACGCGCTCGGCTGGGTCTGCTGGATGATTCCCTCGCTGGCAGGCATCGCGCTGGCCAATGCCATCCCCACCCAATGGGGCCTCGGCTTTGCCGGCATCCTGGCCCTCGTGGGCATCCTCTGCTCGCTGGCCACCCACTGGCTGAGGGTGCTGGCGGGCGCAGTCGCCGCCGCCACGGCCGTGGTCGCTTATGCCCTGCCCCTGCGCATCAACATCGTGGTGGCAATCGGGGTGGCGGTGGCCGCCTGCCTGCTGATCGAGCGTCTGACCCCGGCGCGCAAGGCTGCCGCATGACCGACGCACTGCTGGCGGGAACGGACTTTTGGACCTTGGCCACCCTCCTGGGCCTGGGGGCTGTGACCGTGCTCACGCGCTGTTTCTTTTTCATTTCGAGCCAGCCTTGGAAGCTGCCGGCCTGGGTCTCCCGCGGGCTGCAGTACGCGCCGGTGGCGGCCCTGGCGGCGGTGGTGGTGCCCGAGGTGGTGCTGAGTCAGGGCCAGTGGGTCGGCACATGGGCTGATGCGCGCATCTTCGGCGCCGCTGCCGGCGTGGCCGTCTTTTTCTGGCGTCGCAGCACCTTGGCGACCATCGTCGTGGGCATGGCGGTCTATCTGCCGCTGCGCCTGGGCCTAGGCTGGTAGGCCCAGCCCGGCTGCGCCGCGGCCGGGGCTGGCCCCTGGCCTGCCTAAAATCAAGGGCTGTCCCGGGGAATGCCGGGGCCCTTTGCTCACTGCCATTTCCATGAACATCCTCCGCTTCTCCGACATCTGCGCCCAGGGCAAGGCCCGTGGCCAACGCGTCTTTATCCGTGCGGACCTCAACGTGCCGCAGGACGATGCCGGCCACATCACCGAAGACACGCGCATCCGCGCCTCGCTGCCCTGCATCCGCATGGCTCTCGACGCCGGCGCGGCGGTGATGGTCACATCCCACCTGGGCCGCCCCACCGAGGGCGAGTTCAAGCCCGAGGACTCGCTGGCCCCGGTGGCCACGCGCCTGTCAGAGCTACTGGGGCTCGAAGTCCCGCTGCGGTCGAACTGGGTCGATGGCGTGCTGGTCGCCCCCGGCCAGGTGGTGCTGCTCGAAAACTGCCGTGTGAACAAGGGCGAGAAGAAGAACAACCCCGAGTTGGCGCAGAAGATGGCCGCC
The DNA here is from genome assembly GCA_947449025.1 of Comamonadaceae bacterium. Taxonomy (GTDB): domain Bacteria; phylum Pseudomonadota; class Gammaproteobacteria; order Burkholderiales; family Burkholderiaceae_C; genus Ramlibacter. Next base: position 3,427 of record CANFQF010000286.1, read on the forward strand.
CTGTGCGACATCTTCGTCCACGAC
>CANFQF010000287.1 GCA_947449025.1 Comamonadaceae bacterium
CGCGATGCTCGGCGAGATCGGCCAGGTCGGGCGCCTGCACAAGGGCCAGGTGGAGCAGGCTGGCTTTGCGGTACTCAAGGCGCCCGACATTCCCTCGGTACTGGTCGAAACGGCCTTCATTTCCAACCCGGAAGAAGAGCAGCGCCTGCGCAGCGCTGAGTACCAGGAGCAGCTAGCGGATGCCCTGTTGCGCGGCATCCTGCGCTACTTCTCGGCGAATCCCCCTCTGGCGCGTAACCGGCCGGTGTGAGCGCTTGGGTGCTTGGTGCTTTGGCGTGGCACGCACTGGGGATGCGGTAGGGGCCCGTCGGCTTCGATGCGCCCGTACCGCGTACCCGCCGCGTTGCAGGCAAAAAGGCCCACGATGCCCCGGCGAAAACCTCAGCGCGCTCCGCAAATACGCGAACGCGCCTCTTCGTATTCGCGCTTGAGGCGCCCCACCAGTTCGGCGGTGGAGGTCACTGACTTGACCGCGCCAATGCCCTGGCCGCTGCCCCAGATGTCCTTCCAGGCTTTCGCGGCGTCACCGCCAAAGTTCATCTTTGTCGGATCAGACTCGGGCAGATGCTCCGGGTCCATGCCCGCCGCCACGATGGAGGGCTTGAGGTAGTTGCCGTGCACCCCGGTAAAGAGGTTGGAGTAGACGATGTCGTCGCTGTTGCAATCGACGATGGCCTGCTTGTAGGCCTCGGAGGCGCGGGCCTCGTGGGTGGCGATAAAGGCCGAGCCGATGTAGGCAAAGTCGGCGCCCATGGCCTGGGCCGCCAGCACCGCGCTACCGGTGGCAATGGAGCCGGAGAGCGCCACCGGGCCATCAAACCACTGGCGGATCTCCTGCACCAGCGCAAAGGGGCTCTTGGTTCCGGCATGGCCGCCAGCGCCAGCGGCCACCGCGATCAGGCCGTCGGCGCCCTTCTCGATGGCTTTGCGGGCGAAAGCATCGTTGATGATGTCGTGCAGCACCACGCCGCCGTAGGAGTGGACCGCCGCATTCAGCTCAGGTCGCGCACCCAGCGAGGTGATGATGATCGGCACCTTGTACTTCACCACCATCGCCAGGTCATGCTCGAGCCGGTCATTGCTCTTGTGGACGATCTGGTTGATGGCGAAAGGGGCCGCTGGCTTGTCGGGGTTGGCCGCGTTGTAGGCGGCAAGCGTCTCGGTGATCTCGTGCAGCCATTCATCGAGCTGCGAGGCAGGCCGCGCGTTGAGCGCGGGCATCGAACCCACCACACCGGCCTTGCACTGCTCGATGACCAACTGGGGGTTGCTGATGATGAACAGCGGCGAGCCGATGATGGGGAGCGGCAGCTTCTGCAGCACGGGGGGAAGGCGACTCATGGAGGATCTCCTGGTTCTGTCGGTGAGGGGCGAGCCGAAGCTGCTGATCAAAAAGCCTCGATCGGCATCGCGACCACCGCGTCAGCGCCTTCGACGATGCTGTCACGCACACCAGGCGCCTTCGACAGGATGTGGTCGGCGTAGAAACGGGCGGTGATCACCTTGGCTTGCATGAAGGCCAGCTCCTCGCCTTGGGCCGCCTGCTCCTGCGCTACCAGCAGGGCGCGTGCGAGCTGCCAGCCGGCCACCAGGTTGCCTGCCAGCATCAAGTAGGGCACAGAGCCGGCATAGACCGCATTGGGCGACGCCTTCGCCTGGCCAGCGACGAAATCGACCACCTCCAGGAAGGCCTGGCGGGCGGCTGCCAGGCGCTTGGCCACGGCCAGGGCGTCGGCACTGCCGCTGCGAACCAGCTCGGCCTCGGTGTGCTCGATCTGGGCGGCGATGGCGCGCGGGGTCTGTCCGCCGTCGCGGGCAGTCTTGCGTCCCACCAGATCATTGGCCTGGATGGCGGTCGTACCTTCGTAAATGGCCAGGATCTTGGCGTCCCGCAGGTATTGCGCCGCGCCGGTCTCCTCAATAAAGCCCATGCCGCCGTGCACCTGCACGCCCAGCGAGGCCACCTCCAGGCTCATCTCGGTGCTGTAGCCCTTGACCAGGGGCACCAGGAATTCATAGAAGGCCTGGTTCTGCTTGCGCGTCTCGGCATCCGGGTGGTGGTGGGCGCCGTCGTAGGCGGCCGCGGCCACCGAGGCCATGGCGCGGCAGCCCTCGGTATAAGCGCGCATCGTGAGCAGCATGCGCTTGACGTCGGGGTGATGAATGATGGGGGCAGCTTGGTTGAGGCTGCCGTCCACAGGACGCGACTGGACCCGGTCACGGGCGTACTGCACTGCCTTCTGATACGCCCGCTCGGCCAGAGCAATGCCCTGCACGCCCACCGCATAGCGGGCAGCGTTCATCATGATGAACATGTACTCGAGGCCGCGATTCTCCTGGCCCACGAGATAGCCCACGGCGCCACCCTGATCGCCGTACTGGAGCACAGCGGTCGGCGAGGCCTTGATGCCCAGCTTGTGCTCGATGGACACACATTGCACATCGTTGCGCGCGCCCAGCGTTCCGTCCTTGTTCACCATCACCTTGGGGACCACGAACAGGCTGATGCCCTTGACGCCCTCAGGCGCACCGGTCACGCGGGCCAGCACCAGATGGACGATGTTGTCCGCCATGTCGTGCTCGCCATAGGTGATGTAGATCTTGGTGCCGAAAACCTTGTAGGTGCCGTCGGGCTGCGGCTCGGCACGTGAGCGCACCATGGACAAATCAGACCCGGCCTGGGGCTCGGTGAGGTTCATGGTGCCGGTCCACTCGCCAGTGACCAGCTTTTCGAGGTAGGTGGCCTTGAGCTCGTCGGAGGCCGCTGTGAGCAGCGCCTCGATCGCGCCGTCGGTGAGCATAGGGCACAGCGCAAAGCTCAGGTTGGCGCTGTTGATGATCTCGCCGCACGCCGCACCGATCGTCTTGGGCAGGCCCTGGCCGCCGAAGTCAACCGGGTGCTGCAACCCCTGCCAGCCGCCCTCGGCGAACTGCTTGTAGGCCTGCTTGAAGCCCGGCGTCGTGGTGACCACGCCGTCCTTCCAGGACGAAGGATTCTTGTCGCCTTCCCAATTGAGCGGTGCCACCAGGCCTTCGTTGAACTTGGCGCACTCCGCCACCACCGCCTGCGCCGTTTCGAAGCCGGCATCTTCGAAGCCGGGGATCTTGGCGATCTCGTCGATGTTCGCCAAGTGACGGATGTTGAACATCAGGTCCTTGACCGGGGCGGTGAAACTCATAACGGTGTCTCCTGGAGTCTAAAAAAAAGGCATCGCTTGCGATGCCTTTGAGCGCGCGCGCCTCAGGAGCGGGGCTACCGCTCCCGCAGGTCGCTGTGCTCAGAGTGCCTGCACCAACTCCGGCACGGCGGTGAACAGGTCCGCCTCAAGACCGTAGTCGGCGACGCTGAAGATGGGGGCCTCGGGGTCTTTGTTGATCGCCACGATCACCTTGGAGTCCTTCATGCCGGCCAGGTGCTGAATGGCACCCGAGATGCCGGCGGCCACATAG
>CANFQF010000288.1 GCA_947449025.1 Comamonadaceae bacterium
ACGATGGCGGGGAACAGCCAGCGGTAGGGGATGGTCAGCAGCTTGATCCACATGCCGATCAGCGGCAGGTTCAAGATGATCAGCATCGCGTTGCCGATCCACATCGAGGCGATCAGGCCCCAGAACAGCTGCGGGTTGCTGGTCATGACCTGCGGGCCCGGCTGGATGTTGTGGATGGTCATCGCGCCCACCATCAGCGCCATCACTGCGTTGGGCGGAATGCCCAGCGTCAGCAGCGGGATGAAGGAGGTTTGAGCGCCAGCGTTGTTGGCAGACTCGGGGCCGGCCACGCCGCGGATGTTGCCCTTGCCGAACGGGATTTCACCGGGCTTGAGCTTGATCTTCTTCTCGACGGTGTAGGCCGCAAAAGCCGCCAACAGTGCGCCACCGCCAGGCAGGATGCCCAGCATGGATCCGATGGCGGTGCCGCGCAGAACAGCAGGAGCCATGTCCTTCAAGTCCTGCATCGTGGGGAACAGGCCTTGCACCTTGGCGGTGAAGACTTCACGATCCTCGTCCTTCTTGGACAGGTTCATGATGATCTCGCCGTAGCCGAACACACCCATGGCGATGGTGATGAAGCCAATGCCGTCGGTCAGCTCGGGAATGTCGAAGGAGTAGCGGGCAACGCCGGAGTTCACGTCGGTGCCCACCAGGCCCATGAGCAGGCCCAGCACAATCATCGAGATGGCCTTGATCAGGGAGCCCGAGGCCAGCACCACCGCGCCGATCAGGCCCAAGATCATGAGCGAGAAGTACTCGGCAGGGCCGAACTTGAAGGCCACTTCGGTCAGCGGCGCGGCAAAGGCAGCCAGGATCAGGGTGCCCACGCAGCCGGCGAAGAACGAGCCCAAGCCAGCGGCCGCGAGGGCCGGACCGGCGCGTCCGTTTCGGGCCATCTGGTAGCCGTCGATCACCGTGACCACGGAGGAAGACTCCCCCGGCAGGTTGACCAAAATGGCAGTCGTTGATCCGCCGTACTGGGCGCCGTAGTAAATACCGCCCAGCATGATCAGCGCCGCCAGCGGGGGCAGCGCGTAGGTCGCGGGCAGCAGCATCGCGATGGTCGCCACCGGGCCGATGCCCGGGAGCACGCCGATCAGGGTGCCCAGCAGGCAGCCGACGAAAGCGTAAATAAGGTTTTGCAGCGTGAACGCTGCGCCAAAGCCGAGGGCTAGGTTATTGAACAGATCCATGTTGGCTCCGGTTTCAGTTCACGATGAAGGAAGGCCACACCTGGAACTGCAGTTTCAGCAGTTTGATGAAAGCAAGGTAACTCAAGATGGCCAGAACGACCGACAGGATGGTCACTTCCTTGACGCTGTATTCATCACCCGCTGCGCTGGCGATGAACACCAAGGCGAAAATGGCGACGATCAAGCCCATGGCGGGCACACCGATAGAGGGCAGCCCCCCCAGCAGAATGCCGAACGCCAAGTTGGAACCGATGATGTAACCCAGCGGCTTCCAGGCAATGGAGCCGATCTTCTCGCCGTCCTCGGTGTCGACCACCAGGGACTCGAAGAGGATGAAGGCCCCCATGAGCGCCAGCACCACCCCCAGCAAAAGCGGGAAGTAGCCCGGGCCCATGCGGGAGGACTGGCCGACCGTGTAACCGGTGGCGCCCCAGGCAAAGCCGCCGCCGACGGTCATGAACATCAGACCGGCGAAAAAGTCTTTTTGGCTCTTAATATTCACGCAGGATCTCCTCTACGCGTGTTGTTGATGACCGGATTCTGGGAGGAAAGCCCGCCCGGGACTATGTGGGTTCCACCTACCCACCCCCGGGATAAACCCTATGACATGCGTGCCTCCAGCGCGGTCGAACCCGCCCCGTGCACCCCTTCAGGGCGGCGGCTGCAGCCCGCGCACCCACTTGCGCGCAGGCAGCCGCCAGCGTGCCTCGATGACGCCGGACCGCTCGAGCATCTCGGCCCGCGTGGGCTGCGCCGGCTGGCGCCGGGCCAAGACCACCGTATTGCCCTCGCGGGTCGGTCGGAATGACCAGACGCAGGACACGCCAAAGGCGTCTGTGATGTGAGCGAGGCTGCGCTCGAAACTGGCGTGACGGCCGAACAGGTTGACGCTCATGCAGCCGTCTTCTGTCAGCAGGCGCCGGCAGCCCGCATAGAACTCGGGCGAATCGAGCACCGGCGCCGCCGCTTCGTGGTCGTACAGGTCCACCTGCAGGGCATCGATACGGCCGGCCCAGTGCTCGCTGGCCACCACTTCGGCGGCGTCGCCCAAGATGACGGACAGGCGGGTATCGTCGGCCGGCAGCTTGAACCACAGCCGGCAGGCAGCCACCACCTGCGGATTGAGTTCGATCGCGGTGGTGGTCATGCGCAAGGTCTTGCGGCAGGCCTTGGTCAGAGCGGCGGCGCCCAGGCCCAGTTGCATTGCATGCCGGCCCATCACCGACGTCGGCTCAACGAACAGCAGCCAGGCCATCATGCGCTGGATGTACTCCAGGTCGAGGGCGTAGGGGTCGTCCAGACGCATCGCGCCTTGCACCCAGTCGGTACCCAGGTGCAGGTAGCGGACCGGGCCGTGGTCGGAAAAATGAACCTCAGGCAGAGGGGCGGCCGGTGGCTTGCGCCCGGCGCGGGGGGCGGGTGGCGCGGAAGTAGAGGAGGAGGAAGGAGGACGGGTCACGGGCTTGGATTATCCGTATCGGGCCCGGGCCACGGGTCGGCAACATCGCCCGGCAGGCGCAGGAGGGGCCCTAGGCGAGGCAGCACGGCGCAGGCGTTGCGCGTGGTGGCCTCGGCCAGGGCCTCGGGCGGCATGGCGCGCAAGCGGGCGAGCGCAAGGCCGATGGCCGGCAGCTCGCCGGGCTCGTTGCGGCCTTGCGACTGGCCGCCGGCACGCGCGGCCGCGGTCTCGTACAGCCAGTGGGGGGGAATGTCGGGCGCGTCGGTCTCCAGCACCAGGGCCGACAGCGGCAGCGCGCAGGCCAGGCGGCGCACCTGCAAGGCGCGCTCGAAGGTGAGCGTGCCGCCAAAGCCCAGGGCAAAGCCGAGATCGACAAAGGCATGGGCCTGCTGCGCGCTGCCATTGAAGGCATGGGCAATGCCGCCTACCGGCTGGCGCCTCAGCTCGCGCAGCAGGATGTCGGCCGAGCGCCGCACATGCAGCAAAACCGGCAGCCCGTGGTGACGCGCCAGACGCAGCTGCTCCCGGTAAAAAAACAGCTGGCGCTCGCGGTCCAGCCCCGGCACAAAGTGGTCCAGCCCGATCTCGCCGACAGCGAGCAGGCGCGGGTCCTGCAGGTGCCGGGTCAAGGCCTCATCCAGACGGACGAGATCGGCCTCGCTGGCCTGCGGCGTGAACAGGGGGTGAATGCCCAGGGCGTAGCCGTCCCCATGCTGGTGGGCCAGCGCCCGCACCGCCTCGAAGTCGCTCGCTGCCACTGCGGGAATGACACACAGCCGCACGCCAGCGCT
>CANFQF010000289.1 GCA_947449025.1 Comamonadaceae bacterium
ACGCTGGGCAGGCTGAACACCTTCACCTGCGGGTGGTCACGCTCCACCGCTTCCATCAGCGGGGTCAGCGTGGCTTCGATCCCGGCCAGGACGATCACCGACTTTTCAACATAGGCCTCCCGGCGAAAGCGATCGGCGTAGTGGGTGTCAAGCACCCACTCGATCATTGGCCAGGCCATCACCGGGAAGCCCGGCACGAAATGCACATGGCCGACGCTGAACCCGGCAACCTTGTTGTAGGGGTTGGGGATGATGTCCGCGCCCTCGGGGAATACCGCCATGTTCAGGCGGTGGATGTTGTCCGCCCGTTCCGGGTCGTAGGGCACGCCCTGCTCGCGCGCCTGGTCCTGCATCCGTTGGCGCAGCAGCGCCGCGGCCTCTGGCTGTAGGGCCAGCGGGCGCCCAAGGGCGGCTGCGGCGCACTGCCGGGTGTGGTCGTCTGGCGTGGCGCCGATGCCTCCGCAGGAAAAAACCGGCATCGAGCCCGCGAAAGAGCGGCGCAAGGTGTCGGTGATTCGCTCGGGTGAGTCGCCGACGTACTCCGCCCAGGCCAGTTGCAGGCCGCGTGCGGAGAGGAGCTCGATCACCTTGACCAGGTGCTTGTCCGCCCGCTTGCCGGAGAGAATTTCGTCTCCCACGATCACGACGCCGAACTCATTGCCCCGTTTGTCGCCATCCTGCGGGGTCGCCTTGGCGCTCGCTTCATTCATGCCCATTTCCTTGTTTCGATTGAACAGCCGGGTCAGGCCTTGCCCGCCAGACGCTTGAGGCCCAGCCATTGCTGCGCCCAAAAGCCACGCCCATAGTCGCGTCCCTGCTCCACTTGGTCGCGAACGCCAGTCGGATCGTAGCGGGGCTCGAAATTGGCGGTGCCAAACATCAGGTCCCACCAAGGCAGGAGCACCCCAAAGTTGCAGCCACCCAGAACCCTCTTGCGGCCCTGCCCCGGCCCTGCATTGAAGGCCTCGGTCTCATGCCCGATGCCCACGGCATGGTGCCGGCGGTGAAAGCGCGGGCTGACCCACAGGCGCTCGCCCCAGCGACCGAAAGACAGGCGCACATTGGCGTGCTGAAGGTTTTCGCTCAATTGGGTGATGGCCACGATGGCAACAAATTGCCCTGGTGCCACGCCGACGCACTGCGCCAGCAAGACAAGCAGACTGTCGCTCACCACGCTGTCCAGAAGGTGGTTGCGGTTGTCCGTCCACAGGGTCATTTGGCGCTGGGAATGGTGTAGCGCATGGAGCGCCCACCAAGGCCCTATTTGATGCTGCCCACGGTGAATCCAGTAATCAGCGAAATCGAACAGCAGCAGGTATAGGATGAAACTCACCCAGGGCAAGTCGCTCACCCCGGTCCAAATCTGGTCCAGTTGAACAGCCCCCACACCCTGGCCATGCAGCCAGCCAAAGCCGGCATCGAACAACGGCTGCACCAGGAAGAACAGGGCCACACGAAACAGGCCCAGCCGATGAATGAGGGTGTAGACGATGTCGGTGCGGATCGCCGCCCGGTCGATCACGGCTTCGACCGGCCGCCACCGCTGGAGCGGCGCAATGACCGCCAGCATCACCGCCAACTGCAACAGCCCCACCAACAGCCAGCCCGTGGCCAAGTAGCCGTCCTCGAGCAGGTTGCCCAATCCGACGGCGAACATGAAAGGGCGCACCACTGCCTCGAACAGCGCCTGCTGTCCGCTGGAAAACCAGGTGTCGATCCAGTCCATCACGTCTTGCTTTTTTCTTTTTGCCCGGGTTGCGCTGGCGGGCTCAGATAAATTGCCGCAGTTGCCTCAGCTCCCTCTGTTGCGTCACTTGCGGCCATGCTGGGCAATCCAGTCCTTGTACGCGGGGTGATCGCGCAAGGTGGCAAAGCACAGCCCCCGCCCCTTGAGCCCGGTGATGAGAGGCTCTAGCACCGCCGGCGCCCACGGGTCCTGTCGTGACCAGATCCCCAGATGTGCCACAAGGATATCTCCGGCCTTCACTTCCCGCAGCGCCTTCGCCAAAAGGCGGGCATTCGGCCAGGACTCGCTGGGCAATTCATCGCCCAAAAAGCCCGCCGGCGCCCAGCCCACGTGGGCGAAGCCGCAGGCACGCGCCGCGGCGACCAGCCGGGGCGAGGTCTTGCCCCCCGGCGCACGAAACAGCGGCAGCGCCTTTTGACCTGTGATTTGCTCCAGACGGGCGGCGGCACGCTCGATCTGGGCGCAATAGTCGACCTCGCGGATCGACCGGGTGATGCCTGTTTGAGGGCCGGCGGAGGCGCGGACCGAAAAGACTGGCGCCGCAGCGGATTCCGGCGATGTGCCAACCGAGGTATTGCGGGCCGCGCCATCCGCCCGGCCGGTAACCGGCAGGTCCGTACGCCAGTAAACGTGGTCGAAGGTGTGCGAGGCAAAGGCATGCCCTTCGGCCGCGCGCGACTTCCACCAGGGCGCCCAGAAGTCCCCCAGACTGCCATCCCCCTCACGGGTTGGCTCATTGGCGGCGAAGAAGGTCACCCGGACCTGCTGGCGCGCCAGGACCTCGGCAATCAGGGGTGCCACACCCATGTGACCGGTGTCGAAGGTGAGGTAGACGGGCCGCGCGCAGGCCGAGTCGGTGGAGGCCGTACCAGTGGAGGCCGCACCGGTGGAGGCCGATAGGGTTTGCGCAGCCTGGCTTGTTGCCTGGGACGCTGCATGGGACGCAGCCTTGGCATATGCCTGTGCACCAAAGGTCAGAGCGCACCCGGCAAGCAGGGCAGCGCCCACCCACCCAGCGGCCCGCCGGGCGAGGCTAGGTGCCCTCGAGTGCCGCATCGTCCCCTTGGGCAGCTGCTTCACTTCCAGCCCCGTCAGTTACGGCGTGCGTGGTCCAGCGTCCAGACACCGTGGGGAGACTTGCCCACCGCCACCTGGCGCACGATCTGCCGCGTTTCGGTGTCTATCACGGTGAGCTTCTTGGCCCAGCGCGAGGACACAAGCAAGAGCCTGCCGCCGGCCACTACCTCCATGCAGTCCGGTCCGCCCGGCACCTTGAAGGTGTCCACCACCGACAGCCGGGTCAGGTCGATCTTGCTGATGGTGTCGGCGACACGATTACTCACAAAGACATGCCGGCCGTCGCCGGCGGCGCGAAAGGCGTGCGCGCCCTCCCCCGTCTTGATGCGGCTGGTGATACGCGGCTCCTTGCCGCCCACATCCCAGACTTCGACCGAATCACCACCGGTCAGCCCCACCAGCAGGGTACGGTCATCGGCGAGGCCAAACACATCAGCGGGCAGCGAGCCGGTCTTGGCCCTCCACTTGAGCGTCTGGCTAGCCAAGTCGATCGCAACCAGTTCGTCGCTGTCTTGCATCGTCGAAAAAACCGTGGTCGACTTGCTGTCGATCCACAGATGGCTCGGGGTCTTGCCCGTTGAAATGCGTTTGGCCAGTTGCAGGTCTTTGCCGTCCCAGCGG
>CANFQF010000290.1 GCA_947449025.1 Comamonadaceae bacterium
CCCCGCGTAGAGCAGGATCAAAGTGCCCACGCTGTCGCCGACGAACATCGGGACGAAGCCATGGAAAGGCTCCAGGGCACCCTCGCGCCCCACGAAATACAGGGTGTGAACCAGGCTGTTGGCCAGGCCGCCGGCCAGACCGAAAACCAGGAGCTGTCGGCCGGTCATGCCGCCGAGATCGTCCGCGATTTCAAGGGCCCCCTGTACCATCCGCGCCGCCAGCAAGGAGGGGACCGAAGACAGGCCAGCGAGCGCCAGCACATGCCCCGGCTGGGTGGCGATCTGATTGACGATCACGCTCAGTGAGCCAACGAACAGCCCCAGCACCCCGGCCCAGCCAAACAGCAACACCGCCAGCATACGGATCGCCGCCGGCAGAAACACCCAGCTGATGTTGTCTGAGACCTTGGCTAGGCTGAAGAGCCAATCGTTCAGCTCGAAAAAGAAAACATAGGCCAGCGCCGTGACAACGGCGCCGGCGATGGCCTCGCTGGCTGTATGCCTGCGCCCGAGCGCCATCAGACGCTCAGCGGGCCTGGGCCTTCTGAATGCACTGGCCCAGCGCGGCAAAGTACTTCAGCGAGAGCTCAGTGGGTTGCACGTACTTGAAGCGGTTGTCGGCCTCGTCGCTCTCGACCTTGAGCATGCCCTTGGTCCGAAGCGCCTTGAGCCGGCGTTGCACGGTGGAAGGAGAAATTTCGGCCATGCCGTGCATGGCCTCGACCACCGTGATGCGCTGACTGGCATACCAAGAGCGGGCCAGGAAGGCCAGGATGCGGTCTTCTACCGCATCAATTTCTGGCACTCCCGGCAGCTGCCGGCTGGCCGCCACCAAATTAAGAAACTTGAAGTACAAATTTGACTGCTCTTTCTTGGTCGCCATGACTTTCCTTCCTAAATTGAACTTCAATAGTAACGCAATGAATTCCAAAGTGCTATTTATTTATTCATAAAGCGAGCCATCGCGCAAGTGCATGGATCCATGCCGGATCGGCAGGCCCGCCTCATCCGTGGCCGAGCCTTTGCGCCCACTACACTCTTCTCACCCCATGGAATCCCTACTCGTCTCTACCGGCGTTGTCGCCCTGGCCGAAATCGGCGACAAGACACAGCTGCTGGCCTTTATTCTCGCTGCCCGCTTCAAGAAGCCGCTGCCCATCATCTTAGGCATCTTCGCGGCCACACTCATCAACCACGGACTGGCCGGTGCCCTGGGCGCCTGGATCACTTCGGCCGTGAGCCCCCAAGTCATGCGCTGGGTGCTGGGCCTGTCCTTTGTCGGCATGGCCATCTGGACGCTGATCCCCGACAAGATCGAGGAGGAGGAGACTCAGGTCGCCCAGCGCCTGGGCGTGTTCGGCGCTACCCTGGTCACCTTCTTCCTGGCCGAAATGGGCGACAAGACCCAAATCGCCACGGTGGCGATGGCAGCCCATTACTCGCAGCCCGTGATGGTGGTCGCCGGGACTACGCTGGGCATGCTGATCGCCGATGTGCCGGCAGTCTTCATCGGCGACAAGCTCGCGGGGCGCATCCCCATGCGGCTGGTGCACGGCATCGCCGCCGCCATCTTTGCGGGGCTGGGCGTCGCGACGCTTCTGGGCGCGGGCTCGCAGCTGGGGTTCTGAGGCCCCCCGCCAGACAGGCCGAATTCTGCTAGCCCTGCACACGGGCTGAAGGCGCCACTGATGAAGCACATGGGGGTGCCGTACCAGACGGCAGTCGCCCCGATCAGCCCGCGAACAAGGTCTCCGGCAGCCCCCGCACGCCCGGAATCTGGACGGCGAGCAGCGAGCCCGAGAGCGGCGCGGCCTCCAGGGCGGCGCCGCTGAGGCGCACCGACGCGCTGGTGATGTACAGGGTGTCCAGGTTCGGGCCGCCGAAGCAGCAGCTGGTGGGCCGGGGCACGGGCAGCTTGATCCGCATCAGCTCGCGGCCCTCCGGCGAGTAGCGGGACACGCGCCAGGCATCCCATACGGCCACCCACAAGCAACCCTCTTCGTCGACGGTCAGACCGTCGGGTCTGCCGTCGCTGGCGCCTAGAACGATCAACGGTTGGCGGTTGCTGATCTCGCCGGCGCGCAGGTCGAAGTCGTAGCGGTAGACGGTTCGCCGGTGCGAGTCGGTGAAATACATGAAGCGGTTGTCGGGGCTCCAGCCCAGGCCGTTGGCGACGGTGAAGCCGCTGTCCATTTTTTTCCAGGCGCCGTCGGCCTCGACCCGGAACAAATTGCCCCGGTTGGCGGCGGTGGCCATGTCCAGCGTGCCGACCCAGAAGCGGCCGAGGCGGTCGCATTTGCCATCGTTGTACCGGTTACCGGGCCGGTCGGACTCGGGGTGACACACGAGGGTCAGGCGGCGACTGTCGGTGTCGAAGGCCATGAGCCCGCTGGGGGTGGCGGCCAGCAGCCCGCCGGAGGCCTTGGGAAGGGCGACGCTCACCATCGAACCGAGCTTGAATTCGGTGTCCCTGCCGCTGTGCCCGTCCAGGCGGTGGATCGCCGGGGTGAGGATGTCGACCCAGTACAAGGCGCTGTCCCGGGGTGACCACACCGGCCCCTCACCGAGCAGGGTGCGCGACTCGACGATGCAGCGAACCTCAAGCGCGGTGGCCTCGGGTGGGGCGTCGTTCGGCTCGATCGAGGTGAACTCGCCGCCGGCGTTGTGCGAGATCCGCCGGGCGGCGCCGATGAGGGCTGGGGAGAGGCTGTGCGCCTGAGGCAGGTCCATGCGATCGGCGCGGGAGCGGACGCACAGCGCCCCCACCGGGTGACCTTCGATGTCGAAGATCGGCGCAGCCAGTGCCACCGTCCCCTCGTGCCACTCACCCACCTCCAGCGCATAGCCGCGTGCACGGGTGATATCCAGGTCGCTGCGCAGCGCAGTCGGGTCAGTCAGGGTCTGCGGCGTGTAGCGTTTGAGCGGGCCGTCGCCCAAGAGCCTGGACTGCCAGGCCGGATCGCGGCAGGCCAGGATCATCTTGCCCAGGGCGCTGGCGTGCAGCGGCAGTCGCAAGCCGATCGGCAAAGGCTCTGGCTCTTCGCGCCCCGGCGCCTCGCAGGCAATGAGCACCACCGAGTCGCCATCGAGGACCCCGAGCAGCACCGACTCCCGAACCGTATCGCGCAGCCGGACCATCTCGTCCTGCGCGGCCAGACGCAGGTCGAAGTCACTCCAGACCTCGTGCGCCAACTCCAGCAGGCGAAAGCCCAGGCGATAGGTGCGGGTGTAGGCGTCGTGGCGCAGCAAACCCTCGCGGATCAGGGTCGCCAGGATGCGGTGCAGGGTGGCCTTGGGCAAGCGGCTCGCACGGAGCAACTCGGTGAAGGTCATCGCTGTCCGAGCCTCGGAAACGATGTTCAGCAAGCCCATGGCCTTCTCCAACACGCCCAGCCCGGGACCAGGCTCGGCCGGGGCGGACAC
>CANFQF010000291.1 GCA_947449025.1 Comamonadaceae bacterium
CGATGCAGACCTGCGCCGGCCGCGCCTGCACCGCCTCTTCGGCCGGCCGGACCGGGTCGGCCTGTCGGCCATCCTCGCGGGCCGCGCGGATGTCGACGTCATTGCGCCGGTGCCTGCCGTGCCGGGCCTCTTTTTGCTGCCCGCAGGCGTGGTGCCACCCAATCCGCAGGAGTTGCTGGCCCGCGACCGTCTGGCGCGATTGCTGTCCTCGCTGCGTTCGAGCTACGACGTGGTGCTGGCCGACACGCCGGCCTTCGGCCCCTGCGCCGACGCCGGCACCGTGGCCGCCCGCGCCGGCGCGGCGCTGGTGCTGGCCTGTCGGGACAGCAGCGCGCTGGAGGGGGTCTCGGCCCTGACCCGCACTTTGGGCGAATTCGGTGTCACTGTGGTGGGGGCGGTGCTCAATGCCGGCAGGCCACGCTGACCGGTCGCAGGACCCTGAGGCGAATTCGTCTCGGGTGCCGGCGACTTTGCGACCGACTTCGCCACCGACTTCGCGATCATCATCGCCACTGACTTCGCGCCCGGCATCGCGATCGTCATTGCCTGCGACATCACCCGTGCCCGCGACAGCGCCATCTGCAGCACCGCCCTGGCCCGAACGCTGGCGGCACCTGCTCGCCGCCCTGCGCCGGGTACCCGACGGGCCGGCGCGTGAACGCCTGTTCGATGCGCTGTTGCCCCCCGCCGGTCCGCGTGTGCTGGCCTTTGCCAATGCCCATGCCTTCAATCTCGCCGCGCGTGACGCGGCCTTCTTCGAGGACCTCGCCGCCGCCGACTGGCTGCTGCGCGACGGCCAAGGCATGGCCTGGCTGCTGCGGCTCATGGGCCAGGCCCCGGGCCTCAACCTCAATGGCACCGACCTGATTCCGGCGCTGGTGACCCGTCTGGGCAAGGCGCAGCCCGGTGCCCGCATCGCCCTGCTGGGCACCCGCGCGCCATGGCTGGCGCGCGCGGGCACCCGTTTGCAGGCGCTGGCCGGCGGCACCCGCTGCCTGATTGCCGATGGATTTTTGCCAGATGACGAGTACCTGCGTCTGGCCCGGCGCGAATCGCCGCATCTGGTGGTGCTGGCCATGGGCATGCCGCGCCAGGAGCGCTTGGCCCGCGCCCTGCGCGCAGCGGCGCCAGCGCCGTGCCTGATCGTGTGTGGCGGTGCCATCGCCGACTTCCTTGGTGGGCGCTTTGTCCGCGCGCCGCACTGGGTTCAGCGCATCGGGCTCGAATGGTGCTGGCGCCTGGCCCGCGAGCCGCGCCGACTTTTTGGCCGCTATGTGCTGGGCAACCCGCTGTTTCTCGCCAGGGCCTTGTGGCTGGCGTTGTCTCGGCGCCAGGCGGCCGCTGCCTCACCCAGCGCGCGCTCGTAGGGTGTCCAGCGCAGGTCCAGGGCGCTTTGCACCGCCTGGCAGTCCATGCGCATCGGCGCGGCCACGAGGCGCAGCACCCCGGGCGGCAGCGGCGGCAGGTGAGGGTGGCGCAGCCCCAGACGCTGGGCGAGATAGATCGGCGGGCTCAGCAAGCAGGCATCGAGCGCAAGCTGCCAGGCGGGCACCCGGCGCAGGGGTGTCGCGCCGATGGCCACCGCCAGATCGCGCAGGTAGTGGTTCCAGCGCGGGCTGTCCGGCGCCGCCAGGTTGAAGACACGCAGGCCTGTTCCAGGCTGCAGCAAGAGACGCAGCACCACTTCGCACAGGTCCTCGACATGCAGGCCCTGGGTCCATCCGTCCCCGCGCTCGCCCAGGTCGCCCAGCCGGCCGGCCGCCAAAAGCGCAGCAATGCGATCGACCCACAAGGGGCTGCCTGCGCCCCAGACGCAGCCGGGGCGCAGCAAGGCGACGGGCATGCCTTGCCCGGCAAGCGGTGCCAGTTGCGCCTCGGCCTCCCGCTTGGCACGTGCGTAGCTGCTAACCGCCGGGCGGTGCGCGCGGGTTGCGCAGGTCGCGTCGATCGCGTCGATCGGCACCCAGTCGGACTCGGCTGTCAGGCCACGCTGTATCGGCCTCGGGTCACTCGGTCCGGGTTCTATCGACCCCGCGCCCGTCGGTTCTGAGTCAGCTGGTCCTGAGTATGTCGGCCCCGAGTCATGCGGCGTCGGGGCCGCCCCATAAACCGCCATGCTGCTCAGATGTACCAGTGGCCGTCCGCCCACCGCCTTCAGCGCCCGCGCCAGCACCCCGGCGCCTTCGGCGATCGCACGCGGACTGCCGGCGACCGCGTTGACCACCGCGTCGCAGCGACGCAGGGCGCTGGTGAGTGCGGCCTCGTCGCAGGCGTCGAGCGTGAGGTGTGGGCCTGCGCTCGGCGCCAGCGAACCAGCGCCAGTTCGCTGGCCGCGCGAGGCCAGGCAGGGGCGCAGGCCGGCCGCCACCAGCTGGCGCGCCAGCCTCTGGCCGACAAAGCCGCTGCCGCCGAGAACCAAAATCTGCATGGGGCGTTTCCTCTTGGGGTCAAAGCGGGTTCACGGCTGGCGTGCGGAGTCCATCGGTGCCAGCCGAGGGATCTGAGGCGCAACCGGCCCCTGAGGCGCAACCGGCTCCTGCGGCTTCTGCGGCGGAACCAGGTGGTCCGCCAGCCGCAGGGCCAGCGCGAGGAGGGTGAGCGTCGGATTGGCCTGGCCCGCCGTCGGGAAGACTGCGCTGCTGGCGATGTGGAGGTTGTCGATGCCGTGCACCCGGCAGTGCGGATCGACCACGCTGCTGCGCGGGTCTCGCCCCATGCGGGCGGTGCCCAGGTGATGGCCGCCATAGGCGCCGAAACGCAGCAGGTCGGCCGACAGGCGGTTCGCGTCCCAGCGCAACTCGCCCACCCCCTGGCGCCTGAAATCAAATGCCATCAGCGCCAGGCTGCGCCCCACCGACGCTACATCCTGCGGCTGGTGTCGCCAGGCCACCCGCAGCCGGCGCTGGCCCAGCGCGTCACGAGCGGCGCAGAGCGTGACCCGGCTGTCGGGATGCGGCACCTGCTCGGCCTGAAATTCCAGGCTGAAGCGGTTGCGCCGATTGGGCAGGATCACCGAGGGGAATTTGCGTGTCGCCAAGGTCCGGCGCAGCAGCCAGTGCCCGAGAAAGGCGGCGGTGGCCGGCGCGTCAGTGATCACGTTGGCTGCATGGCGGCCCCAGCGCAGGGCGCGGGCTGCGGTGCCGAGCGCCGATTCGTCGCCTAGGCGCCGGCCGTACTCGTAGGAGATGAAGGGGCGGGCCAGGTACAGCGCGGACAGCGCGCCGTTGCCGTGGTCCGGGTCGGCGATCGGCGGCAGGTGCAGGCGCGCCACTGCGTTGAGCAGGCCGTGCTCTCGCTGCGCGCCGGGCGCGATGGCCAGGCGGCGCCGGCAGTACACGCCCTCGGGCGACAGCTCGTAACCATGGCGCACCCGCCCGGGCTCGCCGGCCACCTGCAGCTCGCCCAGGTTGGCGGC
>CANFQF010000292.1 GCA_947449025.1 Comamonadaceae bacterium
CGCCCTTGCCTTCCCGGCATGGGTTCTTAGCTCAGTTGGTAGAGCAGCGGACTCTTAATCCGTAGGTCGAGTGTTCGAGTCACTCAGGACCCACCAAAATCAAGATGCAAAAAGCCCGCTTCGAAAGAAGCGGGCTTTTTCATGTCTGCAGTCTGTCCGTGCACCGCCGCGTCCAATGCGGCGGGGCCAGGTCTCGCTCTTACCAGCTCACCTCACGGTCCGGCGTGGAACCGATGCGGTGGATGCTGAGGTCAGCGCCCTCGAACTCCTCTTCCTGCGACATGCGCAGGCCGATCGTCAGGCGGATCAGGCCATAGACCACCAGGCCGCTGGCGAAGGCCCACACCACCCCCACCAGGGTGCCCAGCGCCTGCGCACCAAAGGTCACGCCCCCGATACCGCCGACAGATTGCTGGCCGAAGATGCCGCAGGCGATGCCGCCCCAGGCACCGCACAGGCCGTGCAGAGGCCACACGCCCAGCACGTCGTCGATCTTCCAGCGGTTCTGGGTCAAAGTGAACAACTGCACGAAGATGGCACCGGCAATGCCGCCCACCACCAGCGCGCCGGCCGGGTGCATCAGGTCTGACCCGGCGCACACAGCCACCAAACCGGCCAGCGGACCGTTGTAGGCAAAGCCTGGGTCATTGCGGCCCATGAGGGTGGCGACCAGTGTGCCGCCCACCATGGCCATGAGCGAATTGACCGCGACGAGGCCGGAGATTTTGTCCAGCGTCTGCGCGCTCATCACATTGAAGCCGAACCAGCCCACGGCAAGAATCCAGGCACCCAGAGCGAGGAAGGGAATGCTTGAGGGCGGGTGGGCGCTGATGGCGCCGTCCTTTCGGTAACGGTTGCTGCGCGGGCCCAGTAAGAGCACGGCTGCCAGACCGATCCAGCCGCCCACGGCATGCACCACCACGCTGCCGGCGAAATCGTGGAACTCTGCGCCGGCGACGGACTTGACCCAGTCTTGGAAGCCAAACTTGTTGGCCCAGGCGGCGCCCTCAAACAGGGGATAGGCCAGGCCCACCAGGACCGCGGTCGCCAGCAGCTGCGGGTTGAAGCGGGCACGCTCGGCGATACCGCCAGAGACGATGGCCGGAATCGCAGCGGCGAAGGTGAGCAAAAAGAAGAACTTCACCAGCTCATAGCCGTTCTTGGCGGCCAGGGTTTCAGCACCGACCATGAAGCCGGTCCCATAAGCCACCGCATAGCCCACGAAGAAGTAGGTGATGGTGGATACGGCAAAGTCCACCAGGATCTTGACCAAGGCATTGACCTGGTTCTTCTTGCGCACGGTGCCCAATTCCAGGAAGGCAAAGCCGGCATGCATGGCCAGCACCATGATGGCCCCCAACAAAATGAACAAGGCATCGGCGCCCTGCTTGATCGAATCCATGTGTTCTCCGAATGCACCGCCACAAGGCGTTCGCGCACCAGGGAAGCAAGACTTGTTCCCATGCTGGTGCGGCTGATTGGGCGAAAAGCGCACCAGCTTGCGGCAGCTCGCCCCGATTAGATGCATTTAAATGGTGCAGTCGCACCAGTGCGGCGCGAATCGTGCCCAGCTTCGGCACTTCCCGCAGAGCCTACCCGCTTGCGCCTACATGTTCGACTTCGCCAGCTTCCTAAGGTCCCACTCCACGACCTGAAGAAAGGAAGCCACCATGGCGAGCCCCTCCACCACACGCCGAGCACGCGCCTACCTACCCCCCATCACCCTCACCTTGCTGCTGGCCGCCTGCGGCGGGGGCGGAGGCGAAACCTCCAGCCCGCCTTCGCAGGCACGCGCCGACCCGGGCGCGACCGGCGCCCCTGCGCCGGCGGGCAGTCTGCCGGATGTGCGCCCGGTCTCGGCGCTCGCATCAGTGTCAATAGCCGCAGCCGATTCCGGCTTGGAGCCGCGGCCGCCGCAGGTCATCGACGCGGCTCCAGACGGAGAGCGCGTGATCAAGGCGGTCGGCGTACTCGATGGCGGCGGCCACGCGGTCGCATGGATGGCGCGCGGGCCACGCGTACCGGGCGTGGCCTGGGCGTTGTGGGCGCAGCGCTTCGATGCCGAAGGCCAGCGGGTGGGTGACCCCCTGCGCCTCGACATCCCCGCCGACGTGCAGAACGCGCAGGATCTGGCCGTCAACGTGCTGCCCGAGGGCCGCATCAGCGTGACCTTCGTCACCCGCCGGGTCGAGAACGACACTGACATGATCACCGAGGTGCACCACTGGCCCTACAGCCTGCAGGGGACTATTGACGGCACGGCACGGGTGCTCGATGCCGAGCGCTACCCACGCAACGCCCCGCTTTTTGCGCAGCTCAGTGGCCCGGTCGTCGCGTCGACCGGGCGCGATGGCAGCCTCTACGTGTCGTGGCGGTTCCAAACACCCGCCACGCCGCAGCTGGTGCCGAGTGTGCGCGTGCTGCGACTGGCAGCGGACGGCGAGCCTCTAGGCTGGATTCAGCGGCTCGATGGGCAAGGCGGATCGCGGATAAATGACTTGAACCTCACCGCGCTGGACGAAGGCGGCTGGGTGGCGGCGATGGAGCGTGTGAGTCCTGTGGGCGTGCCCTATCGCACCTTCACCCAGTTGGACGTGCCGCGGCCACTGGCCATGCCCTTGACGGAGACGCAGGCGGGGGGCGCCTTTCTGCTGGACCTGCGGGGACATGGCAGCGTGCTGTTCACCGCCAATGTTGACCCCGACACCGGTGTGCAGACCTCTCCCCGCAGCCTCCACTTCACCGTGCGCGGAGCGGCCCAGCCGGAGCGTGGCATGCCGATCCTTCCTGTGGCAGCCGTTGCCCTGCGCGGGGGTGACTACCTCACGCTGGTGCCCGATGGCGCGCAGCTCTCGGCGCAGCGGTACACCGAAGCGGGCGACCCGGTGGATACCCCCTTCACCACGGCGGCCACGCCGGGCCTGGTGAGTGCGGGGCTACCGCGCGGGGGTCTCACGCTGGCCTGGACAACATCCGCGCCCGACGGCCGGGTGGAGGTAGTGGTGCAATTGATTGCGCGGCGCTAAGAACCGACAGGGCTGCGCTGCGCGGGTAGGGGTTGATCCGTACGCAAGGGACGGCGCACGCTTCCTATACTTCTGGTCGCAATGAACGAACTAGTGAAAACAAGGCGTCCGAGGGCGGCCGCAAAGACGGAAGGGGCGGCGCCCACCGCCTTACGTGACCCGGAACGGACAATGGCCGAGATCCTCGCGGTGGCCGCCCGCGAGTTCGCCGCCAAGGGCCTGGCAGGTGCGCGGGTCGACGAGATCGCCAACGCCACGCGCACCAGCAAGCGGATGATTTATTACTACTTCGGAAGCAAGGAGGGGCTCTACCTCAAAGTTCTGGAGAACGCCTACGGCTTCACCCGGGAGACGGAGTCGCGCTTTCATCTTGCCGACCTCGA
>CANFQF010000293.1 GCA_947449025.1 Comamonadaceae bacterium
CTGAGGCGGGGCAGCGCGCCGAGGAGCGCCACCTGCGTCTTCTTCACCGCCACCACCACCGCCCATGCCCTCACGGCCGCCGAGCAGCTGCAATTCGGTGGCGATGATGTCAACGGTATTCTTTTCGATGCCGTCCTGGCCGGTGTACTTGCCGTACTTGAGACGGCCCTCGACGTAGATCGGGCGGCCCTTCTTCACATACTCGCCGGCGATTTCGGCCAGGCGGTCATAAAAGGTGACACGGTGCCACTGGGTGTCTTCCACCGTCTCGCCGGTGTTGCGGTCCTTGCGGCGGCTGGAGGTGGCAATGCTCACATTGGCCACGGCCTGGCCGGAAGGCAAGTAACGAATTTCGGGGTCGCGGCCACAGTTGCCGACGAGGATGACTTTGTTGACGGATGCCATGGTGCGTATTCCTCCAGGGAGGCCTCAATTATGTGCCGGGCGTCGGCGGGCTGGATGGGGTTGCGGCCGGGGTGGCGTCCATGGGCCAGGCCACTGCCAGCCACAGGCCGGTCACCGCGGCGCAGGCCAGGAATAGGCTCACCGGACCACCCGCCTTGAGCAGGGCGCCACCGGCCAGGCCACCGGCAAAAAAGCCCAGTGACTGCAGCGTGTTGTAGAACCCCAGGGCCGCGCCGCGGGCATCCGGCGGTGCGGCACGCGAGGCAATGCTGGGCTGGCTGGCCTCCAGGATGTTGGATCCGCAGAAAAATACGAACAGCAGCAGGCCCAACACACCCAGACCGATGGCACCGGGGTGATTGGCCTGCGCAGCCGCCGCGCAGGCCAGACCCAGGTAGGCCAAGGCAATGAGTCCGACCGCACTGAGGAAGACAGCGCGCAGGTAGCCACGACGCTCGAGCGGAAAGAGCGTGGCCGACATGACGAAGAAGGAGGCGGTGACGGTCGGCAGGTAAATCCACCAGTGGCGCGACTTGGCCAGGCCCGCCTCCACCAGCATGCCGGGGACCGAGACCCACATGGCTAGCATCACCCCGTGCAGCACGAAGACGCCAAAGTTGAGGCGCAAGGTGGGCACGTGCGTGAGCACTGCGCGCAGGCTGCCGCGTGCGGGTCGGGGTCGGCGCGGCGGTTCAACCGGCACGGCCCACAGGACCACGGCCAACGCGGCCAGCGCCAGAGCCGCGGTGAGCGCGAAGAGCCCGGGCAGCCCGGCCCAGGCGGCCAGGGCCGGCGCCAGCACCAGGGACAGGGCGAACATCAGCCCGATGCTGGCGCCCACCAGGGCCATCGCCTTGGTGCGCACCACATCCCGGGTGAGGTCAGCCAGCAAGGCGGTGACCACCGCCGAAACCGCGCCAGCACCCTGAAGGCAGCGGCCGATGATCAACCAAGCCAGGGTGTCGGCCGAGGCGGCCAGCGCGCTGCCGGCTGCAAAAACCAGCAGGCCGAAAACGATGACCCGCTTGCGGCCCAGGCGGTCTGAGACCATGCCAAAGGGCAACTGCAGCAGGCCCTGGGTGAGGCCGTACACGCCCATGGCCAGGCCCACCCAAGCCGGGTCGTCGCCACCCGGGTAATGGGGCGCTTCGAGGGCAAACACCGGCAGCACCAGGAACAGCCCCAGCATGCGCATGGCGTAAACGAAGGCCAGCGAGAAACTGGCGCGGCGCTCCGGGCCGGTCATCGATGGGGCGGTCTCCGCAGCCGGGGCATCGGCGGACGCGCGCTCAGGCATCGAAACGGCAGGGGACGGCAGGGGGGAAGACACCAGTGAGCAGCTGTGGCGAGGAAATAGAAGCCCGGATTGTCGGCGATCCCCGGGCGGCCTCAGGCAAAGGGCGCGTTCAGGCGCACCACCACCGCGTTGACCGCGGTGGCAAAGCT
Source organism: Comamonadaceae bacterium (assembly GCA_947449025.1). Taxonomy (GTDB): domain Bacteria; phylum Pseudomonadota; class Gammaproteobacteria; order Burkholderiales; family Burkholderiaceae_C; genus Ramlibacter. The sequence goes on from CANFQF010000293.1 coordinate 1,852, forward strand.
CACCCAAGCCAGGTAAGGCAAGAGGTAAACGCGCACCCGGGGCGCGAAGCGTCCGCAAACCGCCATCAGGACGACGATGGACAGCCACAACAAGCCGACCTCGTAAAGCGCCCAATCAGGGCGGCGCATACGAAAAAACAGCAGGCTCCAGCCGATATTGAGCGCGGCGTTGAGCGCAAACAAAGACACCACCAGAGCCCGCGCCTGCAGGTTGGGCGCACGCATCCAGGCCTCGGCTGCGGCCAGCACGCACAGCGTGAAGATCAGCGTCCAGGCCGGGCCAAAAGCCCAGTCGGGCGGCTGGAACGAGGGCTTGGCCAAGCCCTGGTACCAAGGGCCGATATCCGTGAGCGCTCCGCCGAGTGCAGCGACGAGCAGGGCGCAGGCGGCGCCGCACAGCAAGGGCAGCCCGCGCCGACCGGCAGAGCCGGGCGCAGACGAATCGCTCATGCGGCCCCCGCGCGCTGCGCGTCGCTCATACCCGCGCCAGACCCAGCAGGTGGGCGAGATCCTTGAAGAAAATGCGCACGTGCGCCATCGGCTTGCGCCGGACGAGTTCCTTGTTCATGTAGCTCTCGAAGGTCAGACGCTGGACGTCCACATCCTCGCAGATCTTCACGAAGCGCTCACGCAGGCGGTCATTGCGGTACCAGAACCACTGCATGATGCCCAGCACACGGAACACGGTGCCGTGGGCTTTCATGAAGCGCTTGCGCGCCTGGGCCAGCACCCTACCGTCGCCCGTACGCAGCAATTCGGCCGCTGCCTCGCCAGCCAGTTGGCCACCGAGCAGGGCGTAGTAGATGCCTTCGCCCGAAGCCGGGGCCACCACGCCGGCGGCGTCGCCGGCGAGCACCACATCGCGACCGTTGTCCCATTTGCGCAGGGGCCGCATCGGCAGCGGGGCGCCTTCTCGGCGCACGGTTTCTGCATTGGCCATGCCGCTGTCGGCACGCAGTCGGGCGGTGGCAGCGCGCAGGGAAAAGCCCTTGTCAGCACTGCCGGTGCCGATGCTGAGGGTGTCACCGTGGGGGAACACCCAGCCATAGAAGTCGGGTGAGCAGCGCGCGTCGTACACCACGTCACAGCGCGCCGGGTCGTAGCCCTCGGGCGGCGCCGCCGGCCGGCGCACGATCTCGTGATAGGCGAACACACAGGGGGCGGGCTCGTCGCCGCGCACCGCTTGGGTGGCCACGCGGGAACGGGCGCCATCGGCCCCAATCACTGTGCGGGTGCGCACGCGTGCCTGAACCTCTGAGCCGTCAATGAGGTGCGTGAAATGCACCACGCTCACGCCATCAGGGTCGCGCGAAAGGCGATCGAAGGTCCCGTCATGGCGCCGTGCGCCGCGGGCCACTGCGCGCTCACGCAGCCACTCGTCGAAGACCTCGCGATCGACCATGCCGACGAAGCCGTTGTCGATCGGAATGTCGACCTTGTGGCCGGAAGGCGCCACCATGCGCGCCGAGCTGGCCTTGGCCACCAGCAACTCATCGGGGATGTCGAAGTCTCGGATTGCACGTGGCGGAATGGCGCCGCCGCAGGGCTTGATGCGGCC
>CANFQF010000294.1 GCA_947449025.1 Comamonadaceae bacterium
CACCGCGACCTGGTCGACGCCATCGCTCGTCGCGACGAAGCTGGCGCGCGCGAAGCCGCGCTGCGCCACATCCGCGGCGCGCTCGAAGCGCGGCTGGCGGTGCAGCGGGCCACGCCAGCGCGCTAAGCGGCCGGCATCGGACGCGCCGCGTCCGGCGGCTCCGGCTTTAACGGCCCGAGAGCAGACGGGCGAGGTCAGCGGCATCGGCCTGGTTTTCCATGTCCAGCACCCAATCACGGATACGGGCCACCCGCTCGAGCGGCAGAGACTTGACCGCCAGCTTCTCGAACTTCTCGACCACGTCCGCCTGCGAGGCGAAGTTCTTCTCGTTGCCGCGGCCCGCCTCCACCGTGCGTTCCATGCGGGTGCCGTCCTTCAACTCGCACACCACCCGCACCTTGTGGCGGGACTTAGAGCCCAGGGCGGTGATCTCGGCGTCATGTTCGACCTCCACCAGGTCGGCGATGCGCATGCGCTCGGGGTCGGCCACCTTGTCTTCGGTGAACTGGTCGACGAAGCAGTCGCCATCGAGCAGCCAGGTGGCCACGCAATAGGGCAGGTTCAGCTGGGCCGATGTCAGACCCTGGGGCACGTACTTCCAGCCCACATGGTCCATCGTCACTTGCGAGCCGTGCACCACGATGCGCTTGACGTCGTTGGCACCGAAGTGCCGCTCGTCCTGCATCAGGCGGATCGCGTCGAGGGTGGTGTGGTTGCTGCCGACGCAGGAGTAGAACTTGAGGGCAATGCCCATGGTCTGCCAGACCTCGCCGAGACCGGCGGTGAGTTCGGCCAGGTTGAACCGGTCCTGCGAACGCGAGAGGGTGGTGCAAAAACCGCCGTACTCGCTTTCGAGCACGTTGACGATGCCGGTGAAGCCCTGGTCGGCCAGCAGCGCGCCATACAGGCCGCTTTGCGAGGCACGGCCGGCGTGCATGCGCTTGACCATGGCGCCGTACTGGGCGGCCATCAGACCGCTGGACTGGGTACCGGCAATGCCCAAGGCGTGCACCGTCTGCTCGGCGTCAAGCTTGAGGCCGCGCGCGGCGCCCGCCGCCGCCGAGAACACGCCCAGCGTCGCGCCCGAGTGCCAACCCTGGGCGATGTGCTCCTGGCCCATGCAGATGCCCACGCGTGGCCCGATCTCATAGCCCGCCACTGCGGAGGCGAGGAACTCGCGTCCGTTCATACCGGGGCGCATTTCGGCCACCGACAGCAGCGCCGGCAGCACCACCGCGCCCACGTGCATCACGCCCTGGCGGTGCACGTCGTCAAGTTCGAAGCCCTGGACCTGGGTGCCGTTGATCAGGGCCGCGTGCGGCGCCGACAGACGCAGCGGCGTACCCCAGATGCTCGAGCCCCCCTCGCCCATGCCGCCGCCCTCGAGGCCGGAGAGTGTTTGCTGAAGGATGCGGGTCCAGGGCAGGTCTGCCCCGTAAAGCGCGCAACCCAATGAGTCGAGGATCAGGAGCTTGATGCGCGTGCGCACCGCTTCGGGCACCGCCTCATATTGCAAACCCGAGACGAAGCGGGCAATGCCGCCGGTGTAGGGGTTATGGTGGATGTCCGCGCCTGCGTGGGAGGTCGATTGCGCCATAGGGTTGTCGCTGTTAGGGGTGCCGTGGATCGGATGGAATGCTGATAGTATACCGTGGCATACCTAACGGATTTTCTGATTTTCCATGCAACACGACACGCCCACAGAGACCGGCTTCGCACGTGCCCTGGCCGAACGCAGCGCCCATTTGCAATGGGACGACTTGCCCCCCGAGGCGGTGCACTGGGCCAAGGTCGGCTTGATTGACACCCTGGGCGTGACACTGGCGGGCAGCCGCGAAGACGCGCCCCGCCTGGCGGCACGTGGTCTGGATTTGGTCGGCGGCCCGGCGCTGGTGCTCGGAAGCGCACAGCGCGTGGGCCCGCTCGACGCCGCCCTGATCAACGGCACGGCGGCGCATGCGCTGGACTTCGACGACTGCAACAACACCTTGGGCGGCCACCCCTCGGTGCCGGTGCTGCCCGCGCTGATGGCGCTGGCCGACGAGCGCGATGCACAGGGCAAAGCCCCGACCAGCGGACGCGACTTCTTGCTGGCCTATATCGTCGGCTTCGAAGTCGAGACCAAGATCGGCCTGGCGGTCAACTTTCACCACTACCAAAAAGGCTGGCACCCGACCTCCACCCTGGGCACCTTCGGCGCTGCCGCGGCTTGTGCGCGGCTCATGGGCCTGGACAGCGAGCGCACCGCCGTCGCTCTGGCTTTGGCGGCGTCATTTGCCAGCGGCATCAAGGCCAATTTCGGCACCATGACCAAGCCCCTGCATGTGGGCCACTGCGCGCGCAACGGCCTGTTTGCTGCGCGCCTGGCGCAGCAGGGCTTCACCGCCAACGCCGCCAGCGTGTTCGAGCACGAGCAGGGCTTTTTGGACGTGTTCAACGGCCCCGGCACCTATGACACCGCCCGCGCTCTGGACGCCTGGGCCGCGCCCCTGGACATCGTGCGCCCCGGCATTGCCATCAAGCAGTACCCCTGCTGCGGCAGCACCCACCCGGCCATCGACTCCTTGCTGGCCCTGGTGCGCGAGCACCACTACGAACCCGGCCAGGTCGCGCGCGTGCAGGCCTGGGTCCATCCGCGCCGCCTCAAGCACACCAACCGGCCGCAGCCCAAGAGTGCGCTCGACGCCAAGTTCAGCCTGCAGTACGTGCTGGCCCGCGGCCTGGTGGACGGCTGCGTGTCGCTCGAGCACTTCGAAGGCCAGGCCTATGAAGACCCGCGCGTGCAGGCCCTCATGCCACGCGTGGAGGTGGCCGGCTATGGTGAGGACCAGTTCCCCGCCGACAACCACTTTGGCGGCATTGCCCGCGTGACGCTGGCCGACGGCACGGTGCACGAAGCCCGTGTGCATCAGCCCCTGGGCCGCACCTCGGACCACCCCCTGCCGCAGGATCTGCTGGAGAAAAAGTTCGCCCTGTGCGCGGCGTCGGTGCTGACCGACGCGGGCGTCAAGGGCGTTGCCGCCGAGGTGGCTCACCTCGAGCAGGCCGCCAATCTGAGCGCGCTCGGCCAGCATCTGGCCCAGCTGCGTCAACCCTGATTTCAATCGTTCAAGGCAAGTAGGAAGTAACACCATGGAAAAAGATATTCACTACGACGTCATCGTGGTCGGTAAGGGCAACGCCGCCCTGTGCGCGGCGCTGGCGGCGCACGACAAGGGCGCACGCGTGGGCGTGCTGGAAGCGGCTCACCCCGAGGAGAGCGGCGGCAACAGCCGCTTTGCTGGCGGCGTGATGCGCTTTGCCTTCCACAGCGTCGACGAGCTGCGCCAGGTGATCGACATCACCGAGCAGGAAGAGGCCGACGCCGACTGGGGCACCAACACCACCGAAGAATTTTTTGACGA
>CANFQF010000295.1 GCA_947449025.1 Comamonadaceae bacterium
ACCATGATTGTTGAAATCGCAGACTTCAAGGTCCGCCCCGAGCAGCGGGCGCAATTCCTCCAGGCCATCACAGGGGCCGCCACCGCCTACCTCGCCAAGTCCGAGGGTTACCGGGGTCACCGCATCCTCGCTTGCCAAGAGTCACCCGGGCGCGTCGTGCTCACGGTCGAGTGGGCAACACTCGAGGCCCACACTGTAGGCTTTCGGCAGTCGCCGGCCTTCACCGAGTGGCGCGCGATGATCGGGCCCTTCTTCCTAGAGCCGCCACACGTCGAGCACTTCGACATAGCCGCCGCCTCCTGAGTCCAACGCACCGACTGATTGACGTAAGAAGGCCCCGCCGATGACCCTGCCTGTCGCCACCCCCTCCACCATCGCCTCCGCCTTCACCCCCACCGGGCGGCTGCGCGCGGGTATCAACCTGGGCAATCCCATCCTGGCCGGCAAGCGGGCCGACACGGCCGAGGTGTACGGCGTGTCGGTCGACCTGGCGCGTGGCTTTGCCCAACGCCTGGGCGTCGAGTTGGAATTAAAGCCTGTAGACACCGCCGCCAAGTCGGTCGACCTGGTGACCCAAGAGGAGGCCGACATTGGCTTTTTCGCGGTCGACCCGCTGCGCGGTGCGGGCATCCACTTCACCGCGCCCTATGTGCTGATCGAGGGCTGCTACCTGGTGCGGGACGACTCCCCTCTCACCCGCAACGAGGAGGTCGACCACGCCGGCATACGGCTGGTGGTGGGCCAGGGCAGCGCCTACGACCTCTTTCTCTCGCGTGAAATCAAGGCGGCGACGCTGGAGCGCGCGCGCTCCTCGCCAGCGGTGGTTGACCACTTCATCACCACCGGCGCCGACGTGGCCGCTGGGGTGAAGCAGCAACTCGAGGCCGATGCCGCCCGTCTGGGGGGCCTGCGGCTGCTACCCGGACGCTTCATGGTGATCCAGCAGGCCATGGGCTGCCCCAAGGGCCGCGGGACGGAGGCCGCTGCGGCGCTGGCAGCGTATGTCGAGGAAATGAAGGCCTCGGGCTTTGTTGCCGAGGCGCTGGCGCGTCACGGCATCGAAGGCGCCTCGGTGGCGCCAGCCTCGGGCCGCTAGCGCTTACCCGTGGCGAGCGCAGGTGTCAGTACATGCGCTCGATCATCTTCTGGCGAAGCTCCTCCAGACGCGTGCCCTCTGGGTGGAGGACAACCTCCGAGTGGTAAGCCGCCATCTTCCTTGCCAGATCGATCTGAGTCGCCCATGTGGGCGCCCCCTTGGTGGATACGATGAGATCCGATAGTTCGTCCTCCATTTCCTTTACCCGTTCACGCCACACACGGTTGCGGTCTTCCTGCAGCCTTTGTGCGCGGTCGAGGTACCGCTCCGGCAGGATCTCCGATGCAGGCGGCAAGGGAGGCGACGGAGCTGTGGACAGAGGTGCTGCACCCCCAGCGTCCGGCTCAGGCGCGACGCCTAGCGGGTGCGCCTGGGCTTCGGCCTCGATCCGTCGCCGTGAGGCCACGTCGAAATTCGACCCGGCCTGCCAGGCAGGGTCGGCAGGGATCGATGCTTCGATCCAAGCAGAGGCCACACCCTCTGCCGATCGGGCTCGATCCATGGTGTCAGCCTGGTCTGCCACCTGTGCGTGTGCCTGTGCCTGCGGCTGTGACCGCCGAGGCACGATGTCGAAGACCGGAACGCGCGGGTCCGCTTCAGGCGGGGCCGGCTGACCGAGCACCGGCGCTGGCGCGGCCGAGATGAAGTAAAGGCCCAAGGCGGGCATGAGGCGGGCGGCGATGTGCATGGGAGCGCTCCAGAAGCTGCGGGAATGAAACGCGCGATGGTGCGCGAACCCGCTACGCCCTAGAGCGACCCGCGCCTCCTGAATCAGACCCGTGTCAGGCCGGCGGATGGTGACGCATCGGGGGCGCGACGCCTTCACGGAACTGGCGGGCGTCAGACATCACTCAGCGGCTGTCAAAACATTGACTATCCAGGAGCCCCCGATGCCTCAGCCGCCCAAGAAAGACCCCGCCGCAACAGAACCCCAAGAGCCGATCTCTGAGGAACTGGAGCAATTTCTGAACGCCGCGCAGGCGCTTCTCAGCGAAAAGCTGCTTGCGATTGAGGCCGAGCTCAAGACGCATGGACTCGATTCGCCTGAGGCGATCCACGACCATGCCATGGCCCTCAAGGCGGCCGAGGCCAGCGAGGCGGCTGCAGGCCGAGCACCTTCACTCGCCACAACCAGCGCCGTCCGCAGGCACCAGCGGATCTGATTCGACCACCACCCCAGCTCACCTCAACCGCCACACGCCTTCACCACAGAGGTTCATCATGAACGTGCCACCACCACCCCCCCGCACTGGCCCCCGCCCTGAACCCTTGGATTCAATGCGCCGCGCAGCGCAGCCAGGCTCCACACCCCAAACGCCCACCGATGGCGCCAGCCCAGGCGCCGCGCAAGAAGCGACCGGGTCCTCGCCGGGAAGTGCGGTCAGAACGCAGAGAAAAGACGACCTGACTCGGGCTTATTCGATGCTCTCTCAAGCCCGCATGGAGTTGGTGCAGGCAAGAAAAAATCCCCACGGGTTCAGCGGGCCGGAAGCCTTCTTCGAACGGTTAAAGCAGCAGTTAGGGATGGCCACGAAGAACCCGCAGACTGGCATGTGGCGCCCGGCCGGCCCGGCAAAAACCCCCATCGCTCTCGCCCCGCCGAAAGCGGACCCGACAGACGCAGACCTCGAGGCCATGAGGGCTGCCTTTTTTGAAGCTCAAGCTGGCATGCCGAAAGCGGATCCCGCCCCTCAAGAGCCAAGCACGCCAAAGGAGCCCGGTCTTAGGGAGATTCTGTTGAAAGAAATGACCACTGATCAAAGACTGAGTTTCATGAACATGTTGCGGGCCGATCTGCCGAGCACAATCCCCAGCAAGCCGCCGGGGGCCATAGCGCTGGCCGCAGACCTGGCTACGCTCGAATCGATGCTCAATCAGGCCACGCTGTGACGGATTGCTTCAAGCCAATCAGGCTGCATCTCGAACACTGTGAGACGAGCCAGATCCAGGGGCACTCCGCATCGACACGCGCTGATTGAACGCCGGCGACGGTTTGACACGGGCCGAGGCGGGCGGCTCCGGACGCATGGCGGCTCCTTTTGGCGGCTCCTTGCAGAGCTCGGTCCCGTCCGTGGGCGTGGCCTGCCGACCGGCCGTGGCGTGATCAGCCCGCCTGCTCTGCAATCTGCCGCAAGGCCTTCTCAAAGGCCTCGGCCGGCTGGCCGCCCTGAATCAGGTACCGGTCATTGACGATGACAGAGGGCACAGCGGTGATGCCGGCCTGGCGGTAAAAAGCTTCGCGGTC
>CANFQF010000296.1 GCA_947449025.1 Comamonadaceae bacterium
AAGCCCTCCTGGGTGACAAAGCTCTCGGCGGCACTGGCCAGTTCTTCCAGGTTCTCCACTCGGTCGGCGCCCTCGCGCTCACTGCGGTAGTGGTCAACCAGGCCCGAGTGCTCGAGCACCAATTCGATGATCTCGCGCAGCGCAAGGCCCTGGGTCTGCTCGCGCAGCACATCGATCTTGGCGACGAAGGCGCCCAGATTGGCCCCGGCCTTGCCGATGGTGGCGCTCACCGCGTCGTGCAGGGAGCAGCCGGCGCCGCGCGCGGCGTCTTGCAGTTGCTCGATGCTGCGGGCGCCAATGCCGCGCGGCGGGAAGTTGACCACCCGCAGGAAGGAGGTGTCGTCGTTCGGGTTCTCCAGCAGGCGCAGATAGGCCAGCGCGTGCTTGATCTCGGCGCGCTCGAAAAATCGCAGGCCGCCATAGACACGGTAAGGCACGCCGGCATTGAACAGCGCGGTCTCGATCACCCGGCTCTGCGCGTTGCTGCGGTAAAGCACGGCGATCTCCTGGCGGGCAATACCTTCGCTGCGCTCAAGTTGGCGCGCCTCTTCCACGATCCACTGGGCTTCAGACAGGTCGCTGGGCGCCTCTTGAATGCGGACCGGCTCGCCCGGGCCCTGCTCGGTGCGCAGGTTCTTGCCCAAGCGGCCCTTGTTATGGGCGATCAGCGCGTTGGCCGAATCGAGGATGTTGCTGTAGCTGCGGTAGTTCTGCTCAAGCTTGATCTGGTGCTTGACCGCAAACTCGCGCACGAAGTCGGCCATATTGCCCACTCGCGCGCCGCGGAAGGCATAGATGCTCTGGTCGTCATCTCCCACCGCCAACACCGCGTTACCCTGGCCGGAGAACATCTTGAGCCAGGCGTATTGCAGCCGGTTGGTGTCTTGGAACTCGTCGACCAGGATATGCCGAAAGCGCCGCTGATAGTGCGTCCGCACCGGCTCGTTGTCCCGCATCAGTTCGTAGCTGCGCAAAATCAGCTCACCGAAGTCGACCACGCCCTCACGTTGGCACTGGTCCTCATAGAGCTGATAAATCTCGACCCGCCGGCGGTCCTCGTCGCTGCGCACCTGCACGTCGGCCGGGCGCTCGCCCTCCTCCTTGCAGCCGCTGATGAAGTACTGCACCTCTTTCGGCGGGAAGCGCTCGTCGTCGACGCCATGCTGCTTCATCAACCGCTTGATGGCAGACAGCTGGTCTTGCGTGTCCAGAATCTGGAAGGTGGCCGGCAGGTTGGCCACCTGGTGGTGAGCCCGCAGGAAGCGGTTGCACAGCCCGTGGAAGGTGCCGATCCACATCCCGCGCACATTGACCGGGAGCATGCCACCCAGGCGGGTCATCATTTCCTTGGCTGCCTTGTTGGTGAAGGTCACCGCCATCACGCCGCCAGGGGAGACCTGACCGGTCGATAAAAGCCAGGCGATGCGGGTGGTGAGCACCCGGGTCTTGCCCGAGCCGGCACCGGCGAGGATCAGGGCGTGTTCCGCCGGCAGGGCGACAGCGGCACGCTGCTCGGGGTTGAGGGCGCGCAGCAGGGGGGATTCGTCGGCAGACGCTGACGAAGATTCGAACTCTGGAAACATGCCTCATTGTAGGGAGCCGGGCCCGCCCGACAGCGTTAAAATCAGCCACCGGGCCCAAGCATTGAGGCCCGGTTTCCATTTGTGGATGCCGGGCCGACATCCAAGCGCTCTCCCTGTTTTTCAACAGTCTTCTGGAGCCCTGGTATGGAAATCTTCGACTACGACAACATCCTTTTGCTGCCGCGCAAGTGCCGCGTGGAAAGCCGCTCGGAATGCGACGCCAGCGTGCAGCTGGGCGCGCGTAAATTCCGCATCCCGGTCGTCCCGGCCAATATGAAAACCGTGGTGGACGAGAAAATCTGCCTTTGGATGGCGCAAAACGACTACTTCTACGTGATGCACCGTTTTGACTTGGACAACCTGGCCTTCGTGCGGTCCATGAAAGCCCAGGGTGTCTATGCCTCCATCTCACTGGGCGTGAAGCAGGCCGACTACGACACGGTGGACCAATTGGTCGCCGAAGGCTTGGTGCCCGACTACATCACCATCGACATCGCGCACGGCCACGCCGACACGGTGCAGCGCATGATCGGCTACCTCAAGGACAAACTGCCGGCCTCCTTTGTCATCGCCGGCAACGTAGGCACACCTGAGGCCATCATCGACCTAGAGAACTGGGGGGCAGACGCCACCAAAGTCGGCATTGGTCCGGGCAAGGTCTGTATCACCCGGCTCAAGACGGGCTTTGGCACCGGCGGCTGGCAGCTCTCTGCCCTCAAGTGGTGTGCACGTGTGGCCACCAAGCCGATCATTGCCGACGGCGGCATTCGCGAGCATGGCGACATCGCCAAGAGCATCCGCTTTGGCGCCACCATGGTCATGATCGGCTCCATGCTCGCCGGCCATGAGGAGTCGCCTGGCCAGACGGTGGAAGTGGATGGCAAGCTGTATAAGGAGTACTACGGCAGCGCCTCCGACTTCAACAAGGGCGAATACAAGCATGTGGAAGGCAAGCGCATCCTCGAGCCGGTCAAGGGAAAGCTGGCCGACACCCTGCGCGAGATGCAGGAGGACGTGCAGTCGTCCATCAGCTACTCGGGCGGCAAGTCACTGCTGGACATTCGCAAGGTGAACTACGTGATCCTAGGCGGAGACAACGCGGGCGAGCACTTGCTGATGTGAGGTACCGGGGCGGCGCCAGAGCTTCAGAGCCCCAGCATCCCCAGCGCCAGCGAATGCAGCCGGCTTCCCGGCTGCGCCAGTGACTCCAGCACGCTGAAGTGGTTGCGGCCTTCCAGGGCCTCGCACACCGGCACACGCGCTTCTCCCCAAAGCTGGCGGATGGCGCGGGTCTGGCGCAGGAACTCCTCGCTCTCTAGGCCGCCCACCACGGCATCAAGCCGGCCCAGTCGCGGCGCGGGCAGGCGGGCCGGGCTGGCGCGCAGCGCGTCGTCGGGGGTGAGCCGCAAGTCGGCCTGAAAGCTCGGCGCTTGGCGCAGGGGCTCGAGGTCATACAGACCAGAGATGGACAGGGCGTGGGTGACCAGGTCCGAGGGCAGTGAGGCGTCGACCTGCTGCCAATAGCAGGCCAGCATCATCGCCGCCAAGTGGCCCCCGGCCGAGTGGCCGGCCACGCTGATGCGACGCGGGTCACCGCCATGCTCGGCGACATGGCGCCAGGTCCAGGCCAGGGCCCGCACCATCTGTAAGGTGATGTCGGGAATGGTCACCGCCGGGCA
>CANFQF010000297.1 GCA_947449025.1 Comamonadaceae bacterium
CGCGCAGTCACATACTTGACCGCGGCCTCGGCTGTGGATTGCCAGCTACACAGCTCGTCAATGGACTGCAGCATGGCGGAGCGATGGACCGGTGTGCTGGCATTGAGCCAGGGGTAGTCCCGCGACAGAAAGAGCAAGCGATGCAAAGCGACGCCAGCGGTAGCGGCAAAACCGTAGTTCCGGAAGGCCTCCACCCGTCCCCGTGGCTCACTCACCCCGTAACTGCCATAGGCCAGGGAGGCCAAGAAGGGCCAGTACTGCGCGGTCGCCAGCAGGAAACCCCGGGGGGTATTGATGAAGGGGGCAGGTTTGCCCAGGCCGTCGGCCTCGATTGCCTTGGTCCAGCTTGGCAACCACTCGGCCATGCGCAGCCAGCGCTGCGCCGTCATCGAGAGCACGGTATGCGCCAGCACCGGCAGCGAACCCGACGCCGCCGGGTCGCCCCAGAACTGCTCCATGAGTGTGTTGAAAATCATGAAAGAGCAGGTGTAGCCCACTCCCGAGCTGGCGAGCTGGGCCGGGAAGTCGCGAACCCACTTCGCGTTGCGGCAAGCCAGCTGCAGACGCTCGGCGGTGACACCGGCGCGCGCCAGGGCGTCCAGAACGCCAGCCACGCGGCCCGCCTCATGCTGGCGAACCGAGCTTGGAAATATCTCCTCCAGGGCTAGGCCCAAGGCCAGGAACTGCTGCCGGGTGAGTGGCCGGCCAGGCGGAGGAGGCCCCCCCCCGACTTGCGCGGGACGCGCGGAGGCCCAGGTGGCTAGCGCGACCAAGCGCTCCGCGGTTGCGCGGTCTGGCCGAGGAATGCGGGCCAGGAGCTCGGCGACTTCGGGGTCTCCTTGCCGGGCATCGCAGAAAGCGCGCCACGCATCGGCGCCCTGGGCTCCGGAGGCCGCGCCCTGATTCAGTGCTTGCCATCGAAGGATGCGCGCAGCCTCCTCGAGGCTCACATGCACCTCCTGGGCCGCTGCGGCGACGATGGCCGCGGGCTGGGGCGCTGGCGCCATGACCACTTGGCCCGCTTCGGCTGCTGCGGGCTGGGGCCCTATCGCTATCACTACTTGGCCCGCTGCGGCGTTGGCGGGCTGGTGCACTTGCGCTCCCAAGAGAGCCTGCGCGTGTGCTGGCACTTGCTGTTGAGGAGAGGCCTGAGCACGCCACGGGGATGACGCCAGTGAATCCGGAACCGTTACAGAAAACGCTGGAGCACCAAGGCCCGATTCGCTGAGGGGCACTCCCCCTTCCGGCGCCATTTCCAGCGTAGCAGTTTGGGCTGCAGGCGAGTTCGACGTGTGGGTAAGAGCCTGCGTCAGGCTGGCGCCCCTGGCCTGAGTACTGAATGCAGCGCTATGTTTCCCCTCGGAAGCCACGCCAATGTAGCCCGTTCCCTGGAGTCCGGGGGTGCCTGCAGCGGCACCCAGGCCATAAGCAGATACCTGGACCGGCGTCCGCATTAGGGCCAGCACCGCCGCGTCCGATTGGGGGTCGTGGCCGATTTCGATATCCGGCCATGGGGAGGATCTGGGCGAGGGCGACTGGCTCAGGTCGTACTGCGGGTTGTGCTGTCCACTTTGCGATTTATCGTCCCTACGGTCGCCAATTGCTCCGGGCGTATCGAAGACGTCATCCTGCTCCTCGCCCGGAGGGTGGGCATAGACCGACAACGGATGCCGCGAGAGAGGCAGAACCACTGCCAGTGGCGAGGTCGCCTGCCCCGTCTTCAAGGTAGTGGGGCTGATCTTTGAGGAATGGGAACTGGACAAAGCGATGACCCGTGTCTGCTTGGCCGAAGGCGATAGGGGCTGGCGACCGCCGGCGGGAGCCGGAAAGGGGCCGGCAGTCCCCCCGAACCGGGACGCCGACAAGGGCTCGCCGGACCTTGGGGTCGGCGTCGGATGCCTTCCATTACTGCCGCCGGCCGACGGTATCAGGTGTGCTGCGGCGGATGCGCCAGACAAGGCCCTGCCACTGGCCGGTCTCCGTGCCTTGGCTGGAGAGGGCGCCGCCGACCCCGCCACCCCACTTTGCGCTGATGCCGCTGATGCCGCACGTCCCGCCGCCCCCCCCGACGAAGGCGCGCGCGTGACCCGCGCGGTGCCCTGTTGGCGAGAAGTTGAGGTCGCAGAACTCGTCGCAGGCCTCGTCTGCCCGCCTATCCGGTTGGGTGGTGATGTCACCCCTGCTGCATTGCGATCGACAGGCACTTGCACCTTCTGCACAGCGCCGCCTCGCAGTGTGGGTGAACGATCTAATTTTGCTGGCATGGCCCCTCCCTCTCATCTGTGTGGTGTCGGAAAGCGATCGGCAGGCACGCGGTCGCCGATCGTGGGCCATGGGTAACGAGGCTTGGGCGCGTGTCGTGCACCAAACCGGCCCGCGTCAAGGCGGCGCAAGGCCTTGGGGGCGGAAAACGGAATTAGTTGGCGGCCGCCTGCGATGCGGCAGCGGCCGCGCTAGGTGGGCGAGCCCAGCCGCAGTGCCTGCACTCGGTCGTGCAGGTCAGCCGCCCAGGCCCGTCGGTCGCGGCCATTGCTGCGCTCAGGCGTGCCGAAGCGCACCACCGCGACCAGGGGCGGGCCGCTGAGGGTGCGCCAGACCGACCCCACCAGAGTGTCCTCATCCACATAGCAGGGCGTGAAGCAGGGCTGGCGAGTGGCGGCATCCAGAAAACAAAGAGCAATCGGCTGCACCGGTGCGTCGGCAGAGACCGCTGCCTGCAGCAGGTTGGCATGGAAGGGCAGGAGCTCACGGCCGTCACCCGTGGTGCCCTCCGGAAACACTGCCACCACTTCGCCGGCGCGCAGGCTCTCGGCCATTTTGTGTACCACCCGCATGGCATCGCGGCGCGAGGCCCGCTCGATGTAGAGCGTGCCGGCGCCAGTGGCCAGGCGGCCGATGACCGGCCAGTGGTGTACCTCGGACTTGGAGACGAAGCGGCAAAAGCGCGCAGCATGCAGCACCAGGATGTCGAGCCAGGAGATGTGATTGGCCGCCAGCAGCATCGGGCCGGCATCGGCCGGCAGACCCTGCACCTCGAGCGTGATACCCATGGCGCGCAGCATGCCGGTCGCCCAGGCGCGCACGCGCTGCTCGCGCTGCAGCGGCGTGAGGCGCGGAAAAAGAAAGACGATGGTCCACCACCCCGAGGCCACCTGCGCCAGCACGCGCAGGGTGCGCCAGAGCGCGCGTGGCAC
>CANFQF010000298.1 GCA_947449025.1 Comamonadaceae bacterium
TCCGGCGCGCTGCTGGCCGGGCGCGACGTGAACATTCGCCTGAGTGGTGACGCCATCAACAGCGGCACCATCGCCGGGCGCAATCTGGTACGCATCAACGCCGACAACATCCGCAACCTGGGTGGCCAGGTCAGCGCCGACAGCCTGGCCCTGCAGGCCGTGCAGGACATCGACAACACCGGTGGCCGCCTCCAGGCACAAAGCGCGGCCGCGCTGCTGGCGGGGCGCAACGTCACCTTCGCCACCACCACCTCGGACACCAGCTCCCAGGCCGGGGGCAATGCCTTCACCCGCACCGGCGTTGATCGGGTGGCAGGCCTATACGTCACCGGCCCCGCCGGTGTACTGGTGGCCAGGGCAGTACAAGACCTGCGCCTGACCGCGGCCCAGATCAACAACGCCGGCACGGGCCCCACCGTGCTCCAGGCCGGAAACGACCTGATTTTGGACACCGTCACCGCGCGCAGCAGCCAGGCGCTTCGCTGGGACAGCAAGAACCACCTGAACCAATCAGCCAGCCAGGACGTGGGCACGCAAATTTCCACCGGCGGTGCCCTGAGCATCTTGGCCGGTCGAAACCTGCGGGCGCAAGCGGCCGATGTGAAATCAGCGAGCGACCTCACCGTGCAGGCCGCAGGTCAGGTGGACATCACCGCGGGCCAGGCCACCCAGTCTCTGGACGCAGCCAGCGAGCACACCAGCCGCGGCGTCTTCTCGGACAGGACATTGGCGACCCAGGAGCAGTCCAGTCGCAGCACGGCGGTCGGCAGCAATCTCGAAGGTCAGCGTGTCCGCATCGAAGCCGGGCAAGACCTGCGCGTGCATGGCAGCTCCGTCCTGGCCGATGGCGACGTTACCCTGCGCGCTGCAGGCGACCTGCGTGTGGAAGCGGCCCAGTCCACCAGCAGCCAGAGCAACTTGCGCCGCGACTCCCAAAGCGGCCTCTTCACCGGCGACGGCGTCTCGCTCACCCTGGGAACGCGGGAGCAGACCGTCACCGTCCAATCCCAAAACACCACGGCGGCGGCCAGCACCGTGGGCTCGCTTGGCGGCAACGTCACCCTCACCGGCGGCAAGGCCTACACCCAGGCCGGATCAGACGTTCTCGCGCCCAAGGGCGACGTGACCATTGCCGCCCAGACCGTCACTATTGAAGAGGCGCGCGAGTCCGCCAGCGGGCAAAGCGAGCAGGCGTTTCGCCAAAGCGGCGTCACCCTGGCCCTCACCAGCCCCGTCATCAGCACGGTGCAAATGGTGCAGCAACAGGCGCAGGCGGCGGGCAACACCCAGAGCAGCCGCATGCAGGCGCTGGCGGCGGCCAATGCGGCCATGCAGGTGGCCCAGGGCGCCGCCCAAACCCAGGCCGCCCTGGCCCGGGGCGACACCACCGGCGGCCTGGGCATCAGCCTGAGCATCGGCCGCAGCAGCAGCCAAAGTGACTCGCAATGGACCGCCAGCAGCGGGCGCGGCAGCACGGTCACCGCCGGTGGCAACGTCACCATTGCAGCCACCGGGGCGGGGCAGGCGAGCAACGTCACCGTGCAGGGCAGTGACATCAAGGCGGTGGGCGTCGCCACCGTTATTGCCGACAACCAGGTCACGCTGCGCGCCTCTGAAGCCAGCACCCAGGAGAGCAACAGCCAGCGAAGCCAAAGCGCCAGCGTCGGCATCACCATGGGCGTCGGCCCTCGCGGCGCCGAGGCCGGCGTGACTGCCAGCGCCAGTGGCAGCAGGGGCGATGGCGCAGGCGCTGGCACCTCCTACCGCAACACGCACCTCGAAGGTGGCCAGCAGGTGGTGATCGAGTCGGGCGGTGACACCCGGCTGCAAGGGGCCACCGTCGCCGGCGGTCAGGTCACCGCCCGCGTGGGGGGCGACCTCACCATTGAGAGCCTGCAGGACACCAACCGCTACCACGAGCGCAGCCAAAGTGCTTCGGTCTCGGTCACCGGCGGCCCGGCGAGCGGCGGCAGCCTCAGCCTGGGCCGGACCCGCATCGACAGCGACTTCACCAGCGTGGGCGAGCAAAGCGCCATACGCGCCGGCGACGGGGGCTTTGCGGTTGATGTGAAAGGGCGCACCACCCTCATCGGCGGCCAGATCACCAGCACCGAGCGCGCCGTGCAAGACGGCGCGAACCGCTACGCCAGCGCCGGTGGCACCGTCACCCAAGACCTGCAAAACAGCGCGCGCTTCAGCGCAGACACCCTCAGTGTGGGCTTGGGCGCTGGCGCGCCGGCACCGGGCGCATCACTCAGCGCCGGCCTCAGCGGGGTGGGCGTGGGCTCTGACGGCGCCTCTGCCAGCAGCACCTCACGTGCCGGTATCACGGGCGTGGCGGGGGACACCACGGCCCGCACGGGTGACAAGTCGACCAGTCTGCAATCGATTTTCAACAAGGACGAAGTCAAGAAAGAAGTCACGGCGCAGGCGACCATCACCCAAGAGTTTGGCAGGCAGGCCAGCCGAGTGGTGGGCGACTACGCAGACGCCCAGCTCAGGCAGGCGCAAGCCGCGGGCGACACGGCTGGCGTCGACGCCTGGCGGGAGGGCGGCGCGGCCCGTGTCGCCCTGCATGCGGTGGTGGGCGGACTCACCCAGGGTGTGGGCGGTGCGGTGGGTGCGGGAGCGAGCCAACTGGTCATCGACCAGATCGGCCAGACCCTCAAGGACACCAACCTGCCGGGCGAAATCAAACAGGCCTTGCTGCTGGTAGCGGGCACCGCAGTGGGCGCAGCCACGGGCGGTACGGCGGGTGCGGCGACGGCGTTCAATGCCACGGCCAACAACTACCTCACGCACACCGACCTTCGGTCGAAAGAGCAGCAGCTGGCCGCATGCACCGACGCCAACTGCAGGCGCCAGGTCACCGCCCACTGGGACCGAGTCAGCCAGGAGCGCAATGCCAGAGCGGGCGACAGCATCGCCGCGGGCGGTGAGGCCAGCACCATCAAGGTGATGGCGGTGCTGTCGTCCGACATGAGCAACTTGGCCCAGTACCGGGCGGGCCTGGAAGACCAGCTGCGCAGCACCACGGACCCCACGCAAAGAGCCAACCTGCAGCTGCAGGTCAACGAAGCCGACAACAACATGCGGCAGATCGCCAGCCAGGGCAAAGATGCGCTGGCGCTGCTGTACCAGCAGACGGGGGATCCGAGATACCAGA
>CANFQF010000299.1 GCA_947449025.1 Comamonadaceae bacterium
CCCTCGGTTACCTGCGGATGTTCTGGCCAGGCGACTGGTCAGCCGAGGCACTCCATGGGACCACGAACTTCTTCACGCTCGCGACAGTGAGCGTCGCCACGCTCTTCCATGTACTTTTCTTGAGCCAATTCGATCCACCGCCTTGGCTTCGCAGGGTGCACTGGGCCATGGTGGGGCTGTTCCCGGTCAAGCTCGGCCTGATGGTGGCTGGGCTGGAAATTGCCGCCATGCGGCTGAACATGATCGAGTTGCAGGTCTCCGTCTGGATCTACCTCACGTCGGTCTTTCTGTGCCGGGCCTGGTCGGCCGGCAGGAGCCAGCCCATCGTTCTGGCCCGCTTTTCGGTGGTGCTGTTCTATGCAGCGCTTGTCGCCTCGCTTTTCTTGGCATCCCTGGTCGGACTGGGCCTGCTGGGGGGCGCTGAGAGCGCCCTGCATGCCGTTCAGGCCCATGGGCTGGTGACGGGCTTGCTGCTGCTGCTTTTGCTGCAGTACCGAGCGCGGACGGAGGGGCGCCAGCGGCGCGAGACCCTGATGGCCCTGGAGCGCTCCCTCCTGCAAACGCAACTGGAGCGAAACCTTCGCGAAGAGCAGGAAAAGCTGCTCGCCATGCTGGCCCATGAACTACGAACCCCATTGGCGACCATGCACATGCGGCTGGACTCGGCAGCAGATGGCACCGCGGCCATCAAGCATGCGATCCGCGACATGAATGCGGTGATCGAGCGATGCCTGCAAACCTCCCAGCTGGGCGACCGGCAACTTCGGGCGCGGGTCGAGCCGCTCGATGCCGTGGGCGTTGCCCGCGAAGCCATCGCCTCCTGTCCCCAGCCGACGCGCATTGAGATCGAAACGCCGACCGACATCCTGATCGAGTCCGACCGCCAACTGCTTTTCATCGTTATGAGCAACCTGCTGGAGAACGCCTGTAAATACGCGGCGCCCGGCAGCCCTATCAGGCTGTGCCTGGCGCGCGCCAACAACGGCGACCTTCAATTGGAGATTGCCAACGCGCCCGGAGCAGCCGGGTGGCCCGATGCCGCGAAACTGTTCGAGAAGTACTACCGAAGCCCCCACGCCCGGAGGCAGGCCGGCACCGGGCTGGGCCTCTTTCTCGTGCGGAACTTGACGCAGGTGCTGGGCGGCCGAATCTACTACCAACCCGACGCGGCCATGATCCGTTTCCGACTGCGCCTGCCGAAAGTCGCACCGATCAACTGAGCTTCGGCCCCTGTCCCACGCCACACCGACGAACCCATGACCCACGCTCCCTCGCTCCATATTCTGGTGGTCGAAGACAACGACAACCTGCGCGAGGCCACGGTGCGATTTCTGCAAGAGCAGGGGCACCAGGTGCTCGGCGTGGTCTGCGCCGAAGACGTCGACGACACACCGACTCAGGCTCTGCCCGACCTGTACCTGATCGACGTGAACCTGCCCGGCGAAGACGGGTTCAGCCTGGCAAAACGCATCCGCAATAGCCAGACCCTGGCCGGCATCGTGATGATCACGGCGCGCAGCCAGCTGAATGACCGGTTAGACGGCTATGGCTGCGGGGCGGACAACTACCTGATGAAGCCGGTGGACAAGGCCGAGTTACTGGCTTGCGTGAACAACCTGGCGCGCCGACTCAAGCCCATGGCCATCGAGACCGGCTTCACCTTGAACACCCAAACCCTGTGCCTGTCCGGGCCAGACGGCGAGGTGACACTGACGCACGGCGAAAGCCTGCTCCTGGCCGCCTTCTGCCGTGCAGCCAGCCAGACCCTGGAGCGGTGGCAGGCCATGCAATTGGTCGACACCAAGGACAAGGGCCTGGTGGCGGCCAATCTCGAGATGCGCATCAGCGCGCTGCGCAAAAAGCTCACCACCTGCGGCGCGCGCAACGACGCGATCCGCACGCTGCGTGGCGTGGGTTACGCGCTGGTCTGCCAGATCCGCGTGATTTGACGCGAATATTCGACGGCCGACGCCAAGCCGAGCGGCCTGGCGTCGAGCCGAAACGGCTGGCCGCAAACCAGCCGCGAGGGCTTAGGAGTCGGCCTTGAAGTTCAGGGCCGTGACCAGGCGCCGGCCCATGTCGGAGTCGGCTGCCAGGCGGCGGGCATGGTCGGCCGCGGTGCCGGCTTCGATGTGGCCCGCCAAGGGCGTCACAAAGTCGCGGACGTCCTGTTGCGCCATGGCTGCACGCAGGGCGGCGTTGATGCTCTCGCGCACAGGCTCGGGCGTACCGGCCGGGGCGAAGAACCCGAACCATTCGCGAACGACCAGCTCGCCGAAACCTTGCTCACGGTAAGTGGCGACTTCGGGCACATAGGGCGAGCGCTCGGGGCCCGAGGTGGCCAGGATGCGCGCCTTGCCGGTCTTGTGGTGCTGCGCCATGTCGCCCAGGGGCGAGGACATGCCCGCCACCTGGCCACCGAGCACCTGCGGGATGGCCGGGCCAGAGCCGGCGAAGGGCACGTTGGTGATCTGGAAATTGGCCAGCATGGCCAGGCGACCGGCCAGCAGGTGGGGCATGGAGCCCGAGCCCGGGTTGGCGATGGTGGCCTTGCCCGGGTTGGCCTTGGCCCACTCGACGAAGTCCTTGAGGTTGCGCACCGAATCGGGCACAGCCGGGCCGACGGCGAAGGCGTGGTCGGTGGCGTGGCCCAGGCCCACAGGCACCACGTCCGAGGGGGCGTAGCTCAGCTTGGCGAAGGAGTGCGGGAAGATGGTGAACATCGACGCCGGCGTGTACAAGAGGTGCGCGCCGTCGGCCGCTGCGCCCTTGAGGGTGGTCACGCCCACCATGCCGCCACCACCGGGCTTGTTGTCGACGATGACGGTGTTGGCGAAGGTGCCACGCAACTTGTCACCCACGCGCCGCGCAAAGGCGTCGGTGGTGCCGCCGGGCGGGAAACCGACGATGATGCGCAGCGACTCAAGGCGCGCTTGGGCAATGGCAGAAAGCGGGCCCAGGCCCATCAGGCTGGCGGCAGCGGCGCCTTGAATCAGTTGGCGGCGGGTGGTCATGTTGAATATCTCCTGTGCAACGAACAGCAAAGTGAGGCTGAACGATAGCGCGTTTTAGGGGCCTTTAAAGACCCCCCCTACAGGGGTTTTCACCATGACGGCGCCAGGTCGGCATGCTGGGCAGACGAACCTGTTCCTGGGTGA
>CANFQF010000300.1 GCA_947449025.1 Comamonadaceae bacterium
ATCGCCCTGGCTTTGCAGGTGGGCGGCGCAAGAACATCGGTGCGCAAAATAAAAACGCCCCGTGAGGGGCGTTTTTATTGGCTGTCTGGCGGAGAGGGCGGGATTCGAACCCGCGGAGGGCTATTAACCCTCACACGCTTTCCAGGCGTGCGACTTAAACCGCTCATCCACCTCTCCGGAACCCTCAAGTGTAGCAGGCCGGTGAGGGCCACTTGCCGGGTTCAGCGTGTGGGGGGGCCTGGCATGGACTGAGTCGCCGCAGGAGCACTGGCCGACGTGCATGACCTCGCCATGCAATTCGCCGCGACACCTGTGTCTCTTGTCGAAACGCCTATCGAAGCCGGAGTCATAACCACCTTGTTATCGCTCCATAGGGCATTGCACCATTGCCAAATTCGGGGGCACCCCCTGAAATAGCGGGTTATACAAACTGAGGAGACACCATGCCCGCATCCACCAGCCTGAGCCCGCAAATTCAGCACGCCCACGAGGGGATGAGTCGGCGCGCCCTCCTGCTGGGTGCTTCCGCTGCGCCGTGGATGCTCAGCAGCGCCGGGGCGCAAACATCCGCCGACAGCTACCCCAACCGCCCGTTGAAGATCATCGTCGGCTTCACTCCGGGCAGCATCGGTGACCTGTTCGTGCGCTCCGTTGCGCAACTGATGGTCCCCCAACTGGGCCAGCCTATCGTGGTCGAAAACAAGGCGGGAGCCAGCCAGGTCATCGGTGCCGAACTCGCGGCGCGGGCTGCGCCGGACGGCTACACGCTGTACCTGGGTACGCAAGGCGGCTTGGTGCTGAACGCGGTCGTGCGCAAGAAACTGTCGTACGACCCGATCGCGGACTTCTCCCCGATCACCATGATGTTCGTCACTCCGATGTACCTGTATGTGAACCCCTCGGTGCCTGCCAAGAACGCGGCAGAACTGATCGCGCTGGCCAAGGCGAAGCCAGGCAAACTGACCTTTGCCTCGATCGGCCCGATCACTGCCGCGCATGTGCTGGGTGAGATGTTCAAGTCGGAAGCCGGGGTGGACATGCTGCATGTGCCCTTCAAGGGCGGGCCCGAGGCGACCAATGCGCTGATTTCGGGTCAGGTCGACATCTACTTCAACGGCAACAACACCATGTCGCAGGTCAAGCAGGGCAAGGCGCGCGTGATTGCCTCGGCCGGGCTCAAACGCTCCGAAGAGCGTCCGGACCTGCCCACGATCGCCGAGGCCGGTGTGGCGGGCGTCGACCTTCTGCCCTGGTTCGGACTGTTTGGCCCGGCGGGCATGCCGCGGCCGTTGGTAGATCGCCTGAACCGCGAGTTCGTTGCAGTGCTCAAGTCACCGGCGATGAAGGAGCGGGCCAACCAGATGGGCGTCGAGATCGTGACCAGCACGCCGGCCGCACTGACAAATCAGATCAAGGCCGAGACGCCCCAGCTGTCGAGGGTGCTGCTCAAGGCGGGCGTGACGCCGGAGTGATCAGTACTTGTCGAGGTTGAAAAACTTCCGCGCGTTGTCGTACATGACCTTCTGCCTGTCTTCAACCGACAGGCCGACCTCTTCGAGTACCTGCAGGCAAGCCGCCGGGCTCCAGCACGGGTAGTCGGTACCGTACATGACGTGCTCGACGCCATAAAACTCGAGCGCGAAACGCACACCCATCGCGTGCGGAGACACGGTGTCGGTGAACATGCGCTTAAGGTAAGTGGTGGGCGACTTGGGCAGGTTGGCCCTGCCCGAGTTCTTGTCCATGCGGCCGGCCTGGTAAGGCAAAGCGCCGCCGGTATGGGACATCACCACCTTGAGATCGGGATGGCGCTCCATGATGCCCGACAGCACCAGCCGGTAGGCGGACACGCTCACATCAATCACGCGCCCCAGGCTCGAGTAGAGCGCGCCGTTGTAGCCCTCCAGGATGTCCGGGAACTGGGCGTCGGTCGGGTGCATGAAGATCGGCAGGCCCAGGGCCTCGATACGATCGTACAAAGGCTCCAGACGGGGTGAATCAATGTTTTCATGGGGGCCGACGCTGCCCGGCATGTTGACGCCCATCAGCCCCAGGCCTACCGCGTGCTCGAGCACCTCGAGGGCTACCTGCGTGTCCTGCAAGGGCAGCGCGGCGCTGGCCCACAAGCGGCCGGGATAGCGACGCTGGGCGCCGGCCATCTCTTCGTTCCAACGCATCGCGAGCGCCCTGCCCTCTTCCACGGGCACCTCGGAAAAATACAGCGAGAACGGCCCGATGGAGCAAATCACGTCCACATCGTGCCCCAGTGTCGCCATGTGGGCGAACTGTTCGTCCAGGTCAAACCACTCGGCGTTCTGGCGCGAGCGCCCGGTGGTGCCGGGGTTGCGGCACAGGTCGTAGCCGCCGTTGGCATTGCGCTCGATACGCGGGTAGCTGGTGCGGCCACTGCGAAGGGCTTCCTCGAACACCGAGCGGGGCCACCAGTGGAAGTGGGAATCGATGATGCGCATGGTTGTGACTTCTCTTATTTGCTACGGGGCTAAGGATGAATGGAAAGACCCTGGCCATTCTGCCCATTGGCAGCATAGCCGAAGACGGCGCGCAAGCTGGCCATGCCAGCCGCGTTCCCGGGCAGGCCCAGGACAGAGCGCACTGAGTCGAGTTCGGCCCCGCTGCCCAGCATGCGGCGCGCCTTGTCGATCAACTGGGTGGTGTCATAGGCGAGCGCCGGGTCGCCTGGGCTGTCGGTCACCAGGATCTCGTGGTGGGTGCCATCGACGCGCACGATCACGCGTGCAGGAAAGGCGGCTGGGTACAGGGCGTCGAGTGCCGAGTCGGCCACCACACGTATCCGTGCAGCCAGCGCTGGCAGGCGCGGATCTTCGGGCCACACTTCGCGCGCCACGTCGTCGAGCAGCGCGGGTTGCAGGGCCGCCAGCGCCAGTTGCCAGGGCGCGTTGACCAGCGTGGCCAGACGGTTGGTGCGTGGCGGATCGCGATCGAGCATCGCGGCATACGGCGGCGGCACCTGCACCTCGATGGCCTCGATCTGTTCGGGCACGAGTTGATGCTGGGCAATCAACTGGCGCAGCCCGTGGATGGCCGCCAGCGCCTGCTTGGCCGAAGCGTGGGGCTTGATGCTGAGGCCCTGGGTGAGTCGGCCGGTGGGCGTCAGTTGGTCAGGTGC
>CANFQF010000301.1 GCA_947449025.1 Comamonadaceae bacterium
AGCGCAACTCGGTGATCCTGATCGACCAGATCGAACAGGACCGCGCCCGAGGGGTGCCGGCCTGGGAGGCCATCGTCGAATCGGCGGTACGCCGCCTGCGGCCCATCGTGCTGACCGCGGCCGCCGCAGTCCTGGCCATGATCCCGCTGTCACGATCGGTCTTCTGGGGCCCGATGGCGGTGGCCATCATGGGTGGCCTGGTGGTGGCCACCTTGCTCACCCTGCTGGCGCTTCCTGCCATGTACGCGGCGTGGTTCCGGGTGCGACGGACTGACCCGGGGGCCGGCGGGGAGGGCTCGGCGCCGGTCTAAAATACGCGATTGACCGGAATTGACGCGGCGGGCGGTAAGGGCAGAGTCCCGATGACGCCCGCTTTGTTTTCCTGGACCGCGCGGGTGGCGAAATTGGTAGACGCACCAGGTTTAGGTCCTGACGCCAGCAATGGTGTGGGGGTTCGAGTCCCCCCCCGCGCACCAAGCCCCGGAAGACATGGCCCGTCGAACGCGCCAAAGTCCGGACATCCTGCGATCCGAATACAAGTACCTAGCGAGAAAGAAGCACCATGGCCGTGACCGTTGAAACCCTCGAGAAACTCGAACGCAAGATCACCCTGACCCTGCCGGTCGACACGATCAAGAACGAAGTCGACGCCCGCCTCAAGCGTCTGGCGCGCACCGTCAAGATGGACGGTTTCCGTCCCGGCAAGGTGCCGATGTCGGTGGTCGCCCAGCGTTATGGCTACTCGGTCCAATACGAAGTCATGAACGACAAGGTCGGCGAGGCCTTCTCGCAAGCTGCCAACGAGGCCAAGCTGCGTGTGGCCGGCCAGCCCCGCATCACCGAAAAGGAAGGCGCGCCCGAGGGCGAGCTGGCCTTTGACGCCATCTTCGAAGTCTTCCCCGAAGTCAAGATCACCGACCTGGCCAGCGCCGAAATCGAGCGCGTGACCGCCACCGTCGACGCCGCCGCCATCGACCGCACCATCGAGATCCTGCGCAAGCAGCGTCGCACCTTCGCCCAAAGGGCCATGGGTGAGCCTGCCGCCGACGGCGACCGCGTCACCGTCGACTTCGAAGGCAAGATCGACGGCGAGCCCTTCGCCGGTGGCAAGGCCGACGACTACCAGTTCCTGGTCGGCGACGGCCAGATGCTCAAGGAGTTTGAGGAAGCGGTGCGCGGCATGAAGGTCGGCGAGAGCCGGACCTTCCCCCTGTCTTTCCCCGCCGACTACCACGGCAAGGACGTGGCCGGCAAGCAGGCCGACTTCATGGTCACCCTCAAGAAGCTCGAGGCCGCCCACCTGCCCGAGGTCAATGAGCAACTGGTCAAGTCCCTGGGTCTGGCCGAAGGCTCGGTCGACGCTCTGCGCGCCGACATCCAGAAGAACCTGGACCGCGAGGTCAAGCACCGCCTGCAGGCCCGTAACAAGCAGGCCGTCATGGACGCCCTGGTGTCCAAGGCCGAACTCGACCTGCCCAAGGCCAGCGTGGCCGCCGAAGTCGACCGCATGGTCGAGGGCGCCCGTGCCGACCTCAAGCAGCGCGGCATCAAGGACGCCGACAAGGCCCCGATCCCCGCCGAGCTGTTCACCGCACAGGCCGAGCGCCGGGTGCGCCTGGGCTTGGTCGTCGCCGAGCTGGTGCGCGCCAACAACCTGACCGCTAAGCCCGAGCAGCTCAAGGCCCATGTCGAGGAAATGGCCAGCAGCTACGAAAAGCCCGAGGACGTGGTGCGCTGGTACTACGGCGACAACCGCCGCATGGCCGAGGTAGAGGCGGTGGTCATCGAGAACAACGTCACCGAGTTCGTCCTGGCCCAGGCCAAGATCACCGACAAGACCCTGGGCTTTGACGAGCTGATGGGGCAGCAGGGGGCCTGAACGGGCGCAGCCCCGTCGGCCGCTTGAAACCCGGCCGGCATGCCCTAAAGTAGGCTTTCGGCCCGGACATTTGTCCGGGTACAGCCCGAACCCAATAGCAATACCGGAGCCCCTTCCATGAGCGCACTCGACACCCAGGCCCTTGGCATGGTGCCCATCGTCATCGAGCAGTCCGGCCGCGGCGAGCGGTCGTATGACATTTATTCCCGCCTGCTGCGTGAGCGGGTGGTGTTTTTGGTGGGCCCGGTCAACGATCAGACCGCCAACCTGGTGGTGGCCCAGTTGCTGTTCCTGGAGAGCGAGAACCCCGACAAGGACATCTCCTTCTACATCAACAGCCCCGGTGGCAGCGTGTCGGCCGGCATGGCCATTTTCGACACGATGAACTTCATCAAGCCTCAGGTGTCCACCCTGTGCATGGGCATGGCCGCCTCCATGGGTGCCTTCCTGCTGGCCGCCGGCGAAAAGGGCAAGCGTTTCGCGCTGCCCAACTCCAAGATCATGATTCACCAGCCCCTGGGCGGCACCCAGGGTCAGGCCACGGACATCGAGATCCACGCCCGCGACATCCTCAAGACGCGCGCCCAGTTGAACAAGATCTTGGCTGAGCGCACCGGCCAGCCGCTCGAGAAGATCGAGCGCGACACCGAGCGCGACTACTTCCTCGAAGCCGACGAGGCTCAGGCCTATGGCCTGGTCGACCAGGTGATTTCCAAGCGTCCCTGAGGCCGGACGCTGGTATTTCGGCGGTCGAGCCTCAGCCCGGCTTCATTAGCCCTTGCGCCCGAGCGGCGCCCTTCGGCGACACCGGGGGCGCCGTTCTCGTTTGGGTATCATTGTTTCTCCAACGCCAACATCGAATTCCATGGCCGACAAAAAAGGCTCCTCCAGCGAAAAAACGCTTTACTGCTCGTTTTGCGGAAAGAGCCAGCACGAGGTGAAGAAACTCATCGCAGGCCCTTCGGTCTTTATTTGCGACGAGTGCATCGACCTGTGCAACGAAATCATCCGCGACGAGCTGCCTGCCGGCGATGAGCAAAAAGAGGCGCGCGGCGACCTGCCCACGCCTTCCGAAATCAAGTCCAACCTCGACAACTACATCATTGGCCAGGAGACCGCCAAGCGCACCCTGGCTGTGGCGGTCTACAACCACTACAAGCGCCTGCGCCACAAGGAAAAGGCCAAGAAGGACGATATTGAACTGGCCAAGTCCAACATCCTCCTGATCGGCCCCACT
>CANFQF010000302.1 GCA_947449025.1 Comamonadaceae bacterium
CGCAAGGTCAAGGCCGCCCAGTACGTCGCCAGCCACCCCGGTGAAGTCTGCCCCGCCAAGTGGGAAGAAGGCGCCGCCACCCTCAAGCCCTCGCTGGACCTGGTCGGCAAGATCTGAGTCCCAGGCAAAGCGCCACGCCAGCCCCCACATACGGGGCTGGCTCCTCCCCAGCGCCAGTGGCCACCCGCCGCCGCGCCGGATGAACGAGGCCCGGGGCGCACCCCGCCCCGGGCCCTTGTTTTTCGAAATTCCGACAGATTGTTTGTAGCCCCAGGAGGCCCCCATGCTCGACGCCGCCACCCAAGCCCAACTCGCCAGCTACCTCGACCGCATCACAGCGCCGGTGGAAATTACCGCGCAGCTTGATGACTCGCAGGCCTCTCGCGACATGCTGGCGCTGCTCAATGACGTGGCCAGTGCCTCCCATCTGGTAACCGTTCACACGGCCCAGGGCGGCCCGCACCGCACCCCCTCCTTCGCCGTGCACCGGCCCGGCCAAAGCCAGGGCCCGCGCTTTGCCGGCTTGCCGATGGGGCACGAGTTCACCTCCCTGGTATTGGCGCTGTTGCAGGTCGGCGGCTACCCGCCCAAGGTGGACCAAGCCCTGCTCGAGCAGATTCGCGCGCTGGACGCCGACCTGGACTTCGAGGTGTACATATCGCTCACCTGCCACAACTGCCCGGACGTGGTTCAGGCCCTGAACCTCATGGCGGTGCAAAACCCCCGAATCAAAGCGACCATGATCGAGGGCAGCCTGTTCCAGGCCGAGATTGAAGAGCGCAAGGTCATGGGCGTGCCCTCGGTGTACCTCAATGGCACCCTGTTTGGCACCGGCCGGATGACCCTCGAGGAGATCCTGGCCAAGGTGGATACCGGCGCCCAGGCCCGCGAGGCGGAGAAGGTCAGCGCCAAGGCGCCGTTTGACGTGCTGATCGTGGGCGGCGGACCCGCGGGCGCGGCCGCTGCCGTCTATGCCGCACGCAAGGGCATCCGCACCGGGATCGCCTCCGAACGCTTTGGCGGCCAGGTGCTGGACACACTGGGCATCGAGAACTTCATCTCTATCAAGGAAACCGAAGGACCACGCTTTGCGCTGGCCCTCGAGGAGCATGTCCGCCAGTACGACGTGGACATCATGAACATGCAGCGCGCCAAAGGTCTGGTGCCGGCGGCTGGTACCGACGGACTGGTCGAGGTGCGGTTCGACAGCGGCGCTTCCCTGAAGGCCCGTTCGGTGATTCTGGCCACCGGCGCGCGCTGGCGCAATCTGGGTGTGCCGGGTGAGGCCGAGTACAAGAACAAGGGCGTGGCCTATTGCCCGCACTGCGACGGACCGCTTTACAAAGGCAAGCGGGTGGCGGTGATCGGCGGCGGCAATTCGGGGGTAGAAGCAGCCATTGACCTGGCTGGCATCGCCCAGCACGTGACGCTGATCGAGTTCGGTACCGAGTTGCGCGCCGATGCGGTGCTGCAGCGCAAGGCGACCAGCCTGCCCAATGTGACCATCGTCACCAACGCGCAAACGACCGAGGTCACCGGCGACGGCCAGAAGGTCGACGGCCTGCGCTACCAAGACCGGGCCACGGGCGAGGAGCACCGTGTGGAACTGGCGGGCGTGTTCGTGCAGATCGGACTGGTGCCCAATACCGAGTGGCTGAAGGGCACGCTCGAGCTTTCCAGGCACGGCGAGATCGTGGTCGACGCCAAGGGCCAGACCTCGCTGCCCGGCGTGTTCGCCGCAGGTGACGCCACCACGGTGCCGTACAAACAGATCATCGTGGCAGCAGGTGAAGGGGCCAAGGCCGCGCTCGGCGCGTTTGACCACCTGATCCGCAGCAGCGCCCCGAGCGACGCCGCACCCGTACCTGCACCAGCCCCCTCGCCGACCCCGGTGCCGGAGTTGGCGACCGTCTGAGTCCGGTAAATCTGCCTGCCAGTGGGGCCGCAGCGCACGCCATTCGCGTGACAATGCGGCCCCTTTCTATTGGTGTCACGGGAGTGCAGGCATGCAAGGCGATCCGAAGATCATCCACCACCTCCAGGCGCAGCTGCGCAACGAGCTGACCGCCACCCACCAGTACTTTCTGCACTACCGCATCCTCGAGCATTGGGGCCTGGGCAAGCTGGCCCAGCGTGAGTACGACGAGGCGATCGAAGAGATGAAACATGCCGACCGGCTGATGGCGCGCATCCTCAGCCTCGACGGCCTGCCCAACCTGCAAGACCTGGGCAAGCTGCTGATCGGGGAAGACCTGCCCGACATCCTCGACTGCGACCTGCGCCTCGAGCGCGCCGCGCAGGTGACGCTCAAGGAGGGCTTGGCGGCCTGCGAGGCGGCACGCGACTACGGATCGCGCAAGCTCCTGCAGGAGGTTCTGGTCGATACAGAAACGCACATCGATTTTCTCGAGACCCAAATCGACCTGCTGGGCAAAGTGGGACTGCCCAACTACCTGCAGACGCAGATGGCCGCGGCCGCCTAGCGCAGGGCGGCGCTGGCGCCGCGCAAGACCCGTCCTACACTGAGGGGCCTTGATTGCCGCGCAAGCGCCCCACCCTTGTTCGCAGACCGCCGTCTTCTCCTCCTCGCCGCAGCCGTGCTGGGGCTGCACCTGGCCGCTCTCTGGGCGCTGGGCGGAGGGGTACTGCGTAGGCCACAGGAGACGGTGGGCCCGCAGGTCTTAATGAGGGAAGCGCCACAGGCGGCGGCGCCCCAAGCGCTCCAGGCGTCCCAGGCGTCCCAAGGCGCGCCATCAGCAGCGTCAGCGCGGCCCGACCCGGTCCGCGAGCGGGTGTCATTGCCCGCCCAGCCGCCGCAGCCCAATTCAACGGGTGCTGCAGCGCCTGCGCCGGCATTGCCTGCTGCACCGACGGTGCCGACCGCACCGGCACCGGCACCGGCACCGGCACCGGCAGCGACGAATGTATCGGGCCCGGTGCTTGAACCGGCCGCAACGCCCCGGGCGCAAAGTGCAGCAGCGGTCATGTCTCTAGCGGCACCAGCCACCGCAGCGGCGCCTCGACCAACTCCCCTGCCGAACCTGCCAGCCAACGTGGGCGCGGCGACAGTGCCCGTCCCC
>CANFQF010000303.1 GCA_947449025.1 Comamonadaceae bacterium
CCCATCGGCATGGACCGCAGCGCCGAGGTCAAGGCTGCCGCTGAAAAGCTGCATGACGAACTCGCCGCACTCGGCGTTGACGTGCTGCTTGACGACCGTGGCGAGCGCCCCGGCGCGATGTTCGCCGACTGGGAGCTGATCGGGGTGCCGCACCGCTTGGTCATCTCCGACCGTGGCCTCAAGGAAGGCCAGCTGGAGTACCAGCACCGCCGCGACGCGGCCGCCACCAAGGTTGCCTCGGGTGAGGTGCTGGCCTTTTTGCGCGAACGGCTCAAGGTCTGAGGCAGGCCCCGCCCTCGCCTCTGGCCAACTGCCCGGGCAGGTTCGCTCGCAGAGATCTCGGTATCGCGCCATGACTCTGGTTCAACGACGTGCATGGATGGTCCGCCAGGCCCGCCTTGCGCTGGGGTTGGCCAGCGTCCCCCTGGGCCTGCTGCCCGCATTCCTGCCTGCGGCCTATGCCGGTTCCCAGTTGGAGGAGCCGCTGGCCGATGCGGTGCGCAACGCGCTGCGCCTGGCCATCGCCCAGGCGGCGCCGCCCGAACCCGAGTTCCGCAGCACCAGCGAGCGCCTGCACTACGTGCGCTGGCTGGTCGATATGGCGGTGCGCCTGAGCCGTCACCAGGTCGACTGGCGCGAACGCAAGGAGTTCTTGCAGACCGTCTGGTACGAAGCCAAGCGCGCGGGTCTGGACCCGGGCCTGGTGCTGGGCCTGATCCAGGTCGAGAGCGGATTTCGCAAGTTCGTAGTGAGCCCGGTGGGCGCGCGTGGCTATATGCAGGTCATGCCTTTCTGGAGCCGTCTCATCGGCGATGGTGATCCGGGCAAGCTGTTTCACATGCAGACCAACCTGCGCTTTGGCTGCGTCATCCTGCGGCACTACATCGACCGCGAAAGCGGTGACCTTTACATGGGGCTCGGGCGCTACAACGGCAGCCGGGGGCGGCCGGAGTATCCCAACGCGGTGTTCGCCGCTGCAAGGCGCTGGGAATACAAGGACAAGCCGGCAGAGGCGCCGGCCGGAACACCTGCGCCGGCCGGGCCGCGGGCGCCAGGCCCTGTGGATCGGGGCGGGTGAGCGGGGCGGTTGACCCGGGCAGTTGATCGGGGCGGGTGAAGCGGCCGCCGGAGTGTTGCGCTGTGAGGGGCCTCAGCGTTGGGCTGAGGCTGGGCGGAGATCAGTCCTTGCCCAGGGCCTGCTTGAGTTCGCCGGACTCGTACATGTCCATCATGATGTCCGAGCCGCCGATGAACTCGCCCTTCACATAGAGCTGCGGGATGGTGGGCCAGTTGGAAAATTCCTTGATGCCCTGGCGGATGGCGTCGTCTTCGAGGACGTTGACCGTGGTGATGCCCTTGGTCTCCACGCCGCAGGCCTTGAGGATCTGGATCGCGCGGCCAGAAAAGCCGCACATGGGGAAGCTGGCGGTGCCCTTCATGAACAGGACAACTTCATTGTTCTTCACGAGTTCGGAGATGCGTTGCTGGGTGTCGCTCATGGTGTTTCCTCGGTGGGATATCGTGCTTGGCACTTGGCCAATGTCTTGGCCACTGTAGTCAGGATGAAATTATCCCAGTTCGGCAAGGGATTTTGACGGCCATCGCCCGCCTGAGCAGCGCAGGTGGCCCGCCAGGTCGGCGCGGCTTCGTACCAGGCCGAATCCGGCCCGTACCAGCAGGGCGCACACCGCCTCGGCTTGGTCCCAGCCGTGCTCCAGCAGCAGCCAGCCCCCTGGAGTGAGGTGGGCCGGGGCCGCGGCGATGATGCTGCGCAGGTCGGCCAGGCCGTCGGGGCCTGAAGCCAGGGCCGCGCGCGGCTCGTGGCCGAGGCCGGCCAGATGCGGGTCCCCGTCGGCGATATAGGGCGGATTGCTCACGATCAGATCCAGACCCGTGGGCGCGCCATCCAGCCAGCTGGCTTGCCGGAAGTCGACCGCCAGGCCCAGACGCAGGGCATTGCCTGTGGCCACCGCCAGCGCATCGGCACTGCGGTCGACGGCAGCCACACGCAGGGCGGGCCGGGCATGGGCCAGGGCCAGTGCGATGGCACCGCTGCCGGTGCCGAGGTCCAACACGCGAGGGCCAGTGGGGGCGGCGGCAGGGAGACCCATCGCGTCGACCACCTCCAGCGCCCATTCGACCAGGGTTTCGGTATCGGGTCGGGGCACCAGCACACGGGCATCGACCGCCAGCGCCAGACCCCAGAATTCCTTGTGCCCCAGCAGGTAGGCCACCGGCTCGCCGGCCAGGCGGCGCTGGCACAGGGCCTCGAACGCGTTGACCTGTTCGTCCGGCAACAAGTCGGTGTCATGCGCCAGCAGCCAGGCCCGCTCGCTCTCGCCGCGGCCCAGTGCGTGAAGCAGCAACAGTTGCGCGTCCAGACGATCGAGGCCCAGCGCCTGCGCCCGCGTCAGGGCCTGAGTGACCGTTAGCAGGCCGCCCGGCGCAGTGCTCACACTCCGCCTCCCGCCGCTTCCAGTTCGGCGAGCTGTTCGGCCTTGCGTGCCAGCAGCAAGCCCTCGACCATTTCGTCAAGCTCGCCCTCCATCACGAAGGCCAGTTTGTACAGGGTGAGGTTGATGCGGTGGTCGGTGGCCCGGCCCTGCGGGAAGTTGTAGGTGCGGATGCGGTCACTGCGGTCGCCGCTGCCGATCAGGCCCTTGCGGGTGGCCGCCTCCTTGGCTGCGCGCTCGGCACGCTCGGCTTCGCGGATGCGGGCAGCCAGCACCTGCAGTGCCTTGGCCTTGTTGCGGTGCTGGGACCGGTCGTCCTGGCACTCGGCCACGATGCCTGTGGGCAGGTGGGTGACGCGCACCGCCGAATCGGTTTTGTTGATATGTTGGCCGCCCGCGCCCGAGGCGCGGAAGGTGTCGATGCGCAGGTCGGCCGGGTTGATCTGCACCGCCTGTGCCTCGTCCGGCTCGGGCAATGCGGCGACGGTGCAGGCGCTGGTGTGGATGCGGCCCTGGGTCTCGGTAGCGGGCACCCGCTGGACCCGGTGGCCGCCGGACTCGAACTTGAGCTTGCCGTAGGCGCCCTCGCCAACGACACGCACCACCACCTCCTTGTAGCCGCCGAC
>CANFQF010000304.1 GCA_947449025.1 Comamonadaceae bacterium
ACCCGAAACCCGCATCGTCTTTTATTTCGGCTCAGGGTCGACCGTGGCAGGGCTGGTAGGCATGGCAATGCAGGGAGTCTCGGCGTGGCAGTGGCAGCAGGCGGCCTGGCTGGTGCCCATCGGGGTGTTCGCCACCTTGGGTCAACTGTGCATGACCTATGCCTACGGCAGCGGGGCCACGCTGGTCGTGGCCTGCCTCCAGTACTTTGGGATCGTATTTGGCGCGATCTTCAGCCTCATTCTCTTCGGAGACGACATCCCGGTCGCTGGCTGGCTGGGCATGGGGCTGATCATCGTGAGTGGCATCGCCGCCACGGTGCTTCGAACGAGGCGCGTTCCGGACGCGCCAGCGAAAGAGATTTGAGCTGAAGCCGATTGGCGGCTTACCGAACGAGATAGAGCGCGCGCAGTTGTTTGCGCTCTGCTTCGCCCAGGCCAAGCCCGCGGTCGAGAAAGCGGTCGATTGACCCGTGGTCGGCGTCGATTGCGTCGTAGGCGGCCTGCAAAAATTCCGATTCGACACCCCGCAGAACCTGAGCCACCACCGGGTCGAGGGTGCCGCTGGAAACAGTGGGGGGGCGCAAGCGCTGGTTGGTCAGAAGGTAGTCGTCCAGGATCTGCTCACGCGAAGCGCCCAGGATGTGAAGGAACAAGGCGGCGGCCAGCCCGGTCCTGTCTTTTCCGGCGGTGCAATGAAACACGGTGGGCTCGGCCGATTCGAGCAGATGGCCAAAGAATTCGGCAAAGCGATAACTGGCGCCACGGACAAAGCCGCGGTAGGTGTCCTGCATGTGATGCTGGACCTCGGCGGTCGTCGGCCGGTGACCAGAAGCGATCAGGTCAGAGAGCACCTGCACGATGCTCGGCTCTATGGTGAGCGCATGAATCGTCGCGTCCGGCAGGGCGCAAGCGGCCGTTTGGCGCTCCTGCACGCCCCGAAAATCGATGACGCGGCGCAGACCGATCGCCTGCAACGCATTGATATCGTCCTGGCTGAGGTTGCCCAGGTGGTCAGAGCGAAAAACCAGGCCGGGACGCATCGGGACGATCGGATGGACGCGCTCGGCAAGGTCTCGGAAATTGCTGGCACCGGCCAGAACATGAATACGGGGTGCGTCGAAGTTGGGCATGGCTACCCCCATTTTGGCGGAACCGTGGGCCACGGTCCAACCGGGGGATGCGCGCGCACCCTGGCAGCGCCGGACAATGTCCTTCGCTGCCAGGGGCCAACCGCCGCCCGCCAGGGGCAGGCGACGGCTACCAAACCCGATCAACGGCCGTAGGGCGCCATAGAGCCGCCACCTGTGCCGGGATTGACCTGGTTGGCCGGCTTGTCACCCGCGCCCGCTCCAGCGCCCATTCGCTGCTGCTGGATCCGCGTGGCGGCGGCAGCATCGCTCCCGGCCTGCGGCAGCTTTTGGGCAGCAGCAAGGTGCTGTTGGAGCATGGGCAGCGTCTTGTCGACCCATGCCTTGAGCTGAGGCTCCTTCACATCATTGCTCGCCTTCTGGTATCGCTTGATGTCTTGCTCATGCTCTTTGATGCCGACTTCACGCACAAATTCACGGTCGAACTCAGTGCCAGTGCGCTTGCCGAGCTTCTCTACCTCGTTGCGCATGGCGCGCGGCAAGGATGAGGGCAGCTCGACGCCGAGGGTGGCGGCGAGTTGAGTGAGTTCAGTGTTGGCGATGCCATGCTGCTCAATCAAGGTGGCGGCGTAGTCCTTGACAGCCTTGTCGCTGCCTCGGCTAGCGACCATCTGCGCCGCCTGCACCTCCATCTGACCACTGGCCGCGGCTTCCTCGATAAACCGGCGGTCTGCGCGAACGATGCGCGATTTGTCCGACATGCTGCGAGTGCTGGTGCCCGGCTGGGTAACAGCCGCGCCCTGGCCAGAGGTGGCGCTGTCGGACTTGCTGCCAATGCCTGCTGCCCCCTGCGACCAAGCGGTTGAGAGCGATGCGGCCAGCAGACCGGCGAGCGTCGCGGCGGGCCAGCCACGGAAATAACGCCCGGGGCGTTGGGTCATTCGGGTGGAAAGATGCAGAAAGTTCATGGGGCCTCCAAAGGTTGCGGGTCGCAGGTTGTACCTGCGGAACAGAGAGTGACCGGCGCAGGGCAACCGGCCTTGCCGAAGCAGGTGCCACCATAGGGAGGAATACGGGTTGGTCGCGTCGGACAAGTGCCTCCGCTGTGCGGATTGCGACCTCAACGGGCGTAGGACGGGATCCGGTGAATGCCATGCGCAGCCCCCTGGTGGGGAGCTGGCCGCAAGCGGCAGCCCGCGCAAATGGGGTGCGGCGCGGCGCGGTAAGAGGGCTAGTGGAAATGCGCGAAGGCGCTGACGGTACCGACGAGGGCAATACCTGCCACCAGCCAAACCACCTGTAATGCGGCCGCACGGGCACCCATTTGTTTTTGCAATTGGGGAATCAGATCGGCCAGCGCCACATAGATGAAGCTGCTGCTGGCAAGGGTCAAAAGATACGGCAGGAAGCCCGTGAGATGGGCCACCAGCCACCAACCGGCAAGCCCGCCCAGAGAGGTGAGCGCGCCGGCAAGAGAAACCTTGATGAAGGCGGCACGTCGACTCCCGCTGGTTCGTGCCAGCACGACCAGATCGCCAATATGGTGGGGAACCTCATGGGCCATGACAGACAGGGCAGCCACCACGCCCAGGCGCGGGTCGGCGGCGAAAGCGGACGCAATCAGCACGCCATCGCCAAAGCAATGGATGCTGTCCCCCGTCAGCAGGCTCCAGCCGCCAGCCGCGTGGGCGTGATGAGCGGTGTGACCCTGATGCGACACGTGGGCATGGTCGTGCGGGTGATCGTGATCGTGATCATGGGCATTCACGTGCTCGCCGTGATGATGTTCATGGCCGTGGTGCCACAACTCGGCCTTGTCGAGCAGGAAGAAGAACACCAACCCTGCCAGCAAAACGAGAAAGAGGATGC
Source organism: Comamonadaceae bacterium (assembly GCA_947449025.1). Classification (GTDB taxonomy): domain Bacteria; phylum Pseudomonadota; class Gammaproteobacteria; order Burkholderiales; family Burkholderiaceae_C; genus Ramlibacter. The sequence continues at coordinate 2,958 of CANFQF010000304.1, forward strand.
GCGCGTCGGCGCCCTCCTCGAAAGCCTCGGGCAGCAGATGCATAAACGCAGT